>DASPNH010000178.1:0-34664 GCA_035626675.1 Binatia bacterium
ACGTGGCCGCCGTGCTCGGCCTTCCCTTCGCGTTCGCGTCCCACTTCGCGCCTGCCCAGATGACGAGAGCACTGGAGCTGTACCGGACCCGCTTCCAGCCCTCCGAGCAGCTCGACGAGCCGTACGTGATGCTCGGCTTCAACGTGTTCGCGGCCGACACCGACCAGGAAGCCGAGCTGCTGTCGACCTCGGTCCAGCAGGCGTTCGTGAATCTGCGGCGGGGGCGTCCCACCCCGCTTCCCCCGCCGCGCCAGGGGTATGGCGTGGAGCTGCAGCCTGCCGAGCGCGCGGTGCTCGAATCGGTCCTTTCGTGCTCGGCGGTCGGTTCACCGGCAACGGTTCGTCGACGCATGGCGGAGTTCATCGCGCAGACCGGCGCCGATGAGCTCATGATCGCCGCGCAGATCTACGACCACCAGGCGCGGCTGCGTTCGTTTCGCATCGCGGCCGAGCAGGCCGCCGCCACCGAGTGACGATGCCCGGGCAACATCACTGCATCTCGCGAAGCTTCTGCAGGACCTTGACGCCCGGATAGCCGTCCGCCGGCGTCATTCCGACCTTCTTCTGGAATTTCTGCACGGCCGTCATGGTGCCGGTGCCGACGCGGCCGTCGACGCCGCCAGTGTCGAAGCCGAGCTCGGTCAGGCGGCGCTGCAGCTCCTGCAGCTCGGCCATCGTCGGTGCCCGCTCGCCGCCGGGAAATGGCTGCAGGAACGGGCCACCTCCGGCGATGCGATCTCCCAGATGAAGAATGGCCAGCGTGTAGCTCATCGAGGGATTGTAGCTGCGCACGGCATAGAAGTTGGGGCCGAGCAGGAATGCCGGTCCGCCCTTGACCGGCACCCATAGCTTGGCCGTGGCCTTGGGCTGCGGAAACGGCTTGCCGTCCGCGCGCTGCACACCCGCCTTGTGCCAGGCCGCGTAGCTCTTCGACGATCCCTCGCCCTTGATGCCGGCGGGAATGCGCACCTCGTATCCCCAGTGCTCGCCGCGCCGGTACTTGCCGCGCTTGACCAGATAGCGAGCGCTGCCGGCCAGCGCGTCGTCGGGGCGCCCGAAAGGAAACACACGCTCGTCGCCGTCGTAGTCGACACCGATGTTGAGCCAGACTTCCGGCATCCACTGCGTGTGCCCCATCGCGCCCGCCCACGAGCCGGTCATCTCGGCAGGCTTGGCCCATCCTCGCTCGACGATGACGAACGCGTGCAGCAGCTGCGCCTCCCAGAACGTCCTTCTTCGCGGCTCGCCCCAGGCCAGCGCGGCAAGGGAGGGAAACACCGGCCGCATGTGATTCTTCTGCACCAGCGGATCGCCGAAGCTCGATTCGATTCCCCACAAGCCAACCAGCACCGCCGCAGGAACGCCATAGTCCTTCTCGATGCGAGCCAGCAGCGCGCCGTGCTCCTTCAGCTTCTCCCTGCCCACGTTGATGCGGAACTCGGAGACGCGCCGGTTCAGGTACTGCCAGATCTCCTCGTGAAACTCCGGCTGCGCGTTGACCTTCTCGAAGACGGAGGTGTCGGGCTGCAGATCCTCGGTGACGCGCGCGTACGTCGCTGCCGAAACTCCGCGCGCGATGGCTCGGGCGCGGAACTGTTTGACCCACTGCTCGAAGGAGACGCCGTCGCTCCTTTTCTGCGCGCCGATTGCCGGGATCGCGCTCGCGGCGGCAAGGAACAATACGCCGAGGCAAAGGGCGGCCACGAATCGTCTTTTGCACGCGGGTGGTCGGTCGTGTTTCATCACGAACGCAATAGCCCGAGGGGAACGTGTGCGCGATGCGCCCCCGTTCTTTTCGTCCGCGTCGAGCACGCGATCGTGTGGACTTGGCCCCAGGCGCGGGTGTAGGGTCCGGGCATTCCAGAATGGCAGCCGCCGACGGCTGAAAAAGGACGGACAAGATCGAACCCTGCCGAACCCTTCGAGCCCTTATCCTGGCTGCACTCTGCTGCTCCCTCTTCGCGCCGGTGCTGCCGAGATCTGCGACGTCCAGGACTGGACCGGCGCCGACTACCAGGCCGTCCACGCCGTGCGTGTCGCCATTGACCAGGCCTGCCCATGCGAGAGTGCGGCGAGTCGCGGCGACTACCGGCGATGTGCCAAGGCCGTCCTTCGTATGGAGCTTCGGGACGCCGAGTTCCCGAAACACTGCCGGCGGCAGGCCAACGTGCACGTCGTCAAATCGGTCTGCGGCGTGCCGGACGCCGTCATCTGCTGCCGCGCCGACGGGACGGGCAACACGGACCATGCTGTCGAGAAGCTCGAGAGCGCCTGCGTGGATCACGGTCCGTGGTCGACATGCATAAGCGACGAGCAGAGCCTGTTTACCGGCTGCAGCACGTACGGATGCATCGAGAGCGTCTGCAACAATGGCATCCTCGAGCCGGCCGAAGACTGCGACCTGCCTGACGGTATGAGCTGCAGCGAAGAATGCACGCTTCAGTCCTACTGCGGCGACGGCGTCGTCAATGGCGACGAGGATTGCGAGCCGCCGGCGACGCAGACGTGCGAGGTGCGCTGCCTGGCCAGCTGCGATGCAGGCGTTCCCGCCGAATGCGGGAATCTGGTGATCGATTCGGGAGAGACCTGTGAGCCGCCCGGAGCCGGCTCCTGCGGCCACGAGTGCCAGGCCGCCAGTTGCTCGCCTGCTACCGGTAGCGAGATCGATGTCACGTGTGCCCCGGCCGGCACGACGGTCAGCGCTGCCGGGAATGCAACCGGCTACATGGTGACGTGGACCGGAACGCATCGCCGATACGGCGAGATTCTTTCGCGACACCTCGACAGCGGCGGCGTCGGCTCGACAGCGCCGCTGGCAGTGGCCACCTCGGACCAACGGTGCGGCGCGTCCACCAGCGCTTCCGCAACCGCCAGCGATGGCAGCACCTTCTACGTCGTGTGGTCCGCATCCGACGAAGCACCGGGATCTGCGGGCTTCACGCAGCAGTGGATCATGGGACGCCGCATCGACGATGGCTCGATGCAGGCGCCGGACGAGATCGTCAGCCACGTTCCGGTCGGCGTTTGTCGTACCAGCATTGCCGGACCGGTGGCGGCCGCCGGAGCCGGACCGTCGCGTTTCGCGGCTGCGTGGCACGTCTACGCCACCTGCAGCGGCAGTCCGATGTTCGACGGTCCCGCCGGCGCATTCCTGGACTTCGACTCCGGCTTTGCCGAGACCGGCGCCGGCATCGGCTACGGTCCGCCGACCGGCCCGCCGTACGTGGCGGCCGATGCCGCTGCGATGGACTCGCTGGGCGGCAGCACGCTGTGGAGCTGGCATGCGGGTGCTGCGTCCTCGCCCTCGGGTCCCTACCAGGATTTCGTCGGCGCGCAGTGGTCGGACGGCGATACGGCGAGTTCACCGTTCTCGCTCGGTTCGCGCGCGGCCGTCGCTGCCGGTGGAAGACCGGTGGTCTCGGCAGGCGCGGCCACGTTCCTGGTAGCCTGGAGTCAGGGCGCGACTTCTTCCCTCATGACCGAGATCCGGGCGATGCGTGTCTCTCGCGCCAGTGGAGCGCTGGATCCCGATGGCGGTCTGCTGCTGGCCAGCGTGCCCGCCGGCGTCACGGCCGGCCCCGTCGCAGCGTACGACGGCGCGCGCTGGCTGGTGGCGTGGACGCAGCCGGACGGTAGTGGCGGCTACGAGGTGCGCGCCGTGGCCGTCGATGATCAGGGCAACGCCCTGGATCCTTCGCCTCGACTGATCGCCAGCAACGTCGTCTCCTCACTGCCGGCGGCGGCCTCGGCCGGAGACGGCAAGGTGCTGGTGGTCTTCGCGCGCACGCAAGGTGCCTTCAGCGCGGTGCGAGGTCTTCTGGTCCAGCCGTAACGAGCGAAAGGGGTCAGGCATCTTTTCGGTTCGCGACGGGCCTCAGCAGGTCCAGCGACGAGCATGCGAGCCGCGATGAGATGGTTCCCTGTGAGCCGGCTTCGGCTCATCCGACCCCGTTTTCCTCGGCGTTTGCTCGACGACCGGGAATTGGCGACACACACGCTCATGCCGCTGCCGATGAACGTCATGGACTGGATCGGCCCCGCCATCGGCGCGATCGTGTTCGTCCTGGTCATGTCGCTGGTGCGGGAACCGGCGCGGCGCAACTTCAACGCGGTCTTCGTTGCCGGCGCCAGCGGTGTCTATCTGAGCGGCGGCCTTGGGGTCTGGGAGCTCCTTTACCCTGCCGCGCTCATGCCCGTGGTCTACCTGGCGCTGCGTTCGCACTTCTACATCGGCATTGCGTGGCTGATGCACGCGGCCTGGGACGTCGTGCACCACCTGTACGGCAATCCGATCTGGCCGTTCATGCCAACCTCTTCCTTCGGCTGCATGGTCTTGGATTCGCTGATCGCGATCTGGTTCCTGGCCGGAGCGCCGTCGGTGTTCGAAGCGCTCGCGCGCACGCGCGGCACCGACATGACGTCTCCGCGCACGACTTGAGTCGCAGGTGATCCCTGGGGCCGCCGAGCTGCGCCGCCCGGCCCCAGGCCGATCTACGATTTGCCTGGCATGGCCGCATCCTGCGCCGGCCGCCGCATGCCTCCGGTCACGGCTTGCCGGGCGTGACCGCGTCGTGCGCCGGCGGCCGCAGCAGCGATGCCACGATCGAGATCGCCAGGATCGCGGCGATGGTGACCAGCGAGACCCCGATCGGGATCTTGTACACGTCCATCAGCAGCATCTTGGCGCCGACGAAGATCAGCACGAACGACAGACCGGTCTTCAGGTAGACGAATCGGTCGATGATCCCCGCCAGCAGGAAGTACATCGAGCGAAGGCCCAGGATCGCGAAGATGTTCGACGTGAAGACGATGAAGGGATCGGAAGTCACGGCGAAGATGGCAGGGATGGAGTCGACGGCGAAGATCACGTCGGTGATCTCGACGGCCAGCAGCGCCAGCAGCAACGGAGTGGCGAAGCGGCGGCCTTCGCGCACGACGAAGAAGCGATCGCTGTCGATGTGGTGGGTGGCCGGGATGACCCGCTGGAACGCCTTCAGCAGCGGATTGCGCTCCGGGTGCATGTCCTCGTGCCGTTGCACCAGAAGCCGCAGCCCGGTCACGGCCAGGATGGCGCCGAAGACGTAGATGCCCCAGTGAAAGCGCGCCAGGAAGGCTGCGCCCGCGAAGATGAATGCCGCGCGCATGGCCAGGGCCCCGATGACGCCCCAGAACAGCACGCGATGCTGATAGCGCGCCGGCACCGAGAAGGCCGAGAAGATCACCACGAAGACGAAGATGTTGTCGACGGCCAGCGCCTTCTCGATCAGGTAGCCGGCTGCGAATTCGAGGCCGCGCTCGGGACCGAACCAGGTATAGACGCCGACGTTGAAAGCGATCGCCAGCGCCACCCAAACCGCGCTCCAGGCTGCCGCTTCCTTGACCCGGACCTCGTGTGCGCTGCGGTGAAAGACGCCCAGGTCGACGGCGAGCATGGCAAGAACGAAAACTAGAAAGCCCGCCCACAGCATGGGCGAGCCGATGGTCTCGATTGGCACCTGATTCCTCGTTGCATGCGGCTCGATCCGGCCGCGACCGTGACGTGCTGCCGTTGTAAGCCCGTTTGCTTATGTCGACAATAACGAAATATCGACATAATCTGTCGATATGCCCGACAAGAACCCGCGAGCCTTGGAGTGGCTCAACTACCATCATCTCCTCTATTTCTGGGTGGTGGCCCGCGAAGGCGGACTGGTCGCGGCGGGAAGGGTCCTGAACCTGTCGCACCCGACCCTGAGCGCGCAGATCCATTCGCTCGAGAACCAGCTCGGCGAGAAGCTCTTCGTCCGCACCGGCCGGCGTCTCGAGCTTACCGAGATGGGACGGGTCGTGCTGCGCTACGTCGACGAGATCTTCTCGCTGGGACGCGAGATGCTCGACACGGTTCGCGGCCGCTCCACCGGGCAGCCGTTGCGCCTCAACGTCGGCATCGCCGATGCGGTTCCGAAGCTCGTCGTGCGGCGCCTGCTCGAGCCGGCCCTCGCGCTGCCGGAGCCGGTCCGATTGATCTGCCACGAAGGCGAGTACGTCGACCTTCTGGCCGACCTGGCCCGTCACTCGCTCGACATCGTCATCGCGGATGCGCCGGTACCCCCTGGGAGCAGCGTGCGTGCGTTTCATCATCTGCTCGGCGAGACCGGCGTGACCGTGTTCGCGGCCAGATCGATCGCCAGGAAGCATCGCGGCCGCTTCCCCGCCTCGCTCGACGGCGCGCCCATCCTGCTTCCTCTCGAAAACTTGAACCTTCGCCGGGCGCTCAACCAGTGGTTCGAGCGCCTGGACGTGCGTCCGCACGTGGTCGCCGAGTTCGAAGACAGCGCGCTGCTGACCGAGTTCGGTGGCGATGGCATGGGAATCTTTGCCGCACCCAGCGTCATCGAGGACGAGATCGTGGCGCAGTACGGCGTCGAGATACTGGGGCGCACCAATGAGGTGCGCGAGAGGTTTTATGCGATCTCGGTCGAGAGGAAGCTGAAGAACCCCGCGGTGGTGGCCATAACCGCCGCGGCCCGGCACGAGCTCTTCGCGCCGCAGCGCTGAGAACGCACCGCGCTTCCGATCCCGATCGTGCGGCGCGTCCGCTGCAGGTGCACGCGCTTCCTGCCTCAGTCGTGCTGTGCTTCCGCTCAGGGCGCACCTCCGACGTCGTCGTCATCGCCCAGACCGGCTGGGGCCATTCCCTGCAGCGCTCGGCTGCGGCCGCAGCCGGATTCGGCCATCATCTGGTCAAGCCGGTGGACATGCAGGCGCTGCGAGAGATCCTCGGCGCCACGGAAAAGGGCGACCGGCGTAAACGGGCAGTAACCGAGCCGCGGCCACGTGGCGGTGCTGGCAGTGCGGCGTCGGGAAACCGGCGCCGCGATCAATCGCGCCGCGAATTCTCCGACAGCCAGGCATCCAGTCGTTCGATTTCCCTTCGGCGTGACTCGAGGATGCTCTCGGCGAGCTTTTCGAGGCCAGGGTCGCTGCCCCGATCGATCTGGCGCTGGGCGGCGGTGATGTCCTCCTGCAGGCTCTGCCGCAGTGTTGCGGCAAAGCTGCGATCGGGATCGCCGCTCTTCGACGCGGCACGATCGTCGGCTGGCTGGGGCGCGGACGGCACGCCCGTACCGCCTGACTTCCTGCGTTCGGCCTTCTGCTCGATCTTCAGCTGATTCTCGTAGCTCGCCGCGCCGTGACCGGCAACGGCAGCTGCGGCACCGGCAAGGGCCAGCAGCATCGAAGCGACGACGGTACGAAGCACGTGTTGCCACCTGCGAGTCGAGTGCATGCGGCCTCTTACGCCACGCAGGATCACACGACAAGGTTGCCGCCATCGCTCGAGCCGTGCCGCCGTTGTGCGTAGCGAACGCAGGACGGCGGCCGTCCGCGCGTTTCCGCCCGGCCGGACCGGGTCTAGAGCAGGACGCGCGGTGCCTTCCGAGGAGTTGACTCGCGGCCGGCGGTGCTTCAGTTGCATGCACACCATGACGTCCTCGCGCCTGTCCCCCTCCACGATGGCCGCTTATGGCGGGCCGGTGATCGCCCTTTCCTTCCTGCTCTTCTTCGTCCTGTTCTATTTCCTCAAGTTCGCAACCGACGTGCTGCTGCTTCCGCCTGCCACCGTCGGCGTGCTCTTCGCCATCGCCAAGCTTTGGGACGCGGCCAGCAATCCGCTGGTCGGCAACTGGAGCGACCATAGCCGCAGCCGGTGGGGACGGCGCCGTCCCTTCCTGCTGGCCGCGTTGCCGCTGCTGGCGATCACATTCGTGCTGCTATGGAGGCCGCCTGCCTCGCTCGGGCCGCAGATGACGACGTTGTGGGTCGGCGTCGGACTGTTCGGGTTCTTCACAGCCTTTGCGATGTATGCGATCCCGCATGCGGCGCTCGGAGCCGAGCTCAGCACCGATTCGCACGAGCGAACCAGGCTCTTCGGCCTCAAGCAGATCAGCTTCACGCTCGGCATGCTCGGTGCCTTCGCCGCCATCCAGCAGGCCATGAATGCGGAGGACCCGCGTGCCGCAACCGCCTGGCTGGCCATTCCCGCCGCGCTCGTGGCCGTGGTCGCGCTCGCCATCACGCCGCTTGCAATTCCCGATGCTGCGCGGGCACGCACCCACGAACAGAGCATGCTGCAAGGTTTGCGGCACGTCTGGCGCGACGACGCCGCCAGGATCCTGCTGGTGGTGTGGTTCGTGGAGAACTTCGGCGTCGGGGCCGTGGGAACGATGGCGCCGTACATCGCCGAGTACGTGCTCAAGCGGCCCGACATCGTCGGAGTGCTGCCGGGCTCGTACGTATTGGCCGGCGTGCTGGCCATCCCGGTCTGGGTCGCCGTCTCCAGGCGGTTCGGCACGCGCGACACCTGGATGGCGTCGATGCTGCTGGCGGCCGTGTCCTTCGGCGGCCTGGCGTTCGTCGACGAGAATCGCCTGCCTCTTCTGTTCGGGCTGCTGGCGCTGGCGGGATCGGCGATGGGGTGCGGCAGCGTGCTGTCGGCTTCACTGATGGCCGACATCATCGATCGCGACGAGCAGCGCGAAGGTCACCGCCGCGAGGGCATCTATTACGCGGCGATGCTGTTCGCGCTCAAGATCGGCGGGTCGCTGGCCACGGCCGGAAGCGGGTTCATCCTGAGCGCCGTCGATTTCGTTCCCAACGTCGAGCAGGGCGCGCAAAGCCTGGCCGGCATGCGCTTCATCTTCGCCGGCATGCCGGCGATAGGGTACCTGGCCGGTGCCATGCTTTTCCGCAAGTTCCCGCTCGGACGCCGCGTGGTGGCGGCCGCCGAGCCCGCAGCCGCCTGACGCGCTGCAACCGAGGGCGGTGAATTGCTTCAAGTCCGCCCGGTCCGTAGGGATCCTTTTGACCGAGGCGACGACGACGTCTTCCGTCGGCCAGGACCGACCTTCGGGGGAAACGACGTGTCTCGATCTCTTCTCGTATTGCGGCGGACGGCCTTGCCACTGGCCACCTTGGGCCTGCTTGCAGCCGTTCCGGCCGTCCCTGCCTTTGCGGACGTCGCCTGCGGCACGGCCATGTCGCCGCCGCCGCAAGCAATCGAGCTCCTGCCGTCGCAGATGCGCAGGGCGCCCGTGCCCCGCGGCGCCGCCGGACTCGACATCGTGATCACTGCCGGGTCGGGACTGAGCGCCAACGCGCAGGCGCTGGCAGCCTTCCAGCGCGCGGCACGACAGTGGGAGGCGCTCTTTACCGATCCCGTCACCATCACGATCAGCGGTAATCTTGCCAATCTGGGTAGTCCGGCGACCTTGGGTCAGACGGTTCCGGTCGTGCTCACCGCCAACTTCGATGCGATTCGTTCGACGCTGGTGTCGGACGCGAACGACGAGGCCGACGACGCGATCGTGGCGTCCTTGCCCACCGCAGCGCAGGTCTCCTTTCAGGTGCCGCCGGGTTTTACGGTCAGCGGCCTCGGCACCACCAAGGCCAATTTCAAGGCACTCGGCTTCACCGGCCTCGATGCCATGTTCGGTGCCAGTGACGGCGCGATCACGTTCAACACGCAGTTCCCGTTCGACTACGACAACAGCAACGGCGTGACGGCAGGAACCTACGATTTCGAGACCATCGCATCCCACGAGATCGGTCACCTGCTCGGATTCCATTCGGTCGTCGACACGCTGGACCAGATGGAAAATCTCGGCCAGACCGGAACACGAGCAGCGCAGACCCTCGACCTGCTGAGATTCCGCACGACCGCGACCAACCCTACCGCCTCGGCGCAGTTCACGACCTTCTCACGCAGCGCTACCTACGGCACTACCGACATCACCGACGACCTGTTCGCCGAGTATCGCATGTCCACCGGCGCCCATAACGGCGACGGACGGCAGGCCAGCCATTGGAGAGACGACGAGCTGAGCGGCCTCCGGCTCGGCCTGATGGATCCCACCTTTGGCCCGGCACAGGCATGGAGCATTGCCGCCGCCGACATCCGCGCGCTCGACCTGATCGGCTACGATTACGACCGTTGCGGGAACGGAGAGCTCGATCCCACCGAGCAGTGCGACGACGGCAACGACGCCAACGGCGATTGCTGCTCCTCCGCGTGCCGGTACGAGAGCGCCGGCGCCGCCTGCACTGCCGACGCCAACCAGTGCACGAACGATACCTGCAACGGAACGGGAACCTGCCAGGCGGCTCATCGCAGCGGCGCCTGCGAGGCGCTGTTCTGCACGACCGGCGACTTCTGCTTCAACGGCGCATGCGTCCCATCGGGGCCGAGCCCGTGCGCCGGCGGCAATGAGTGCAACGACGTGTGCAATGAAGCCGCACGAACGTGCCAGACGCCCAATGGCACGGCCTGCACGGACGACGGCAACGCGTGCACCAACGATACCTGCTCGGCCGGGGCCTGCGTTCACACGAACAACACCAACGCATGCACCGACGACGGCAACGCATGCACCAACGATACGTGCTCTGGCGGAGCGTGCGTCCATACGAACAACACCAGCGTCTGTAGCGACGACGGCAACGTTTGCACCAACGATGTCTGCAGCGGCGGTGCTTGCACCCATCCTGCCAATACCGGCCCCTGCAACGACGGCCTCTACTGCAACGGAGCCGACACGTGCCAGGGTGGAACCTGCTCGGCACATGCCGGGTCCCCCTGCACCGGCGGCCACGCGGTTTGCGGCGCATGCAACGAAGCCGCCGACAGCTGCGCGCAGCCGAACGGGACGGCGTGCGACGATGGCAGCTTCTGCAATGGAACGGATTCGTGCCAGGCCGGAGCATGCGCCGCGCATTCCGGAGATCCATGCGCGGGTCTCGGTCAATGCGCCGCGACCTGTGACGAGGCGGCCGACGACTGCAACGCGCCGGCCGGCACCGCCTGCAGCAGCGACGACGAGATCTGCACCGACGATGCGTGCGACGGCGGCGGAACGTGCGCGCATACCTTCGACGTCGCCAACGATCCCGTCTGCCAGGCGAACGTCTGCCCGGCCGTGCCGGAAGCCGGCTGCCGCGCAGCAGCCGGCACGTCGCTTTCGATCACCGACGACGCCGATGCCACGCGCGACGCGCTCACCTGGAGATGGAAGAAGGGGCAGGAGACTTCTTTCGACGCTCTCGGCCACCCGTTCAGCGACACCGCCTACTTCCTGTGCCTGTACCTCGATGACGGCGCCGGACCCTCGCGTGCTGCGAGTCTCATCGTCGAGGCAGGCCCCGGTTGGCAGAGCAGAATCCCCAGGGGCTGGAGCTATAGGGACGCCGACGGTTCACCATCGGGCGTCGTCTCGCTCCAGGCCGGCGCCGGCGCCGACGGCAAGGCCAAGATGCAATGGAAGGCCGCGGGCAGCTGGCTCGAGCTGCCGCCGGCCGAAGGCGCGACATTCTTCGATGCCGCCGCGACAGTGATCGTGCAGGCCCGCACCAGCGACGGCACGTGCTGGACCAGCGCGTTCGCCGCCGAGCACAGGAAGACCAACACGGCGCAGCGGTTCAAGGCCGGCAGTGGGATCGTCTGCGGCGACTACACGGCCAGCGCAGGCGAGACGTGCGACGGCGCCGACGACGGGGCGTGCACCGGGGGCTGTAGGGCGGATTGTTCTTGTGAGCCGTAGCTCTTCGGTGGGCCGTCGCAGGAACCGAGGCGTGCGGCTGCGGCTGGCGAGGGCGCGCTGGGCGGGGCCGGATGGAGCAACGCCACCTCAGCCTCCATCGAACGGCGTCGAGCGCGCGGCGCCGCTGCGGCGCCGCGCGCCAGCGCTCTTTACGGCAGCTCGTTCTTCTCCTTGCTCGAGAATTTCTTGCCGTCGTTCTTCTTGACCTCGTCAGCAGCCCACTGGGCACCCCAGCAGCCGCCCGCTTCCGTCCGCATCTGCGCAATCACCGGGGTGGGCAGGATCGGCAGGTCCAGGTTGTAGTTGGCGCCGCCCAGGCTCATCGACACGGTTGCGACGTCGAACGATCTCTCCAGCTGAATCCTGGCAGCAGTGACGCCTACTGCAGAGCCGTCCTTGTTCTCGTAGCTGAGGTAGTCGATCCCGGGGATCCATTCCATCGTGGGCGCCAGCGTGGCGGAAGTGACGAGCGAGGCCGCGTCATACACGCACAAGGCGTAATCGGTCTCGCTCAACGGGTTTCCGATCTGGGGCAGGAAGAAGGGTCCCTTCTTCCATTTGAACTTGACCTTGTCCTTGCCCGGCTTGGCGGAGTCGATCATCAGGAGCTGCGCTTTTTCGGCTACCGAGCAGTCCTCGGCCGGCTCCACCGATCCGGCGCATTGCCCGAGACCGTCGCACTCGTAGACGCTGCAGAGGTCGCTGCCCGTGCACGGCGTCCCCGCGGCGGCATCGGCGGCGGAAACGCACGCGCCCGCACCGTCACATGACTCGGTCATGCAGGGGTCTGCGTCCTGCGCACACGCGGCGCCTTCGGGCACGTCGCTGGCCGAGCAGCTTCCGGCGCCGTCGCAGTGGTCGTCGGTGCACTCGTTGTCGTCGAAGTCGCACTCGGTATCGGCCGACGCGTACTGGCAGGACGGGAACTCGCAGCACGGATCGGCAAAGACGCCGTCGTCGCAGATCTCGCCGGCATCCGGCTCGCCGTTCCCGCAGGGACCGAACGTGGCGAACACGAAATCGTATTGTGGATCGTCATTGCCGGTAAACGAGGCGGCCCCGCGGTCGTAGCCACAGGAGCCGTACGGGATCAGCACGGCGTTGTTGCTGACGTCGATGTCCAGCATGTAGGTGGCGTCCGGAACCACCGTCAGCGGCGCGGCGAACTCGAAGAGATAACGCTGCTCGCTCAACAGGCCGAGGGCGACCGTTTCGGTGACCGAGCCGACGATCGCGCCCGCGAAGTCGTTCTCGCGCACGGTGATGGTGACGTCGGCGTTGGGAGTGCTGTCGCTCGCTCCCGCAAGCACGAGCTCGACCGCTTCGAGCGTGTCCTGTGAGGGCCGGAAGGTCTGTCCGGCGGGCTGGGCCTGGAGCAAGTTCATGGAACCTATGCTGCAGGCCGATTCCTGGTCGGCCATATCTGCAAACGCCACCGCCGAATACGCGAATACTGCCACGAATGCAGCACCGAGCCGCACCTTCCAAGCATGACGAGACATCGTTTTTCCCTCCCCCGCGCGAGATGGGCGCGGCAAGCCGGAGATTACGACGGCGCAAGTTTCAGTCAACAAATTCGGGGAGACAGACACGGCCCGAGGCACTGCGCGCGGGTTGGTCGAGGGATCGGGCGGGCCGACGCGGAAAAACGGGCCGGCCTTTGCCGACCCGTTTCCGCCAGAATGCTGCGGATCGTCTAAAGCTCGCAGTAGTCGCAGTGCTTGGCGACATTTTCGATGGGATCGCCGAAGGTGCCATTGCCGCAAGCCACGCCCCCGGTAAACGTGCCCGTGAAGTACTTGCCCTCGGCTCCGAAACGGACTCGCTTGGTTCCGGTGAACGAGCACGTCTCGTTCTCGTTGGCGCAGCGCGTGCAGCCCTTGGCGCCGCCGCGAACGGCGCGCACGTACTGGAGGTTGCTGCGGACGCGCTGGCCGTGGGTCTTGCTCGAGGAGAAGCTCAAGGCGTAGGCCACCGAGTCGGGGAAGCCGACCGTGCTGGACCAGTAGAGATCGTCGGTGAGCGTGCAGTCGCAGGTCTGGGGCGTGCAGCCGGCATTGCAGGACGTGTTGAAAGGCGCGAAGACCGCCCCCGAGTGCAGGCCGGTCTGCCAGTTCACCAGGGTCAGCAGCTCGTTGATGTTGGGGATGCGCCAATCGGTATGGCCTGCGAATCCGCTTCCCGCGTTCAGGTCGGCCAGAAAGACCGTCGTCATCGTTCCGTCCATGTTGCCGCTGGTCGACTGCCAGCTGTACTTGTTGTCGCGATCGTGAATCGAGCCGTCGTCGCTCTTCTTCTCCCACGTCAGCCCCGTGGTGTGATCGGTGATGGTGCCGTCGCCATTGTCGGTGAAGTAGCGGCCCGCGCCTTTCTGGGCATCGCCGTCGCTGCCTGCGCCGAAGCTGGTGGTCTGGCCCGTCTGCAGCGGCTGAGGCTGCGCAACCCCGGCAATCCCGAAGATCTCGGCGCCGTTCAGGATGTTCCCCTCCACCAGATCGGCGTCGCCGGCGCACGATCCCGAACCGTTGTGATAGCCCGCCGCAATGGCCTGATCGGCCGTGCCCGGAGTGATCGTGACTGCGCCGTTGTCGAACATTGCGCCTTCCTCGGGGCCGCCGGCGTTGGAGAACGTCTTTCCCGCAAGCACGTTGCCTGCGGTTGCGTTGCCGCTGGCAGGAATGACGCTGCCGGTGACGCCGAAGATCTTTGCGCCGCTACGAATGTTGCCTGCGATCAGGCTTGCATCTCCGGCGCAGAAGCCGGCGCCATTGTGGAATCCGGCGGCGATGGCCTGGCTGGTGGTGCCGGGAGTGATCTGAACCGCTCCTCGATTCGGCATCGTGCCGGTGCCCGCACCGCCGGCGTTGGAGAACGTCTGAGCGGTCAGCACATGGGAGGCGAGCGCATTGCCGCTGGCCTGGACGACGGTGCCGACCACCCCGAAGATCTCGGCGCCGCTCCTGATGTTGCCAGCCGTCAGACTCGCATCGCCGGCGCAGACTCCCTGCCCGTCGTGATAGCCGGCCGCGATGGGCTGGCCCGTCGTGCCGGGCGTGAGCGTGACCGCTCCATTGTTCGGCATGGTTCCGGTCAGGCCGTCGGCGCTCGCGTTCGAGAACGTCGCGCCGGCGAGCACCTCCCCTGCCGTGGCATTGCCGCTGGCCCGCGTGCACGCGCTGGTGTCCAGCGCGCAGCCCGAGCACGCCAGCGTTCCGCCGAGGAAATTCAGGCTCGCGCAGCTCTGGCCGCCAAGATCGGCGCCATCACACTGCTCGCCCGCCACGTTGATCTGCCCGTCTCCACAGGTGCCTTCGGTCATTCCGCAGACGATCTCGGGCACGTCGTCATCGGTCACCCCCTCGATGGCCGCGTCGATCTCCTCCAGCGCGGCAAGCGCATCGTCGCTGGCGAGAATGTCGGAGGCACCCAGCAGTTGGGCCGTGTACTCGAGCGCTCTCGGCCATTGCGTGGCGATGGCCTGCCGTGCCTGGCATTCGGCAGCGGCCCGGATGCAGTCGCGCCAATCGTCGAAATCCGCGATGGTCCCGCTGCCTCCGAAGCTCTGGCAGTACGCTTCCAGCTTGGCTGCGCCGAGCGTTGCCGTGCCGATCGTATAGATGTCGGCCTCGGAATGGACGAGGCCGGGGTTGAGCTCCGGATCGCAGGCCTTGCCGAGGCGCGCGTCGAACTTCGCGGGCAGCGTCTTGGTCGGCTGCGCCGAGTTGGTGATCCGCTGCAGGCTCTTGACGCAATCGGCGCCGGCGCCCTCCGCGACGTCCTGGCCGGCAAGAGCCAGCTCCGAGGCCACTGCCAGGCACCGGCCGACCGTATCGACGACGCCGCGCACGTAGGCGCCGCTCTCCTTGGCCACGCTGCTCTGGCACCTGGCCAAACCCTCGGCCGTCTGCGCCATGGCCGCCGGCGTTGCCCAGGCGATCGCGGCCGCCAGCACGGCCGTCGTGGCTTTCCAATGCATCTTCCGGACCTCGGGTCGCTGCCATGCTGTCATCGCTCTCTCCTTTTTGAGCGCCGTCTCGTTGACGGCGTCGCCCTCGACATGGATGCAGGCTAGCAACGCGCGGGTCGGCGAGTCCTCAGGGCCTTTAAACGTTTGGTACACGTTCGGTCCTGGTCCAGGCATTGGCCGCCAGCCGGCGATTGGACTGGTCGCCACGCTGGGTGGTAGTTGGCGGGCCATGGGTTCTCGCGACCGCGACGTGCCGCGCATCGATGACGCCGCCGAGTGCATCTGGCGCGGCGACGAGAAGATCGGCATTCCTCCCAAGGCGTTCCTGGTGCTGCGGCGGCTGATGGAACGGCCCGGCCACCTCGTCACCAAGCGCGACCTGCTGGATACGGTATGGCCCGGCATCGCCGTCACCGAGACCGTCCTCAACAACGCCGTGGGGCAGCTTCGCCAGGCGCTCGGAGATCAGACTCGGCAACCGAGGTTCATCGAAACCGTGCATCGGCGCGGTTTCCGGTGGGTCGGTCCGACCCCTGTCGATCCGGCGCCCGCTACCGGCCCCAGCGTCTCCGTCGAGCTCGAAGCCGTGCCAGCCGACGATTTCGTCGGACGTTCCCAAAGCATCGCCATGCTGGTGCGGTGCCTTGCGGCCGCCGAGGACGGGCGCCGCCAAGTCGTCTTGGTGACCGGCGAGCCCGGCATCGGAAAGACGGCCCTGGTCGAGAGCTTCCTGCGCGCGGCCGAACGCGCCAATGCAGCGATCGTCGGTCGCGGCCAATGCATCGAGACCCCCGGCGCCGGCTACCAGTACCGGCCCGTGCGCGAGGCGGTCGGGCAGGCACTGGGACGGGCAGGTCAGGAGGCCGTGGAGGCTTTCCGCAGGCATGCGCCGAGCTGGCTGCTCTCCATGCCCGAACTCTCGAGTCGCGCCCAGCTCGAGGAGCTGCGAAGAAGCGTCATAGCGACCACCAGCGTTCGCCTCCAACACGAGCTCGAGCGCGCGATCGAGGTGGCCGCTGCCGCGCGCACGATCGTGCTCGTGCTCGAAGACCTGCACTGGAGCGATTCGGCCACCGTCGGATTGCTGGCCGGGCTTGCGGCACGTCGCGAACCGGCTCGGCTGCTCGTCGTCGGCACCTATCGCTCGGTGGACGCGATTGCGCAGCAACATCCGATCATTCGTCTGAAACACGAGCTGGTAGCCAGACGCCAGTGCGTCGAGGTGTTGCTCGAGGGTCTTGCGAACGACAGCGTGGCATCGTTCCTCGATGTGCGTTTTCCCGGGCACCGATTCCCCGAGGGTCTGGCGGAGCGTCTTGGCGAGCTCAGTGCGGGAAATCCTCTCTTCCTCCGAAACGCGCTCGCGGACTTCGAACATCGCGGCTGGCTGCGCGAAGAGGATGGCGTCTGGCGCTGCACCGTCGACCTCGATTCCATTGCCGCCGTCGTGCCCGACAGCACGCGCGATCTGATCGCGTTCCGTCTCGATCAGCTGGCGCCTGCGACTCGGTTGCTGCTGGAAGCCGCCAGCCTGGTCGGGACGAACTTCTCTTCGCTGTCCGTGGCCGCTGCAGAGCAAAGACCTTGCGCCGAAGTCGAAGCCGAGCTCGAACCGCTGGCGCGGTCCGCGCAGTTCTTCGAACGCGGCGACGAGGTCGTGTGGCCGGACGGGACGCGCGGATGCGAGTACCGCTTTGGCCATGCCCTGTATCGCCAGATCCTCAGCCGGCGCGTCACGCCGGCGCGACGCCAGCTGCTGCATGGGCGGATCGCCGAGGTGCTGGAAGCTGCTTACGGCGAGCATCGCCAAGAGATCGCCGGACCGCTCAGCTTTCATTTCGAGCACGCGGGCGACGCGCTGCGCGCAACCGACTACATCGAGATCCTGGCCAGCAAGGCCTATGCGCGGTGCGCCGCGCACGAGGCCGCGTCGATGTACCGTCATGCCGTGACGTTGCTGAAGAACGCTCCGATGAATCCGCAGCGTCAGGAGCGACTGCTGAAGTCGATGACGGCTCTCGGGGTGGCGTTGGGAACCGTGCACGGGCTCGACAGCGTGGAAGCCGAGCAGGTCTGGCAGGAAGCCCGTACGCTCGGCCATTCGATGGCGAACGCGCCCGAGTACGCCGCTTCGCTGAGCGTGATCGTCCTGGCCAAAGCGTACACCGGGCAGATACGCGAAGCGCTCCGTCTGTCCCAGGAGATGCTCCTGCTGGCGGGGCCGGATGCCTCGCCCAGCGCGCTGATGGCCACGCATCTGTCGATGGGACAGAGCTTCATGTTTCTCGGTGAGATCGAGGCGGCGATCACCCATCTCGAGCGCGCGGTCGCAGCCATCGACCACGATGCTTCCGATGCGATGCGGCTGGACGCGTCGGGCTACGACCCGGCCATACCGTCGACCTTCGCACTGGGATGGTCACTGACCGCGGCCGGAAACTTCGTGCGAGGACGGCAGCTGACCGCATCGGCGGTCACGATGGCGCGCGGCAAGGAGCAGCCTTTCTACCTCGCCTACGTGCTGAACGCGTCCGCCCTGCTGTCGGTGCTACGGCGCGACCCCGTCCAGGCACGACGGTTCGCGACCGAAGCCTTGGCCCACGGCGAGGAACACGCCCTTCCCTACGGCAGGGAAATGAACCGGCTCGCTCTAGACTGGGCCAACGTACGCGAATCCCGCGACGAGACCCTGCTCGAGCCCATGCGCGAAATGGTAGACCTGCTTCGTGGCACTGGCCTGCTGCCTGTCGCACGTGCGTGCAGCATGTTCGCCGATGCATGCATGGCCACGGGTCGCCTGGTGGAGGCCGAGAAAGCGGTGGAAGCCGCCTTCGAGACGCGCGGCGAGACCCGGTTTTACGATTCCGAGTTCCTGCGCCAGCGAGCCGCTATCCTGCTTGCGCGCGGCGACGCGACCGGCGTGATCTCCGAGCGCGAGCAGGCGGCACGGGTCCTGACGCAGTCCATCGGGCTTGCGCGGTCGCAAGGGCTGCGGCTGTTCGAGCTACGCGCCACGGTCGACCTCTGCCGGCTTGGCCGGACGGCCGCAGACCGCGACGAGGCACGCCGGCAGCTGGCGACGGCGCTCGGAGCGATCACCGGCGGCGCCGACGAAGCGGACGTGCGCGATGCCGATGCGCTGCTGGCGGAGATGGATCGCGGCTAGTGGCGCTACGGCTCTCGTCTACGCACTCGATACCTCCGCGCTCGCAAACCCCGCCTGTCGGCCGTCAGCCTCGACTTCAGGTAGGCGGTCCGTGTGCGCTGTGGTGCGGCAAGTCCGGCTGAGCTAGGACGGCGGCGGAGGATTCCCCATGGCACAACGCAAGAAGAAACCGTCCCGCGATATCGAGCGCGACTACCCGCGCGGCCAGTTCGTGGCCAAGCTGCGACGGCTCGCCGACTGCATCGAGCAGGGGCGCCGGTTCCAGATCTCGATCGGCGGCGAGCGGATCTCCATTCCGGCCGGAGCGACGATCAATCTGGAGCACGAGCGCAGCGGCGCGGAGGAAGAGGTCGAGTTTCAGCTCAAGTGGTCGAACGAAGAGTAGCGGGGCGTCCGGTACGTCGGCATCACGGAAATCACACGCGAGCATGCCGCATCCTGGGGATATCGGCCGGCCCGTACTCGCAAGGCGGCTGGTCAACCTGGGCATCTTCGGCCAGATTGGTTGCCGAGGGGCGGGCGGGACCGACTCCGCCGGCCACGAGGAGATACGCGTATGGTCCGTTCGCTCCGCATCGCCGCTGCTACGACCGCTTTCCTGTTCGTCAACGCCCCTGCACATGCCGCGCCGGCTTATCTGAACGACCAGAACATGACCGTCGCCCTGGGCGAGAGCATGGCGGCCGAACCGTTCGCGAATCAGACGACGGCGGTTTCCCTGGCCAACGTCATCGACGCGCCGACCGCGGCCTCACCGGAAGACCACATCAGCCCGACCACGCACGTGTGGGTTTCGGGCGGCCCGCTCGAGCTCGATTTCGACCTGCTGGTCGAGTACGACCTGACGACCCTGCACATCTGGAATTACCACACCGAGAATTTCGACGTCGACGACATCGACTTCACGTTCTTCGACTCATCGATGGCGCTGGTCGGGACCCTTCTGGACGTGGAGCCGGCGCTCGGCGGAAACGGCGGGAATCCGATCTTCGCCGAGAACATTCCGTTGTCGTTTCCATCGAAGGTTCGCTACGTCAACGCAGTCCTGACCGGCAGCAACGCCGAGGTGGACTTCAACAACCTCGGTTTTACCGGCGAGATCTCGAATCCGAACTGTGGCGACGGAACGATCGATCAGCCCGGCGAAGAATGCGACGACGGCAATTCGTCGGCCGACGACGGCTGCGACGCGAGCTGCAGGATCGAATCGCTGTGCGGACCGCAGCCTCAGCCCGCCGAGAGCTGCCACCTGGTCACGGCACCTGGCAAAGGCCAGTTGCAGATCAAGGATCCTGCAGGCCAGCCGCAAAAACGCCAGGTGAAGTGGAAGTGGTCGAAGGGCGAGGCAACGACGTTCGACGAATTTTGCAGCGCCGCCGCCGGCGGTGGCAGTTCCACAGGCAACTACCATTTCTGCATCTACGACGACTCGGCGAAGCCGCAGCCGCTGGCGGAGATCGTCGTGCGGCCCGGCGGCACCTGCGACGGCAAGGACTGCTGGAAGATCAAGGCCGGCAAGAAGTGCCAGTTCAAGGACAAGGCTGCGCAGCCTCGCGGCGTCTCCACGCTCAAGCTGATCAGCGGCGGCGATGGCAAGGCCAAAATGCTGCTCAAGGGCAAAGGTCTCGAGGTTCCCGACCCCGACCTGGCACCGAACGGCCTGGACACCGACGTCACTGTCCAGATGTTGGTCGACGACGGTACCGACGAATGCTGGCAGTCGACGTTCACGACGCCCAAACGCAACGACGCCGAGCAGTTCAAGGCCAAGGGACCGTAAAGATCGCAACGATACCTGCGCACTCCACCGCAGAAGTGTGCAGCGGAGAGGCAACATGACCCGGCCGTTGACCATCTGGACATTCGACTGGGTGCCGCAGGGTCCTAGAGGCCACGTCCGCGACATCCGGCTGCGCTGGGCATGCGAGGAAGCCGGCTTGGACTACCAAGTCCGGTCGGTCCCGTTCAGGGACCGCGGCGCGGACCACTTCTCACGTCAGCCTTTCGGCCAGGTTCCGTTCCTGGAGGACGGAGAGGTCACCCTGTTCGAAAGCGGCGCATGCCTTCTGCATCTGGCGCGCAAGAGCGAAAAGCTGATGCCCCGCAGCCCCAAGGAAGAGGCAGAAACACTCCAGTGGACGATTGCGGCGCTCAATTCGATCGAGATGGTCTCGGTGCCCTGGTGGTTCATCGGGTTGTCCAATGACACCGGCAACCCGCTGGAACAGTGGATGTTTCAGCGTCTGGAACGACTCGAAGCCGTCCTGGCGCGGCGCGAGTGGCTCGCTGCCGGACGCTTCACCGTTGCCGACATCCTGATGTCGGATGCGCTTCGGGTTCCCAAGGTAAGGGCTGCCGGCGACTTCCCTGCCATACGATCCTACGTCGATCGTGCGTGCGCGCGTCCTGCCTTCGCGAAAGCCTACGACGACCAGATCGCGCATTTCGCCAGCGCCGACCGGTAACGAGGTCGCCGGCGTGCGTGCATCGGCGCGCTACGTAGGAATACGCGCGTAGTTCTCCGATCTACACGCGCCGGTACGGTCCCTGTACGCTCGGCACATCGAACACGAGGCGACAGGTCATTCGCGAAGAAGACCCCGTACCCGGACCCATTGACCGACTCGCGTTTTCAACCGAGCGAGGGTGGCTTGCTTCCAAACGAGGCAAGCCGTCTTCGGCACGTTTCCAGAAGGCAGATCATGAACAAGCTCATCCCCGTGCTCGGCATCCTCGCACTCGTTTGCGCAACGACCGGCTGCTCCAGCCGGCGCGAAGTACGAAGCTCCACCACCGAAACGATCCAGGCTGCGCCCGTCGAGCCCGTGGTCGTGGAAAAGAAGCGAACTTCGACGCAGACCGAGACCCGTACCAGCTACTGAGAAGGGCTGCCTGTTGCGGGCCGTGGTCAGCCGAACGCGATCACCCTGACCACGCCCCATGGTCATGGCTGTTGGCGAAGGTCACGCCCGCTGCCATCGCGACAGCGTCGCTTGCGGTTACGGCGATCAAGATCGGCAACATGGGCCTTGGCGGGGCCATTGGGGCCGTCCTCGATCGCAGCCTGATAGGTCTGCGCAACCTGATCGACCGCTCCCTGGCCGACGTACGCGTGGCTGCCGGCATGCCGCTTCGCTACGAGCTGATGTCCGTGTCGCGCTTCATCGCGGAGGTCGACGTGACCGCGTCGCTCGAGGCGCAGGCCCGCGAATGCGAATTCACGGTATCTGCGGTGGACCCGGACCTGGCGGTCGACGGCGACAAGGACACGCTCTTCTCCGCCGTGGGCAACTTGCTGCAGAACGCATTCAAGTTCACCCGGCACAAGACCGAAGTCACGCTGAACGCGTTCGCGGACGCCGACAGGGTGATCATCGACGTCAAGGACCACTGCGGCGGATTGCCGGAGGGTGCCGAGGAAACGATGTTCACGGCCTTCGCGCAGAGCGGCTCGGACAAATCCGGCCTCGGGCTCGGCCTGTCCATCTGCCGGCGCTGCGTGGAAGCCAACAACGGTACCGTCTCGGTGCGCGATGTGCCGGGCTCCGGTTGCGTGTTCACGATCAGCCTGCCGCGCCACTCCATGTCGGAGGCTCAACCGGAACTCGTCTAGCGCCTCGCGCAGCGCGTACATTCCGATGCGCCATGTCACCGTGGCGTGGCTGCCGAGCATCAATGTCGTGCAGCTTCAGCCCTAGCTAACCTCGCCTGCACACCAACGCGCGTGGTTGTACGCGAGTAGTTGTCCGGCCTTTTCTGCGGACATCGCCGCCTTACACTTGCAGAGCGATGTGCATCGTCGCGATAGGAGGCTTCTCAATGAAGACGAAGTATCTTGGAACCCGAATCCTGCTCGGGGTCGTCATCCTGGCCGAGATCGCGGTGGCTACTCCGGCAGCGGCGCAGCTCAGCGTCCACGTCGGCATCCCGCTCCCTCCACCGATCGTTTTTGCCGGACCTCCGCAGGTCGTGGTGCTGCCCGGCCACGACATCTATGTCGCACCCGACATTGCGGAGGAGGTCTACTTCGTCGACGGCTTCTGGTGGCGTCCGTGGCAGGGGCGATGGTATCGATCGCATGCGTACGACAGCGGATGGGCAGCGTACTCTTCGGTCCCGCACTTTTACGGGAACGTGCGTCAGGGCTGGCGCGACGACTACCGCAATCGCCGGTGGGAAGGCCAGGCGTGGAACTACGAGCGCATGCCGCACGATCGCGTGGAGCAGAACTGGAGCTCGTGGAAATCGAACAACTACTGGAGCTCGCGCCAGAACTGGGGCGTGCCCGGTTGGAAGGGCGGCCAGCGCGGAAACGATTCGAGGCACCAGGCAGCCGTGCCGCAGCGCAACTTGAAGAACGTGCCGCCTGATCCGCAGCGGCGCGGCTCGGCGCGTCCGCAGCAGCAGTTCAAGGGCAGCGCCCGACCGCAGGACCGCGCGCAACGCTCGCAACCCGCCAGGAGCAGCTCCAGGGACGAGGGCGCGGATCGCGGCCGCGACGGCAAGGGTGGCAAATCGCAGTCCGGTGGCGACCGCGGCGGCGGAAAACATGGGTCCAGCGGCCGAGGCGGCGGAAGCTCGCAACACGGTGGCGGTGATCACGGCGGCGGTGGGGGCAAGGGCAAGTAGGGCGCTCGGGCACCGGCGCGCGCCGGCAACCCAACGCCCATCGAGGCGAGCGGCGTTCCGCACGCAATGACGAGCTGCGGGGGCAGCGGGGACTGGCGGTCCAATGAGACCCCGGTCCCCGTTCGCATGGGAATGGTCGTGCTGCGAGACGCTACGCACGCAATCCGCGCAAGTCCCCCAGAGCGAAGTAGATCGTCGTACCGACACCGAGCTCGGTCTCGGCGCGGATCGAGCCGCCGTGCCGCTCGATGATCCGGCGCGCCATCGCAAGGCCGATGCCGTGGCCTTCATACTCGTCGCCGTGGAAGCGCTGGAAGCTCTCGAAGAGTTTGGCCGCGTGCGTCTTGTCGAAGCCGACACCGTTGTCGCGTACGAAGATCTCCCTGCCGCCGTCATTGGTCTGTGTGCCCAGCTCGATGCGCCCCGGCTCGCGTCCGCGGGTGAACTTCCACGCGTTGTCGAGGAGGTTTTCCAGCACCAGGCGAATGAGCATCGGATCGCCCATCACGTCCAGCTCGGGCGGGCGCACCCACTCCACGGCCCGCTCGGGATTGTCGGCTCGAAGCTGCCTCATCGCATCGTCGCCCATGCCCGCCAGGTCGAGCAGGATCGGCCGCATCTCGGCCTGGGAGACGCGACTTCTTGCCAGGATCGCATCCATCAGCTCGCCCAGACGACGCGTCGCCGCTTTGACGCGGTCCAGCCGGCTGGCCGTAAGCTCGTCGAGCGGACCGGGAAACTCCTCTTCGATCAGCTGCACCATGCCGTGAATGATGCGAAGCGGGCTTCGCAGGTCGTGGGAGACCGCATAGTTGAACGTCTCCAGCTCACGAATCGCAGCGCGCACTTCCGCCGTGCGAAGCTGCACGCGCTCTTCCAGAGCGTCGTTGGCCACCTGCAGATGCTGCTCGGCACGCCGGCGCATCAGGTCGTCGAGGATTCCGCGGCGGCGAACCTCGTGCAGCGTCCAGACCATGTAGACCGTCGCGATGAATGCTCCCGCTGCCGTCACCGCCGTGATGGCGGTGGTGAAGCGAAGCTGGGCTTGGAGGTGGAGCAGCGAAGCCGACAGCGCCAGCGAGCAGATGACGACGAGCGCGACCTGCATGCGCATGCGCCAGGGCAGGAACGCCGCGCTGCTGAGCGTGACCGCCAGCATGCCGAGTGCCGTGTTGACGGGCTCGGCCTGGATCGTCGAGACGACGGCCGAGCACACGCAACTGAAGGCCATCGCCAGCAGCGTGGCGCGCTCGATCTCGACGATGCGGCGGTCGATGCGAAGGTAGCGCCAGACACCGACGAGCAGCCCGAGGTTGAGGAAACGGATCGCCTGCGGTGTCCATCCCGATGGATTCCCGGCGGCGAACGTCACGCCGAGAAACGCGATCGTGATCGTGATGACCGCGCCGACCATGACGCGCGCGCGGTCCAGCAGGATCGGTTTGCGTGCCGAGTCGAGGTAGAGCTGGATCTCTTCGGGCGACGGGCCCGGGTCGGCCTCGCCGACGGTGCTGGCCGACGCGTTGCCGGCCCAGGAATGGCCCATCACGACGGCTTCGCTCGGGAGGAGACTGGCGGCCGATCGCTGCATTGGTGCGGATATATGCGGCCGGCGGGGTCTGGACAATAGGGGAATGTCGCGGCGGCGCTCGGCGCCGATCCATGCGGCTGCCCAGCTCGGAACGATGGGGAATGCGCTCTACTGCACGCGCATGAGCCGTGTGTGCCGAGTTGCCGTCCTGCCTGCCGCTCCCTATCATCGCCGCGAATGACCACCGCGGCGTACCAGGCACTGCTCGATGTGCTGCAGGACGACCCGCGCGTGCGCCTCGTCTACGCGTTCGGTTCGACCGTTAGCGGAACCAGCGGACCACTGAGCGACCTCGACATCGCATTGCTGCTCGAACATGCGGTGGACTGGGACGTCGAGCACGACCTGCGTGCTCGACTTGCCGGCGTCGTTGCGCGTGTGGACCTGGTCATCCTGAACGATGCGCCGCCGCGCTCCGTTTCGAGGTGGTAACGGCCGGACGCTGCCTGCTGGCAAGGGACACGCGAGAGCAGGCAGAGTTCGAAATCCAGAGCCTTTCGCGATTCCAGGACTTCCAGCCCTTTCGGCGCGTTCAGCAACGGTACTTGTCCGAGCGCGTCAAGGAGCGTCGCGGTACTGCGCGTTGAGGCGCTGCGCGAGCGGCTCGCCAGGCTCGAAAGAAGTCATCACTCGGCTGCACGACATCGCCGGCGTCGATCGCGAATTCTTCCTTGCCGATTTCCGCAGCCAGTGGCTGGCCGAGCGCGGCCTGGAGCTTGCGGCGCAGGCCGTGCTGCAGCGGAAAGCCGCCCGCTACCACAAATCCTTGCGCGTCTCCTCGACCACGACGTGGGTCAGGTACAGCAGCGAGATCAGGTTCGGCAGCGCCATCAGCGCGTTGGTGATGTCGGAGAGCGCCCACACCAGCGGCATCGGCAGGACTGAGCCGACCATCACGAACACGACCCATAACCAGCGATACGGCATGACCGAGCGGATGCCGAACAGGTACTCGCAGGCCTTCTCGCCGTAGTAGGACCAGCCGATCAGTGTGGCGAACACGAACGTCAGCAGGCCCACGGTCAGCACGATGGGACCGACGACCGGGATGTCGCCGAAGGCTGCGGCCGAGAGCTGCGAGCCGGTCAGCCCCCTGGTCCACGCGCCGGAGTTGACGAACACCAGGCCCGTGATCGCGCACATGACGACCGTGTCCCAGAACGTGCCGGTCGCCGACACCAGAGCCTGGCGAACCGGATCCTTGGTCTGCGCCGCGGCCGCGACGATGGCCGCGCTCCCAAGGCCCGATTCGTTCGAGAACAGTCCGCGCGCCACGCCGTAGCGCATCGCCTCGCGCATGCCCGCGCCGACGAAGCCGCCCACGGCGGCGTGTCCCGTGAATGCGGAGCTGACGATCAGCGAGATCGTTTCGGGGATCGTGTCCCACCGCATCGCCAGGATGATGAGCGAGCCGACGATGTTGAAGATCGCCATGAAGGGCACCAGGTACTCGCAGACCTTGCCGATCGAGCGGATGCCGCCGAGGATCACCGCCGCCGTCAGCACCGTCAGCACCGCGCCGGTGATCCAGGCCGAGATGCCGAACTGCTCATGCGCCAGCGTGGCCACCGAATTGGACTGAACCGCATTGCCGATCCCCAGCGCCGTCAGCGCCGTGAAGGCGGCGAACATGATGGCGAGGAAGCGATTGTTCATACCTCGCTCGAGCACGTACATGGGGCCGCCAGCCATCGTCCCGTCGGCGGAGCGGATCCGATACTTCACCGCAAGGAGCGCTTCGGCGTACTTGGTGGCGATGCCGAAGACCCCGGTCACCCAGATCCAGAACACCGCGCCGGGACCGCCGGCCGCAATGGCCGTGCCGACGCCGACGATGTTGCCGGTGCCGATGGTGGCCGCCAGCGCGGTCGACAGTGCAGCGAATTGCGAGACGTCGCCCTCGCCTTCGGCGCCTCGTTCCAGCGAGATGCGGATGGCGCGCGGCATGAACCGCTGGATGAAGCGCAGGCGAAAGGTCAGATAGACGTGCGTGCCGACCAGAAGGATCAGCGTCGGCGGTCCCCACATCACATTGGCCAGCCACTCCAGGCCCTTGGTCAGCTCCTCCACGATCACCTCCCGGCGCTATGCGCGAGCGAAGGCGCGTTTATACGGGAGGGGGTCGGGCCGGGACAATGCGCGGCGGTGCGCAGGTCGCACGTATTGCCGCTGCCCTTCCCTCAGCTTGGCAATCGGGCATGTTCCAGTGCCGGAGGATGATCCGACGATGTCACCGAGAACGCTTCGCACACTAATCGCCGTCGGTGTCGGCCTGCCACTGGCCTTGGCCGGCTGCGTCAGCGGTCCACGCAGCCGCCCGAAGTCGAAACTGAACTACCTCAGCGGCGAGCACTACGACGCCACCGGCGTTCTTCAGGGAATTCCGGTTCGCATCGAACGACAGGCGGCGCTGACACGTGTCGAAGGTCAGGCCATGGTAAGGCACTCGAGGTTCGTCGAGACTCCGATGAAATTCACGTCGTTGATCCTTTACGGGGATGCGCAGGAGGTTGCGCGCACCAGCACCGACCAGGCCGGCCGCTTTACGTTCCTTACCGACTTGGAGGACGGCGTCTACCGAATCGTCTCGGGAGACGACCGATACACCGGCGAAGCTCGCATCACGGTGCGCGGCTACCAGCTGAGCTCCCTGATGCTGATTTTCGGACCGCACGCGCCGGCCTCCGACGCGGTCACGAACCTCGCGCCTGGCCGGCCAGAGTAGCGACGCCTACGAGGTCCAATAGGTCCGGTACACTTGCAGGATTCTTCCCCCGCCCCCTACCCACTGCCGGCGGGCGCGCTAAGCTGAACACTCGCCATTTTTGCGCCGCGTGCGCAGCCCGGCTCCGGCCGGATGAAGCGGATGGAATTGCACGCACTCACACAGGAGGGCGCCACCGAGGTGGTGCCGTTGCCCGGCGATCCGTTTCCCCAGGGAGCCACCTGGACAGGGTCGGCCACCAACTTTTCGATTTTCGCCGCCGGCGCCGAAGCCGTCGAGCTGTGCCTCTTCGACAGCCCCGGCGATGTTCGCGAATCGGCACGGGTGCGCCTGCGCGAGCGCACCAACGACCTGTGGCACGGCTGCCTGCCGCACGTACGCCCCGGCCAGCTCTATGGTTATCGCGTCCATGGCCCCTACGAGCCGGCCGCCGGATTGCGCTTCAATCCCAACAAGGTGCTGCTGGACCCTTACGCCAAGGCGATCGGACGCGAGCTTTGCTGGGACGACTCGGTGTTCGGCTACACCATCGGCTCACCCGACGGCGATCTTTCGTTCGACGAGCGCGATAGCGCCGCGTTCGCGCCACTGGCGGTGGTCACCGATGCCACCTTCGACTGGCGCGGCGATGAGCCGCCGCGCGTGCCCTGGCATCAGAGCATCATCTACGAAACGCACGTTCGCGGGCTGACGATGCGCCACCCAGGCGTGCCCGAGAACTTGCGCGGCACCTATGCTGGGCTGGCCAGCGACCCCGTCATCGATCACCTGCAGCGCCTGGGCGTCACCGCCGTCGAGCTCATGCCGGTGCACTACTTTCTCGACGATCGTCATCTGGTCGACAGGGGTCTGCGCAACTACTGGGGCTACAACACGCTGGCCTACTTCGCGCCGCATCCTTTGTATGCATCCCGCGAGCATCCCTTCGGCGTCGTCGCCGAGTTCCGCGAGATGGTCCGCAGGCTGCACGCTGCCGGCATCGAGGTCATCCTCGACGTGGTCTACAACCACACGGCCGAAGGCAACGAGATGGGTCCCACCCTCTCCTTCCGCGGCATCGACAACCTGGCCTACTACCGCACGGTGCCCGACGATCCGCGCTACTACATGGACTACACCGGCTGCGGCAACACGCTGAACATGGTGCATCCGCACTCGCTGCAGGTTCTGATGGACAGTCTTCGCTACTGGGTCACCGAGATGCACGTGGACGGCTTCCGCTTCGACCTTGCCGCTGCTCTGGCGCGCGAGCTCGACGAGGTCAACCAGCTCGGCGCGTTCTTCGACACGATCTACCAGGACCCCACGCTGGCCGCGGTCAAGCTGATTGCCGAGCCTTGGGATCTGGGGCCCGACGGCTACCAGGTCGGTCGCTTTCCGGCCAACTGGACCGAATGGAACGGGCGCTATCGCGACACCATTCGCAAATTCTGGCGCGGCGAGATGGGACTTCATGCGGACGTGGCCACGCGCCTGGGCGGCAGCGCCGATCTTTATGAGCAGGCCGGACGCCTCCGTTCCTCGAGCATCAACTTCGTCACCGCGCACGACGGCTTCACGCTGGCCGACCTGGTCGCCTACGATGGCAAGCACAACGAGGCCAACCTCGACGACAATCGAGACGGAAGCGACGACAACGCCTCGTGGAACTGCGGCGCCGAAGGTCCCACCGACGATCCCGCCATCCAGCAGCTTCGCTGGCGGCAGATGCGCAACTTCCTGACCACGCTGCTGCTTTCGCAGGGCGTGCCGATGATCTGCGGCGGCGACGAGATCGCGCGCAGCCAGCGCGGCAACAACAACGGCTACTGCCAGGACAACGAGATCACCTGGTACGACTGGGACCTGAACGAGGAGCAACGCGCCTTCTTCGGGCTCGCCTGCCGCCTGGTTCGCTACCGGCGCGAGCATCCGACATTTTCCCGGCGCACGTTTCGCGACGAGGACCCCGACGCGCCGCCGGCCGAAACGATCCGCTGGCTGCGCTCAGACGGACAGCCCATGCGCGAGGAAGACTGGGAGGACGGCGGCTGGATGCGCACGCTCGGCATGCTGCTGCTCGGCGACGCACCCGAGATTCGCGACTCGCAAGGCCAGCGCGTGGCCGACGACGACTTCTTCGTGCTGCTCAACGCCTATCATGAGCCCGTCAAGTTCCGCGTTCCCGAACAGCTGCGCGACCGGCCCTGGCGAGTCGCCTTCGACACGGCGCGTCCCGAGCTGGTGCCCGACAAGGAACGCTTGCGCAAGAGTGGTCTTGCGCGGCTCGAGGGCCGCTCGATGATGGTCCTTCGCCGTGCGCGCTGAGTGGAGAGCGACCTACCGGCTCCAGCTTCATCGCGGCTTCGACCTGTTCGCGGCAGCTGGCGTCGTGCCGTATCTGGCGCGGCTCGGCATCAGCCACGTCTATCTTTCCCCGGTGCTGCAGGCGGCGCCGGCAAGCACGCACGGCTACGACGTCGCCGATCCTTCGCGCATCAGCGAGGATTTGGGCGGTGAAGCCGGCTGGCAGGCCTTGCAGCAGGCCGTTCGCGAACATGGCCTCGGCATCCTGCTCGACATCGTGCCCAATCATATGAGCGCGAGCGCGGCCAACCCCTGGTGGGAGGATCTTCTGGCGCACGGCCCGTTCAGCCGTCACGAGCAGACCTTCGACATCGCGCCGCGCGTGCACGGCGAGCGCTGGAAGCTCTCGCTGTGCGTTCTGGGCAGACCCTACGCCGAAGCGCTCGCCGCGCGCGAGATCGCCATCGATGCCGGCTCGAGCCTTCCGCGCGTGCGGTACTTCGATCAAAGCTGGCCGCTGTCGCCTGCGTCGTGGCAGGCGGTGCTTCCCGCCAACGCGGGACCGCTCGGCACCATGCTGGCAGAGCTGGTCCAGCTCGGAGGCACCGAACTGCCCAGTGCAGCCGACTCGCTTCGCTATCACGAGCTTGCCGGCGCGGCTGCCGCGCGTCTTGCCGACAACGCGGCCAACGAGGCATGGCGCGCCGAGCTCGAAGCACGCTGCCGCATTCTCTCTGAGGACGACGCTTTGCTGCATGACCTTCTGGGGCAGCAGCACTACCGCCTGTGCTGGTGGAAGGCCGAGGGCGAGCTGGTCAGCTACCGGCGCTTCTTCAACATCGCATCCCTGATCGGTGTGACCGTCGAGCGCCAGGACGTCTTCGATCGCACACACGTGCGGATCCGCAAGATGATCGAGAACAACGAGGTGGATGGGTTGCGCGTCGATCATCCCGACGGCCTTCGAGACCCTCGCGGCTACCTGCTGCGGCTGCGAGACCTCTTTCCCGGCGGGCACCTCTACGTGGAAAAAATTCTCGACGCCGACGAGGAGCTCGCGGCAAGCTGGCCCGTGCAGGGCACGGTCGGATACGATTTCATGGACCGCACCGGCCGCCTGTGGATGGACGATCGCAGGGCCGACGCGCTGACGGCCGCCTACCACGACTTCACCGGCCACACCGTCAACTACCCGGCGCTGGTGCGGAAGAAGAAGCTCGAGATCGCCGACGTCAGCTTTCATGCCGACATGCAGCGCCTGACCTCGCTGGCGATGGCCGCCGCCGATGCCTGCTGCCGCGGTCACGACCTCAGTCGCCGCCAGATGCTGCAGGCGATCGAGATGGTCACGTGCATGCTCCCGGTCTATCGCACCTATCTGCCATCCGACGACGAAGCAGAAGACGCCCGCGACCGCCGGCTGCTGGCCGAAGCGATCGCGGCGGCGCGCGCCCAGGCCGAGGGCGTGCAGGCGCAGGTCTTCGATGCGCTCGAAACGATCCTTTCAGGCCGGGCGCATGCGCTCGGCGACGAGCTGCTGGCGCGCTGGCAGCAACTGACGCCGGCCGTCACCGCCAAGGGCGCCGAGGACACGACGTTCTACCTCTACGACCGCTTGCTGTCGTGCAACGAGGTGGGATCGCAGCCGTCGCTCCTGGGCATTCCAGCCGAGCGCTTCCATCAGTTCTGTTCGCACATCGGTGCGCGATGGCCACACAGCCTGCTGGCCACCTCCACCCACGACAACAAGCGCAGCGAGGACGTGCGCTGCCGCATCGACGTGCTGACCGAAGCGGTCGAGCTCTGGTCGGCTGCGCTGCGATCCTGGTCGCAGCGCAATCAGGCTGCGTGGAAGGGCCGGCGCAGCGATCGTCTGGCGGAGTACCTGCTCTACCAGACGCTGGTCGGCGCCTGGCCGATCGACGCGCAGCGGACCTGGCAGTACATGCAGAAGGCCTGTCGCGAGGCCAAGATTCACACTTCCTGGCACGAGCCCGATCAGGACTACGAGCTCGGCCTTCGCGAGTTCGTCGAAGGCGCGCTTGCAGATGTCGATTTCATCGCAGAGCTCGAGGCGCTGGTTGCGCGCATTTCGAACGCGGGACGCGTCAACAGCCTGGCGCAGACGCTGATCAAGCTGACGGTGCCGGGCACGCCCGACTTCTACCAGGGCACCGAGCGCTGGGACCTCAGCCTGGTCGATCCCGACAATCGCCGTCCGGTCGCATTCGAGGAGCTGACGTCGATGCTCGAGCGATGTGACGAGATGACAGCCGCGCAGGCGATGTCCGAGATGGACAGCGGCCTTCCCAAGCTCTGGCTCATTCGAAACGTTCTGGCACTGCGCAAGCGCCGGCCCGACCTGTTCGGAGCCGACGCTGCCTATCATCCGCATCTGGCGCGCGGCGCGAGGCTTCATCACGTGGTCTCCTACGTGCGCGCGCACGCGCTGATGGTGGTCGTGCCTCGCTTCTCGCTGACGCTTGGAAGCGAGTGGGAGGACACGATGATGCCTCTGCCCGACGGATCATGGCGCAGCGTCCTGACCGGTGCAGCCTACGAGGCCGCGGAAGTTTCGCCGCGCGATCTGTTCGCAGACTTCCCCGTCGCGCTGCTCCTGCGCGAGGCCGCGCAATGATGGCTGTCGAAAAGGGGTCGGGCATCTTTTTCAGCCGCCGAAAAAGGTGCCTGCTCCCAGGGGCGCCGCGATGATCGTGCGCGTGTGGGCGCCGGCGGCAAGGCGGGTCGAGTGCGTCATCGAGGGCAAGGCGCGCGCGATGCAGCGCGAGCAGCGCGGCCACTGGACATGCGAGGTGGAGATCGGCGCGAGCTACGCGTTCCTCCTCGACGGCGAAGGCCCGTTTCCCGATCCGCGCTCGCGCTGGCAGCCGCGCGGCGTGCACGAAGCCTCGGTCGCACTGCGGCTCGACGAGTTCGAGTGGAAAGATGACACCTTCACTCCCGTGCCGCTCTCCCACGCCGTCCTCTACGAGCTGCACGTGGGCACGTTCAGCCCCTCCGGCACCTACGCCGGCGCGGCCGAGAAGCTGCCCTACCTGCGCGACCTCGGCGTCACGCACATCGAGCTGATGCCGCTGGCGACCTTCCCCGGCAATCACGGCTGGGGCTATGACGGCGTGTGCCTGTACGCGCCACATCCGGCCTACGGCCCGCCGCGCCAGCTGCAGGAGCTCGTGCAGGCCGCGCACGACGAAGGCATCGCCGTGCTGCTCGACGTCGTCTACAACCACCTCGGCCCAGACGGCAACCATCTCGAACGTTTCGGTCCGTACTTCACCGATCGCTACCGCACGCCCTGGGGACCGGCCGTCAATTTCGATGGGCCCGGCAGCGACGAGGTGCGGGCGTTCTTCATCGACAACGCGCTGGCATGGCTGCGCGACTACCACTTCGACGGGCTGCGCCTGGATGCCGTGCACGCCATCCTCGACACGCGCGCGGTGCATTTTCTCGAAGAGCTGACGGCTCGCGTCCGCCAGCTCGAAGAGTCCATGGGCCGCCGCCTCGTGCTCGTCGCGGAGTCCGACGCCAACGATCCGCGTCTGGTGTGGCCGCTCGAGCGCGGCGGCTTCGGGCTGGACGCGCACTGGATGGACGATTTCCACCACGCGCTGCACGCGGCCCTGACCGGCGAGCGCGACGGCTACTATGCCGACTTCGGAAGCATCGAGCAGCTGGCCCACGCGCTGCGACGCGCCTACGTCTTCGAGGGGCAGTACTCCGGATTTCGTGATCGCAGCCACGGACGTCCGCGCGAGAACGTGCGACAGGATCAGATGGTCGTGTTCAGCCAGAACCACGACCAGGTCGGAAATCGCGGCTTCGGCGAGCGCTTGTCGCAAATCGTCGACGTGCCGGCGCTGAAGGCCGCGGCGGCGCTCGTCCTTCTCGGACCGTTCGTGCCGCTGCTGTTCCAAGGCGAGGAGTGGGCCGCCTCGACTCCCTTCCTCTACTTTACCGACCATCAGAACGCGGAGCTGGCCCGTGCGGTGCGCGAAGGACGCCGTCGCGAGTTCGCCGCCTTCGACTGGGAGGGTCGCGGCCAGGTGCCCGATCCGCAGGCGCCCGAAACGTTCGCCGCTTCACGACTTCGATGGGAGGAGCTCGCGACCGAGCCTCACGCGCAAATGCATGCGTGGTATCGAGAGATGCTGAAGCTTCGGCGCGAGCACGGCGCCGGCGACCTCGTCCACGTCGAGCTGGACGAGAAGCAGAGTGTGCTCCTGCTGCAGCGCGACCGGCTCATCGTCGCGATCAACATTGGCGAGGCGGCCGTGGCAGTGGAGCCGCCGCCGGGAGCCTGGGAAGTGGTGTGCGCTTCGGCCGAGGACTGCGCCTGGCAGTCACTGCCGCGGCACGGAGTTCTCGTCGTGCGCGGCAAGGGCGACGGGCTGCTTCTGTCTTAGGCGCGCGGCGTCATACCGTACTTGCCGGCGTCGTCGGTGCCGGGCCGACGCGAAAGTTGGCGACTCAATGCCGAATCGAGAGAGCAGGCCAATTCATTCGGCTTGCACGACTCGCGTTCCGGCGAGCATGTCATGCCCGCATCGATAGTCCTTTCGGAAGACGAGGATCGAATGGACCATACCCAGCAGTCCGCCCAGCGGGAGCAGCGGCAGCAGCGAAAACGGCAACATTCGCTTTCCCAATGGTGGTAATGAGCGGCGGGACCTCCCCATGCTCGGTGACGATGCGCGTTCCCACGA
>DASPNH010000179.1:0-2215 GCA_035626675.1 Binatia bacterium
GAGCCAGTCTTGGCAAAGGCCGTGTTCTCGGCCATCTTGCGGCTCGTCATTGCGGCGGCTGCAGGTCTGAGGGGGCTCGGGCTTGCCGCGGAAAAGGGGGAACCGATTTGCCAGCCAAGCTGAAGGCCGATGCCGATCGTATCGGCGCGCCGGACGATGCGCGTTCGGCCCTCGAACGTCCCGACGAGCGCTTCTTCGCGACCATCGTCGAGAACCTTCCCAACATGATCTTCGTCAAGGATGCGCGCGAGCTGCGTTTCGTACGTTTCAATCGTGCCGGTGAAGAGCTGCTGGGAATTCCGCGAGAGCAGATGATCGGGAAGAACGACCACGACTTCTTTCCCGGAGAGCAGTCGGACTTCTTCCTCTCGAAGGACCGCGAGGTGCTGGCCGGCGGCGTCATGGTCGACATCGCCGAAGAGCCCATCCACACCCGCCACCGCGGCACGCGCATCCTGCACACCAAGAAGATCCCCATTCTCGACGAGCATGGCCAGCCGCTCTACCTGCTCGGCATCTCCGAAGACATCACCGAGCAGAAGCAGGCGCGTTCGGAGATGGAAAGACTCAACGAGACGCTGCGGCAGCAGAGCACGGTCCTGGCCGAAGTGGTCGAAGACATGCAGTCGTTCTCCTATTCGGTCTCGCACGACCTGCGAGCGCCGCTTCGCAGCATCGACGGCTTCTGCCACATGCTCCTCGAAGAGCATGCGCACGCGCTCGAAGCCTCGGGCCGCGACGCGCTGACGCGAGTGCGAGCGGCGGCCCAGCGCATGGGCAGCCTGATCGACGGCCTTCTGGCACTGTCGCGGCTCAGTCGCAGCGAGCTGCGGCGGGAGAAGGTGGACCTGGCCCTGATGGCGCGCAGGGTGGCCGAGGACCTTCGTCCCCAGCCCTCGCCCGCCAATGCGCGTTTGCAGGTTCCCGAGCATCTGGAGGCCGTCGGCGATCCTCTCCTGGTCGAGACGCTGATGCGCAACCTGCTGGACAATGCGTTCAAGTTTTCCGCTGGCGCCGAACAGGCCTGCGTCGAGGTCGGAGCTGTCAGCATCGGCGGCGAGGCCGCCTACTTCGTTCGCGACAACGGGATCGGCTTCGATCCGGCCTACGCCGACCGGCTGTTTCGCACCTTCGAGCGGCTCGACAACGCGCGAGATTTCGACGGTTCCGGAATCGGACTGGCCACGGTTGCCAGGATCGTGCGCCGGCACGGCGGCAAGGTCTGGGCCGAAGGCGCGCCTGAGCGCGGAGCCACGGTCTACTTCACTCTGGCAGGCTGAAGCCGGCGCGCAGCGCCGGTGGGATCACGCTACGGCATCCAGCCGCATCGGCGGCGGGGCGGCCGGAAGCGTGAACCGGAACGTCGCACCCTCGCCGACACTGCCTTCGGCGGCAACGCGGCCGCCATGACGGCGGATCACACGGTCCACGGTGGCCAGGCCGATCCCGGAGCCCTCGAACTCGTCGCGACGATGCAGCCGCTGGAAAGGGCGGAACAGCTTGTCGGCGTACTGCGCCTCGAATCCGGCGCCGTTGTCGCGCACGTAGAAAGTCGTCCGCTCACCGTCGGCCTCCGTGCCGACCTCGATCACCGCATCCTCGGTGTCGCGCGAATACTTGAAGGCATTGCCGAGCAGGTTCTGCAGCACCAGCAGCAGAAGGCCCGGATCGCCCCAGGCGGTCATCTGCGGCTGGATCTCCCAGCGCACGCGACGGTCGCCGCGGTGCGCCTGCAGTTCGGCTGCAACGTCGCGAGCCAGTTCCGTGACGTCCACGCTCTCCTGCTCGATGCGCCGGTGGCTGGCCTGCGACAGCTGCAGCAGGTCGTCGATGATGCGATCCATGCGCCCGGCAGCCGAGCGTATGCGACCGAGCAGGTCCAGATCGTGCTCGTCGAGGCGGTCCTTGCAGTCCTCCTGCAACGCGGCGCTGAAGCCCTGCAGGGCGCGAAGCGGCGAGCGCAGGTCGTGGGATACCGAGTAGCTGAAAGCCTCGAGCTCGCTGAGCGCGGCCTCCAGGGCCTCGGTGCGTTCGGTGACACGGGCCTCCAGCTCCGCGTTCAGGCTCTGCAGCGCTTCCTCGGCCTGTTTGCGGCGCGTGATGTCACGCTCGATCGAGGATGCGCCGACGATCTCGCCGCGCTGATCGTGAATGGCCGACATGCATACCGAAACGTCGATCAGCGTGCCGTTGCTGCGCCGGCGCACCGTCTCGA
>DASPNH010000180.1:0-5096 GCA_035626675.1 Binatia bacterium
CGCCCCGCGGCTGGAAGGCGGCGCGTCTGCGCGCTGCGCCGGCCGCGCGCCCGACCTCATCCTGAACGGATAGCGCGCGCGCCCCCGCGCGCGTCGCAGTCGGCGTGCCCCGCTGCGGGTGCGGTTCGCCGAACGCTTACGGTCGGACCTCGGAAGGCCGCATCTGGGCGCTCGTCTCCGGCGACGGCGAGGTGGCGTACCGATTCACCAGGACGCCCGCGGCGAGCGGACCGGCGGAGATGTTCAAGAGCTTCCGCGGCCATCTCCACGTCGACGCCTACGCAGGCTACGACGCGCTGTTCAGGGACGGGACGCGCATCGATGTCGAATGTTGGGCCCACGCGCGGCGGTACTCCTACGACGCGCGCGACTGTGCGCCCGACGAGGCGGCGCACGCGCTGGGTGTGATCCAGAGACTCTACGCCGTGGTCGCGGCGCGTTTGGCCTGCCGCCGAGATCGTGCACCAAATCGGCTGTCATCTACTCAATAACGATAGTGGACACGGTGCCAGCCTCGACAACGACGCTCCTGCTGATTTCAGCAAACGGAGCAGAATTGACGCCTACAGCGCGTTCAATTGCTGCGACATAGTAATTTCCAGGCGAGAGCATTGAGAAGCGGGCGACGCCGTGCGCATCAACCAAGCCCGTGCGTGTGCGCGTCCCGACGACAGATGAATCGGCCCTTTTCACAACAACGGCTGCACGGCCGCCCAGAGGTCGCGAAACAACGGCGATAAGGGTGCCAGCCTCCTCGAGAGTGATATCTCCGACGTTGATCGTCGCGCCGCTTTGCAGCGCCCAGTCGGTGCCCTCGGAAGGCTGAGGCCCAGACGAATAGATATCTCTATTGACCATGACTATCGTACGCGATAAGTACTTGCCTGACTCCGCCCAAACGCGCAGGCCTTCAAGTGCGCTGGAAAAAAAGCTGAAGCGCCCCGTATTGTCGGCTGGTACAACCATGCGGGCCGTCAGTGGCGCCCCCTCGCTCGTCGGAACCGCGCATTCAGTTGCGATGATAGCTGCGGTAGCGCAGCCAGAGCCATCGCGAAACACCGCGCGCCCCGTAATATGAACCGGTGGCCACAGCACGATCTCTACATGCTCGCGACCATCGATCGGCGAAGAGTAGCGTCGCCACTTCGAGCACCAGCCCGAAGAATCAACGAAGCGAAACAGCGGAGATGATGGCGTTCCCTGTTCTCCAACCAAATGGAATCCATCCAATGCCACCGATTCACGATTTGTGGCCACTCCCGCGCCGGAGATCCCCTCAAGGCGGCACTGATGCAGATCGCGACCGTCGCTTGTCAGCACTCGGCAGCGCAATACGGTGACTCGTCTGATGACCACCCTCGCGGTTTCAGCGTCGGGCGGCAAGATCCGCCCTGAAATGATTGTGTAGTCTGCATCCGGCGGCTCATCGAATCCCAAGAATTGGCCTTTCCGGCGGGTAACCGTGATTCGTCCCAAGTCGTCTGCAGTAATAACGCCAAACGACGCACCTGCAGACCCGATTCGCACGCTCACCGAGATCCGTGGATACGGCTCCAAAGTTTCCGTGACGAAGTCTACAGCGACTTGTTGGCCCATGACAAGATTGACGACCGCCGTATTCGGCCCTGCGGCAACGGTGATCCAGAGTTCGGCCGGCTCGAAGTCATCATGAATGCACCGAATCAGTGTCCGCGCAATTGGTGAGTATAGACGCGCAACGCCATTAATATCAGAAACAACCCACCGCTCATTCTCTACGTCCCCGAGAATGCCGACGCGGCAGCCACTTACCGGCGATGCTCCGTGCCGAACTGATACTTCAACGAAAGCGAGCGGGGCGAGGACTATTTCAACGTCTGATAGCTGCCCGGCTACGCACGCAACGTCGATCGATTGCTGGGAGTATCCGGCAGCTCGACAGCTTAACGTTACGAGATTCGATCCGCCGATTGTAAGCCGAGCGATACCGAAGCTGTCGGTCGACGTCACTGCACCGTGGTCTGGAGCGGAAACCCGAGCACCGGCAATCGCGTGGCCTTCCTGAGACAGTACCCGTGCACTAATGACTGCCAGTTGGGGGGATGCAACGTCGGGTTCCCTTGCATCAGAAAACGCCTTCCGTTCGATGGCTTGCGCGGCCCGCGGCTCAGGCGTCGTCAAGAGGTTCGCCGTCGATGCAGGTGGTGCGGTGTCGATTGCTTCGGTCCGCCGCACTTTGTGAGGTCGGATGAATTGAATTCCGACGACGAGCGATAAGCACGCCGCGGCGATGACGGCAAGTGTCAGGTTCCGTCGATTCATCAGCGTTGGGGCCATGTGGCGTTGACCGAACGATGGTCGCGCATCGGGTCCGAAGGACCCGATGCGGTACTCTGGAAGCGCGACACCTTAGGTCGCGACCCCAATGAGACTAACAGTTGCAGTTGATCGTCGTGTTGATCGTTGCGATCGTCACGTTGTTGCACTTCACTCGGATGGTGACGTTGTTACCGCAGACACCGGGTCCCGCGGGGAACGAGAAGCGGCCCTCCATGTGCGGCGGCGTCAGGTCCGTCATGCCGCTCGTGATGTCGTGCGAGCTGCCGTTGAACTCCATGAACACGGTGATGGTGCCGTCACACGTTGGAATGTTGTCCAGCACCAGCGTTGCCGTTGAAGCGAGGTCGTAGCAGAACGACGCCGACGGGGCTTGGGCGAGCGCAGGCACCGACAGGAGCGCGAGTGCAAGTAACCACTTCATCTTCGTGGACCCTTTCCTCTCTGAATGCGTCGCGACAGCAGGGACCAGCGACGTAAGAAGTGGAGCACGCGAGGGTGATGTTGTCAAGAGGGTGCCGCGCTCAACGAAAACATGGCACTGAGCTGAAGGCGAAGCGGACGGCGTAGCGCGGTCTCTCCGAGGCACGTCGAAGGGCGGGTCGCTTCGATCCGAAAAAGCCTCGCCCCTGGGGTACCCCGGGGATGCGTCCGCCGCCTCCCGCGTCGGTCGCCGTCCAGGGCCCTCCGGCCCCCACGCGTCCCTGTTGCTCGATCCCTGTCGTGCTCATCGCGCTCTCCTCGCCCGGTTCCCGACCGGGCCTCGGAGAGGCCGCGCTACGCCGTCCGCTTCGCCTTCAGCTCGGCACCAGTCTTCGTTGAGCGCGACATGGCGACGGCCTGTCGAACCGCAAATCGTCCCTGGGCTTACCCGGTCCCCTCGCTACCGTTGTGAGTGCCGAACGAGAACTCGAAGCCGTCGAAGAAGAAGGACGGCGGGAAGCGCCGCGGAAGAACTGACTCGAGTTCAATCGCGGAGCGTCGCGCCTCCCTTGTATCGGTACGCAAACACGCCGCACCGATGTCGCAGAGGGGCGCGCCGTCCCCGGCGCGGCGAAAAACACTGCGCCGCGTTCGAGTTCACCCAATTGATCTCGATATTCTTGTCCAGGCGACGCTGGCCGCTTGGACTGACATCTTCGAGTCCTCCTTCGGGTCCAAGCGATTCAAGATCGGGAAAGACTTCAAGCCGAAGCCACAAATCATGGGCTTCCTGTTGCATGCGCTCATTCCATTAGAATTGGAGAGTCGGTGCGCGGGTGCGTACCGCTGTGACGCCGCAGGCCATGACAAGGATTTGGTCTGCATTGAAGACAATCAGTTCTCCATCGAGATCAAGACGTCATCTCACCCCACGAGCGTATTTGGGAATCGAAGCTACGCGCAGACGCCAGCGTCGGGAAGGCGGGTTAAGGATCGGTCGGGCTACCTTCTCGCCGTCAATTTCGAAAAGTTCAGTGACTCAGCCGCTCCGAGCATCCGGAAGATTCGCTTCGGGTGGGTCGATGGCGCGGACTGGGTGGGGCAAGTCGCCCAATCAGGACAACAAGCGCACCTTACGACCGAAGCAGAGCGGGAAAAGCTGATTCAGCTATTTCCTGTCCGCGAAATATAGTTGGTCATCTATTGCGGACTTGCGCCGAATCGCTGCCCTTAGCCTCTTGGCGGCAATGCCCAGATAATCGCTGCGCAACTCGAATCCGGTGCAATTCCGGTCGGTCAATAACGCCGCTTCAGCCGTCGTGCCCGATCCAATAAATGGGTCCAATACTGTATCGCCAGGATCACTGCAAGCGAGGATGATGCGCTCGACTATCGCGCGTGGGAACTGAGCAGGGTGAGGCGTCCGCTCGGAGGATGCCCGCCCGGCTCCGGACGTCACTTTTGGAATGTACCAAACGTCGCCGGGGTTCTTCCCGAGCGGGTTACAACGTAGCCTTCCGTTCTTTCTCTGGTTGGGATATTTAACGTTCGGATCACGAACGCGATCGAGGTAGAACTTGTATCGATCCGGCGACTTTACAAACCAAAGAAACTTCTCATTTCTCGGCGAAAACGCCCTTCGCGTTGAGACGCCAGCACCGTAATGCCACACGACTTCTTGAATTAGGTGAAAGGGCGACTTGTCCCAAAGCAAGTATGCCAGCGGAACGGCTCTTCCCCGATCCGGCATTGAGCAATACCCGACATTCAGCCACAACGCGCCGTCGTCAGCGGTTACACGGTGCACTTCTTCAAGCCACTCAGCACACCATCTGACATAAACTTCGATTGGCAGCGACTGCTCGTATTCTTTGCCGATATTGTAGGGCGGACTAGTCACAGTCAAATTAACGCTCCCGTCCGGAACACTTGCGATGAGGTCGAGACAATCGCCTCGGAACAATGTAGCAGGGCCGCATTCCGCATATGGCGCGAACCGAGCTTTTATGGCCATCACACTCCTCGAAATTGGATGCGAATTGAGCATGGAGCCATAATAGCACACGACTGAAACTAAAGCAAGGTTTTGGCGTGGTCCGCGTCGACGCGCAGCAAAATGCCATTGTCGCGCTAACGAACTATTGCGATGAGCTGAGTTGCGCGGTCGACCGCGAGGCGCGTTCGTTTCGGGGCGGGGCCTGAAACAGAGAGGGGGCCGATGATGAGGCCGAAACCGGACTTGAGGCACAATTGAGATAGTTTAACGCCCGGCGGGCGACCGTACGTAGCATGGCGCCGGGTCCGAGTTCCGGGCGAATCGGACGTGCGCGCTAGGTCAATGCTCACTTCTCGGGAGC
>DASPNH010000181.1:0-6725 GCA_035626675.1 Binatia bacterium
CGCCCCGCGGCTGGAAGGCGGCGCGTCTGCGCGCTGCGCCGGCCGCGCGCCCGACCTCATCCTGAACGGATAGCGCGCGCGCCCCCGCGCGCGTCGCAGTCGGCGTGCCCCGCTGCGGGTGCGGTTCGCCGAACGCTTACGAATTCTCAACTTCTACTATCGCCGCCCGGCGTGACGCGCGTCCGCGCGACGACGCGCGGTTGACAATCGACGGAATCGAGCACGAAATCCGCGGAGATGGTCTGTTCGCGACTCGCAGGTCGGCCGTAGTCGCCGTCGCGTCAGAGTTCATCGTGGTGCGGGAAATGCCGATCGCAGTGCGTTTCGAGGTTCGGCCGAAATCGTGCACCACACGCCCCTCGCGTCCCCGTGCTCGATCCCTGTCGCACCCATCGCGCTCTCCCTCGCCCGGTTCCCGACCGGGCCTCGGAGATGCCGCGCTACGCCGTCCGCTTCGCCTTCAGATCAGTGCCATCTTTTCGTTGAGCGCGACAGCATTCCAACAGGGTGGGGAAGAGGGAAAGCGCGACGTCCAGGTCAAGGACTGGTTTGAAGTCTACGAGCGCGAACATCTCTTCGACCTCTTTGTGACCGAAGAGTACCTCCCCATTCCATCTATGGAGACGCTCGTGGTGCTTCTCACGATGGACGAGGGCGACCTGTTCGCAGAGCGATAGGGTATTAAGAGCCGGTTGCGCTCTAGCGTCGTCAGGCTTCCCTTATCATATCCGCGCCGCTCCTTGTTCCTCCCGCGACTCGCTCCAGGCCATTGAGCACGAGATTCAGGGCCACGCCAACCGCTCCTACCACCATTATCCCGGCAATTACGCGCGGAGCATCATACGCTGTCCCTGCATCCCGAACGGAACTCCCAATACCTATACCATCTCTCGTCGGTATTACCATCTCAGATACCACCGCGATAATTAACGCAGTGGATGCGGTCAGCCGGGCACCAAGAAACAGATAAGGGCCCACTTCCAAGAGTGCCGCCAGCACCCGTCTCCACACGCGCACTTTGTACGCGATCAAGACCGCGCGCCGAATGCGCGATCCTCCCGCCGTTCCACGCGCCACAACGAGGACCATGATTGGCGTACACCCCACTATGATGGTCCATACATACGCGGCATCGCGGTAGTCGAGTACAACAGCCAACAGTGGAAACAGAAGCACTGGCGGGACAGCTCTCAAGAACTCAAGCGGCCCTTGCGCCAGGGTCTCGACTTTTCTCATCGCCCCAAGCAGCACGCCGAGGACAAGACCGATACCAATTGTCGCAGCCCACCCCGCGAGCATCCGTCCCATAGTTCCCCTGACTTCTTCGAACACATGGCGTTGCCCCACGGTCTTCGGCCCATGAAGTAACTCCTTCGCTACGTCCTCTGGGGAAGACAACACTAGTGGTGTGATCAGGTTCGTTTTCGCACTTATCCACCACAGCGCCAATGCGGCCAGACACCCCAAAGCCCATAAACCGCCCCGCCTTATCAGTGGCGTCGGGAACGACATTACGTTGACTCCAGGACATTCTGTGCCAGATGCAGGAATGAGGCTTCCGGATCTCCGTCGGCTCCTGATGAACCTGTGGGGCGATGTACGGGGACTATCACGGCATGCGCCATACCAGAGCGCCGTGTGGTGGAAAACGGCCTGCCGGGAATCACTAGTACTTCGTCACATACGGCTCGGAGGGATAGCAAGTCATGGGAAACGATCAGTGCGGAGCGCTGTTCAGTCTGGACTATCGATCGCATTCCGCGGTAGATACGTTGCGACACGTTCGCATCGAGTGCCGAGAACGGCTCATCGGCGAGCAAGAATCTGCTGCGGGAAGCCAGTGCACGCAGTATCGCTGCCTGTTGCAGCATGCCGATGCTGCAAGCGCGTGGTTTACTTGATAGATCGATCTCAATCCCGAGAGCTAACCGAACTCGTTCGACAGGAGACGTGCCCACCGAACCACTTGGCTGTTTTGGATCCGACCTCCCTGTGCCGTCAGATGCAACCACAAGCGCGAGATTGCCATTCAGAGACAATGCTGGAAATAAGCTCTCTTGGAACTCCTGAGGGATCCAACCAACCGGCTCGGAAGGCACAGCTGCAAGCACCGTGCGGAGCAACGACGACTTGCCGCAACCATTTGGTCCAAACACACCAAGTAATCGGCCCGGGGTAAGCGTGATGGAAACGTCGCGAAACACCACCACGAGGTCACGGCGGTCGCTTCTGTACGAGCACGAAAGGCCGTCCAGCCTCATTGGAGCTCCTACTTGGGAAGACCCACCAATGAGGCGACATCGACGCGTTCGGAGAGAATGCCCATCTCACGGTACTTGTCTGCCACGGCTTGCACCGCCTCCACCGTCAGGGCGCTTGTGGTGATGTACTTGGCCGCTGGATATCGACGCACATCCGCCTTGTAGTCAGCGGAAATGAACGATTCCATCGCAACGTTGGCGCCGACACCCTCCTTGTCGATTATCGCAATGGCCTCGTCGAGTACCGCTGCGATAGCCTTCACAACATCCTTGTTCGCATCCGCCCACGACTTTTCGACGTTGAAGCTCCCAAACAGGAAGGGGCTTCCGAAATACTTGGGACAATCGACCTCTTCCGAGATTAGCTCGGCGATGTTTGCCCGAATTGCGGCTGTCGCAGCTGGATCGTTCGTAAACAATGCCTCCACTGCTCCATCACGGAGCATCGATGCCTGTCTGTCAGGCGGCACATTCTCGATGAGCTTGGCGTCGACGGTGACGCCATTGGCACGCAGGATTTCCGCAATCCAGGCTCGATAGGCGATCGTCGGGAGTATCCCGATCCGTTTGCCACCGAGGTCGCCGATGCCGCGAACCGATGGCTTCGAAGCATCCTGCGACTTTCGTCGCAGCAAGTAGCTGATTCGATGCTCCTTGTCTTCCACCATCGCCGTCAGATAGTACAATTGCTTGCGCTTGTCACCTGTCATGGCCTTGAAGCTGATCGGAAGAGCGGTGTAGCCTCCGACCTGAATGTTGCCTTGAACGAGAGAGGTGATCATCAGCTGCGCATCGTCGTAGGCCCGCAGCTCTGCCTCGATGCCATGCTTCGCGAACAGCCCGCGCTCTTTCGCAACGAAGACTGGCAGGCTGATCCGAAGCTTGGAGTACCCGATGACGACCTTGGTCCGCGGACTACTCTGGTCAGGTACCTTGTCGCCGCACCCACCGAGCGTGATCGCTGCGAAGAGTCCGGCGATGGTGACGACCGAGAACAACAAGCCGCGGCGATTCATCGAAACGTTTGGGGCCATGGTCTCTTCCTTTTTTCGGTGGCTAACGCGGTGGTGGCGCGGCCGTCGGATGCGGCGCAGGACGTCGCACTTCGTGTGAGCCTGGGAATGTCGTAAGCAGAATCGTGAAGCCTACAGCGAAATACAGCACGCTGAATACGGCCTCGATCGCTGCTACGACGCGATGAAGCGGGGACATATTGTCAACGGCACCGAAGTCTTGGTCGGTGAATAGCCTCAGACTAGTGTAAAGGCCGTTCCAGAGACCCAGCCTCACAACTATCGGGGGATCATTGGGGTTAGGCGCAGCTACTTCGTACGGCGCTATCATGTAAGGGACCGAGAACAGCGCAGTTACGACAATACCCCAGGCCAACCACCGTCCTACGCTCGTTCCATAATTGCTGAGAGTTCCCCACGTTGCATACAAGGCCGCGCGCGCACGGAACGAAGGCGTTCCCTCACGCCAGTACAATGCGCGTCGAAACCGGCACTCATGGACATGCAGCAGGCGCCACAGATCCACCATGCCGCGCGCGAGAGCAACGCTGCCTGCATCATGAAGAGCGCTCGCAACAATAGCGCATTCGCTGCTGTCGAGCCGCCCACGCCGTTTTCGGGGCGACCCCTGCGAGAACGCTTTTACTGTGGCGAGAAACTCCCTTAGCATCGTCTCGTAGGTGGTGTCGAGACGAAACGCCAACTCGCGGTTCCCGTCGCGAGGTCCAGCCCCGTGTGTAACGGCGCTTACAAACTCGTCCGCGATGGCTCCCAGTGTGTTTGCGTCAGGAACAACCGCCACTGCGGAGTAGCCTATGATGTTGAGAATGATGCCTATCTTGTCGCTGTCGAGCGGCTTTGGGATAGAGTGGGTGCCATGCAGGTCTTGGTATCGCGCACCCAGATCGGCATATTCCGCTCGACCGCTGATGAACACTATTTGTGAAGCATGCGCTTTGTTCTCAGCGAGCAGGCGCTTCGCCAGTGCGACGCCGTCAAGGCCAGGGAGCGCACAGTCCAGCAAGAAGCAATCGAACGAACTCCCAGCAACGGCATCTAAGGCCGCTCCGCCGTCGCTGACAGCGACGATCGTCAGCCCATAGTCCGCCAGCAGAGCGGCGACGCCCTCACGCTGTTCTTGGGCGTCTTCCACGACAAGTACTCTACGGCTAGTGTGGGGCATGGGCTGTTAAATCGTCTCCGTTATTGGAAGCGTGAGCGTCACTGTGGTCCCGCCCCCAGACGTCGAGCTGTAGACAATGGAGCCGCGACACATTGCCACCACCATCATCGCGAGGGCTGATCCAGAGTATTCGCCAGACACATCTCCTACGCGCGCCGGGCGGCGCGTTAAGGCATCTGTATTCATTTGCCGCATTTGGTCTTGAGACATTCCCACGCCGTGATCCACGATGCGCACAATGGCTTGCCCGGAACGGCCGCGTTCAAGAGTGACTTCGATGCGCGTGCTCGGCCGGCCACCGCTCGCCTTGAGTGCGTTGTGGATGAGATTGAGCAGGCCCTCCCGCAAGAGGAAAGGAATTGCCGTGACAAACGCGCGGCCACGACTTACAGCGTAGGACGCCGCGACAGGCACTCGTGGTGTGCCATCTTGCGACCGCTCTGCGTCGTTTACGGCCGCTTCGAGCGTCGACACCAAATCCACCGGGGAAAGCGATATTGTCGTCGGGGACGGTAATCCTTGCAATTGCGCTCCAATGTCTTTAACCGATCGGAGAAGCGCGTCAACGACACCACGGAGCTTGGTCTGCGCTTGTGGCAGAGAGTTGAACATGCCGTCGGACAACCATTTTCGTAGCGACGCTTCTTGGACCCCGATCACATTGAAAGGCTGGGCAAGGCGGTGCTGGAGCGTGGGAATGACCAGGGATTCGTGCGCGAGTTGACGCAACGCGTTGATCCGGTCACTAACCACGGGCATTATCGATTGCATTCCGACGAAGGCGCGGTGAGGAACGATTGAAATCTCAAGAAACGCTTGCCGTGTAGATCCATCGTCGCGCGATGGCAAGGTGGCGAGCACGGGATACTTGTTAACGTGACCGTGTGCCGCAAGTTGTTCGGCTATGCCTCCTGGCGCATGAAGTGCGTGTGCATCGACGAGCTCATCAGACTCTGGCTTATAGGGCTTGATGTCGAGCCGAGCTAATAAGGAGTCGCCCTTGTCGCAGTCAACAAAACGCAGGCCATCGGGGGAGCCAAGGCGTGCGACGAGGTCTGGATGCGCGGCTCGAATCAGTTCAACTAGAGCAGGCGACCAAGCGGTGATGATCCCGCGGCTGCCAACCGTTACTGCTGGATGCAGGATTCCATAAACATCAAAGAACCAATTTGGCCGGACTCCGCCAGGAAGTTCGTGAACAACTGTCCTAAGGGAGGTGCGCCACGACAGGACCTGCTTGCGCCAGCTATGCTCGATAGCTTTGCGAAGTTGTCGGCCGATTTTCTCGTCCTGACTCGTGGGTTCTATGCCCGCGGGAGGCGATGAGATGGCGGATTCGGTGCAGAAGTACCGTCGGTTCCGTTGCTGCTTCGCATCCTCTTGAGCCACCAGGCCGGCATGTTCTAGCTCGCGCAACTGCAACCTGACCGCTTGGGCCGTGAGACCGAGCTCTGTGGCGAGCTCCTGCGCCGAAACCGAAAACCGTGACAACAGAACGCGAAGGATCCGACGGGGGGTCTCCGCATCGACCTTCGTGGTAGCCGACCTCTGTTTTTTCTTCGTCCGGCCCATCCGATGGCGCCTCTTACCAAGGGCGCAGCACAACCAAATGACTATCCTTGGCCGAAGCGTAGCGAAAGGTACTTGCGCGATCAAGGCGGTACCGGTGCAGTTCAAGGTCCACCGACCCTTGCCCCATGACATGCATGATAAGTGGTTTTATCATGCACACGTGAACCGAAAGGGGAGTCTCAAACCACGGCCCGGAAGGCCTTTCCGGAACGGCATCTCGCCGGCGCCACGAGGCCGCGAAGCGGCTTGGCCCGCCTTCGAGTCTTTCTGCCTGGACCAGGAGCTCGTTGCCTTGCCGGCGACGCCGGCGACGGTCGCAAGCTACGTCGACCACCTCCACGCCGACGGGCGCGAGCTCGCCGCGGTGCGCGCGGCGACCCGCGCGATCGCCGCGCGCCACCTTGAAGAGAACCATCCGAACCCGCTCGCGACGCCGGAGGTCCTGGAAGCGCTCTCGCGTGCCGCAGGCGTCGTTCGGGCCTCGGAGGCACTCACCGATGGTCCTGTTTCCCTCCGGGACCCGGGGTCCGAGAGCCTTTCAGGGCATTCCGTAGACCGTTCCGGAGACGTTTCTGGCGAACCGGACCCAAGAGACTTAGACGCGGCGAGCTCCTCGACGTCGGTCTCGACCGAGGTTGTCGCGCTCAACGAAAAGATGGCACTGATCTGAAGGCGAAGCGGACGGCGTAGCGCGGC
>DASPNH010000182.1:0-8747 GCA_035626675.1 Binatia bacterium
TGCCGCACTGCTTGCCGCCGGCAGTTCCGCTTTCGACTTCATGACCCCAGCCCAAATCGCCGATGTCCGCGCGCGCTCGCTAACAATCGACGTTAGCAAGCCGATCCAGGCGTGGCTCAATCACTGCTCGCGCTCGGCACCTTACACCGCGTGCTATCTGCCCGCGGGCGCCTATAACGTCGGTTCGACGACGTTGAACATCGCAGGCTCGATCAAGATCGAGGGGGATGGCCGCAGCTCAGGCCTCTACTGGACCGATGGATTGCGCGGCCCCGGCCTGTTGATCACCCAACCACACGTCATCGTCACGGACATACTGCTGAACAAACCAACACGAGCGCAAGGTGTTCCCGACCGAGCGGTGATCGGGATCGACGTCAGGTCGCACACCTTTACAGCGCGGAACCTGCGAGTCGAATCGAGCGGTCCCAATCGGTACCAAGGATGGGGTATCGGCATTCGGCTCACGGATTGGACGCACCATATCTACGCGGGCGGAATCGCGGCTCACCTGTACGCTGTCCATTCGACACTGGCCAACGCGGTAATGATTCACGGCGGCGACTACTCGGCCCAGGATCCAACCGCGGGCGCGACGCTTCGGTTCGACGGCGGTGTCGGGAATGCGGTGCTCGGATCGAACATAGAGGGAACGGCGGCGCACGGCATTTACGTGAGTGATGGCGGCAACGCCACCAGTGGCCACGGCACGATGGCGATACACGGCAACTACATGGAAGGCCAAACGCGGTCGAATATCTATCTGCTCGGCACCGCCACGCCCGGGAAGAACGTGCGCGGCATCAGCATCGTGGGTAACTTGTTCAGCGGCGGCAATTCGACAGCGCGAGGCGTGGAATTGAACAGAGTTTCCGGCGTCACTGTGGCGGCGAACCTTTTCATCAATCACGCCGCGCACGCCCTGGACGTCGGAGCCATAGCGACCGATATAGACGTGCAGCCTTCGAACGTATTCACCTCGGGCAACGCCGACTGGCAGCCGCAGCGCGTCCATCCCGATGCGACCGGAGTTTTTGCCGCTACGACCAACAGCAGAATCAACTATCAGAATTACGCACTAACCCTCACCTCCCGCACCCCGCTGCATAACCGCTCCCGCGATGACTTCGTGCAGCTGTGGGGCGGGGATTCGGCGCGAACGGGCGCCGGTGTCGTTCTTTTTGGCCAGTTGCACGCCGGCAGCCCGCGGCGCGGCCAGCTCGCGAGCTCGGCAGATGGCCGCAACGTCAGCTATTCACTGGCGTGGGGCTCGGACCCTCAGGGCCGCGCGGCAGTACTCGGCTTTTTCGACGCGGCCCCGGTAGCGCAGCCTTCAACGACAGGCCAGACGGCAGGTCACGTGGCGGGTGATACTGCTGCCGCTGCCCCTGACATCGCCTCCGCCTATACAGGCGGACGAGGCTCGCGAGCCTATACCGTCGGCGACCTCGTCAGGCATTTGAAAGACCTCGGACTGCTTGCCCCTTGAACGTCTCGATCAGGAACGCGGCGGACCGTCTTTTTTCCTGCTGACGACGGTTAGCGCTCCCGACCAGAGCGCCGGATAAGTCCTGCTCAGGTAACCCAGACCGAAGCCCGTGTAGTTCTCCCGATAGCCCGTCCATCTGAGCGGCTCCCAGCCCGTATCGTTCAGCAATGCGCCGAGTGATTGGCGGGTGAAAGTATGCAGGTGCCATCCGTCCCAGCCCGAATGGCGCCATTTATCGACCGGCTGCCCTCCGCCGGTGATCGGCTGGCGTCCGAGCAGGAGTTGGATGACGTACTTGATGTAGCCGTAGTTCGGAACGCTGATGACGAAGTGTGCACCTGGCGCGGCGATTCGATAAAGTTCGTCCAGCACGACATACGGATCCATCACATGCTCGATCGTGTCGAGCGACAGCAGAAGATCGACAGAATTATCGGGAATGCCTGGCAAGCGGTCATTGACCGGCGTCAGCACGGCCAACTTCTCACGCGCCAGACCGCGCGTGTCACTCATCTCCTCCCAGTACTTGCGTATCTTTTCTATCGCACGCTGGCTGATGTCTACCCCGACAACGCTGGTGAAGCGCGGCTCCAGTGCAAGCGCCAGCAGCAACGAGCCGGAACCCGCCCCATATTCGAGAACTCGCCCAGACATGCCCGCGAGTAGCGGATAGATCGAAACGTCGCGGCCGACGATGCCTTGTCTCGGATCCCAGAACCGCTCTGCGTCCTTATCATAGAAGTCAGTCAGCACGTCAGTATCGGACACTTTTCTCCTACCATGTCGCAAGTATCACCACAGCCGTGACGCTTAACAAGATCGGTATCCAGGTCGGCGAAATCTGCCAATCACGCCGCGCATCACGATAGAGCATGTATGAACGCACAAGCGCGAACGCGGCACAGCCGAGGTACACGCCAAACGTGCCGAGCGCGACAATTAACGCGAGCCATATGGCGAAGCCAAGGCTGCCGGAGACGATCTGAACGCGCATGAGCCGCGAGCCATTGCCAGTGACGTGGTAATAGGAGACAACCTGATAGAAGGCAACGTAAAGGATATATGCGATGAACAGCAGCCCGAGCTCCAAGCCATTTTCCGAGTAAAAGGCAAGGCGCTCCGAGTAACTGCTCATCGAAGCGATCGCCGCCATGGTGACTGTCGCCGTCACTCCTAGAACATAAGCCTGGGCCGCGAAGAACGTCTTGTTCTTGCTATCGAGCTCGTCGTACTGGCCGTTATTGAACAGGTCGTAGAATTGAGGCGTCCAGACGGCATTCATTGAAGACGCGACAAGGTGTCCGAGCGACGAGATCGTGAACAGGAACGTATACTTCGCAACGCTCTCGATCTCCAGCGTCTCGTTAATCACAGTGTTCATGCCATACCCGCTGAACCAACCAAAAATACCTATCACCACGAATGGTAGGAGCGGCTTGATCTGCCCAAGTGACTGGCTGCCATTTGGAACTCCCAGGTAAAGCCGATGCTTGATGCCTAAAGACAGGATCCCAACGCACGCGCCAGCAAGGCCAGACGCGAACAACAGGCCCAGGTCACCTGACGCCATCGCCGCCAAGCCCATTCCTACGATGGATAACGCAAGCACGCCCACGGTCGCAGCAAGAGAAGCTGCGAGCTGTCGATCAAGTCTGAGAAAACCGCCCTGAACAGTGGCAAACGCCAGTACGAGGCCAAGCGACAATGCAAGAAAAAGCGCACAGATGGAGTCACCCTCGTGTGCCTCGGTCGCATACACGGCCACTGGTGCAATCAACAGGAACGCAGAGACAGCAACTACGAAGAACAACCCCGTATTGTTGCGAAAAAGCGCTGCGCGCGCGGATGCGGTCTGACAGTCCTTCAGTTGGCCTGCAGTTCGTTCGTTGATGCCGGTCGCTGCAAAAGTGCCCATAGCCGACAGAAATGCGTAGTACAAGCCGAAACGGCCGTAATCGCTTATTGGAAGGACAATGGCCAGGTACGAAAAGACGGCAAACTGCGCAGCTTTTGCGAGACCTGTCGCGGCCACGAACACCACAGACCATTTGGCGATCTGATGACTGGACAGCCTCCTTAGGATCACTTCAGGTCACGCCGGAACGTTATTCAGCGTTAATCGAGTAGCACCGCGAGCAACAGCATCGATTCGTGCGGTCGAAAGCGCCCGAAGGTTCGTAGCAAACATGCCGACCAAAAACGCAAATGCGAATGCGCCCTGCGATTCTTTGAATGTCTCGTGAAATAGGCCATAGACCAGCACGCCCACCATCCCGAAAAACAGGCCTTTGTGGTATCGATAGAGGAACTGCACGAGTCTGAACAGGAGGAAAAAGTATGCGGCTGCGCCTATCAGCCCAAGCCGTAGCACCGTATCCATGTACTGATTGTGTGACGAGCCTTCGCCATAGATCGCCCACACGCCGAGATATCCAGTGCCGGTAAAGGGATTGTCCGACACAAATTCCAGGATTCGCCCCCAGATGACCAGCCTCGTTCCCTCGGAAGACTCCGCCCATTCAAGGTTCTCCAGAACCTCACCGGAAACGAAAAACAGCAGAAGGCGCTCATCATAGAAGCTCGCCACGATGGGAAAGTAATGCAGCACGGCGGCAGACGCGGCGCCAAGCGCGGCGACAGGGAGAAGCACGAAAACGAATAAGTTTCTCAGGCTAAGCCTGGCGGTGATCAGCGCGTAACCGGTGAACACGAATACGCTCGCTGCGAGCGCGACGATCGAGCTGCGCGAAAAAGTAAGGAAGAGCCCGACCACGAGCAGCGCAATCACGAGCAGCGGCAGTAACTGAGTGCGGGCCTTACCGCGTTGTACCACCCGAAATGCGGCAATCCACAACGCCAGCAGGTACAGAAAGCCGATGCGCTGCGTGCCGATTTTGTCTTTGGCGGTGAAGGCGAGCGCTTCCGGGCCGAGCACCACGTAACTGACAAGCGCCTGCAGGGAAAACCATACGCTGACGAGCACGACCGCATAGAGAAACGACTTGCGAACTGCCGGCGTGACCGAGATCAGGCAGAAAGTGAACATGCTCAGGAATACAAGGAAGCTGGACAGCCGCCGCAGGCCAAGATCCAGCCAGCGCACCTGGTACGCCGAGGCGATAAGGAAGATTGCGGAAAACAAGACGACCAACACGCCCACGAGCTCCGGCGGCCGCATGACGCGACCGCGCGCAAGGAGCACGAAGACCGGCGACAGCATGAATAAATAGTTCAAGCTGAGCCCATCGTCCGTCACCACGGGGATGAGGCAAATGCAAAACCAGACCGTCCAGAGGACGCTTGCCTTTTCGTTGTTTTCCCGGTTGTGAATTCCCATGCTCCCTAGGCCTTGTGCTTCGCGCGCGCAGCTTGGCGGCGGCTCTGCAGCAGTGTCATTTCTGCGGGCGTGATTATCGCGCATGACACCCCCCTTCGCAGCGGATTCGGGAGCGGCTCGCAGACGTGGACCCGATTACCGTGTGGTACACTTCGTGAGGTAGCCCGTAGAACCTTCGTGTCCGACTTGCCCGCTCGCCCGTCGGACGACAATTCAAAACGCTTTTGATCCGGCTTATGCGTTCCGCGCACGTAGATCTCGTGAGCGTGCCTCACGGCATCATGTTTCATCATTTTCACGGTAACCGGCACGCCGTGACGCAAGGGTCGATCACAGCGCAAGACTTCGAAGACATCCTGTGCGTGCTAGGCCCCGAACGTTTCCTCCATCCTTCGGAATGGCTCGCGCGGCTGGATGCGGGCGCATTGCGGCCGGAAGATCTTTGCCTCACCTTCGATGACGGCCTGATGTCGCAATACGACGTCGCATTACCGGTCATGGGTCGATACGGACTGAAAGCGTTCTGGTTCGTCTACTCGACCGTCTTCGAGGGAGGCATTGGTAGGTTCGAGATCTACCGCGCGTTTCGCAGCCGTTTCTTCGGCACAGTCGATGTGTTCTATGCGGATTTTTTCGACACGGTTCGCAGGGAGCTAGACATCGATGTGCAACGGGCAGTCAGGGCCGATGATATCGATGGAATACGACGCGACTATCCCTTCTATTCCGTGTCGGACGTTCAGTTCAGGCTCCTGCGCGATCGCGTGCTCGGCCCTGAGCGATTCGATCGTGTGATGGAGATCCTGATCGCGGAGCGGCACATCACGCTAGAGGAGCTCGCGGAGAATCTGTGGATGACGCCACGCCACGTTGTTGATCTTGCCGCCGGCGGCCATCACATCGGTCTGCACTCGTACTCCCATCCGACGTCGCTCGCAGATCTATCGCGTGCGGAGCAGCACGAGGAATACGCGCGCAATCTCGCGCATCTGCACGGGCTGTGCGGCACGCGGCCCGCGGCGGTCGCTCACCCAGTGAACTCGTACAATGACGCGACTCTCGAAGTCTTGCGCGAGCTCGGAATACGCTGCGGGTTCCGAGCGAATACGGCTCCTTGCAAAGCCGGAGAGCCTTTGAACGCAAGCACGTTGGAACTCGCGCGCGAGGACCACGCCAATATCATCAACCGCCTCAGGGCCATGGAGACATCAAAAAGTGAAAATCAACACGCATAACGAATGGGACCCGCTTCGCGAGATCATCGTTGGTCGCGGCGACGGTCGGGCTTGCCTTCTGTTCCCGGGGGAGGATCTACCGAAGCCCGACGTTCTGGAGAAAGCTCAGCGCCTTGCCGCGCAGGCGTTTCCGCAATGGCTGACCGACGAGATCAACGAGGATCTCGAGGGGCTGAGCGACGTCCTCCGCAAGTTCGGCGTGAAGGTCTACCGTCCGGTGGTCGAACACAATAACAGAGTGTTCAAGACGCCGTACGTCACCGGCTGCGGTGATCACGTCTATAACATGCGGGACCTTCACCTCGTCGTGGGCGATATGGTGGTGGAATCACCGTCACAGGAACCGCACCGCTATTTCGAGTCACTCGGTCTGTACCCCATCTGGTACGACTACATGAAGGAAGGTTTCCGCTGGATCTGCGGCCCCAAGCCTCGGCTGAACGGCCATCACATGATCACGTATTACGCCGACGGGAAGGACGCGTACGACGACGGTCAGAAATTCATTAAGTTGACCGAGGACGAAATACTGTTCGAGGCGGCGAACACCGTTCGCATGGGCCGCGACCTGCTGTATCTCGTTTCACGCTCCGGTAACCACCTCGGCGCGAAATGGCTTCAGAATGTTCTGGGTAGTGACTACCGGGTGCACACCACCGACAAGATCTATCGCTCCAGTCACATCGATTCGACCGTACTATGCCTGCGGCCGGGCTTGGTTCTGCTGAACGCGACGCGCGTCTCGCCGGAGACCTGCCCGGAAGTCCTGGCGAAATGGGACAAGATCTGGTTTTCGGACATCGCCCCGACGCCCGAATCGACGGTTAAGTTCCATCAGGACGTGCGCAAGAAGATCTCGCGCGAACTGGCGGAACTCGGTGTTCAGAGCGGCCTCGAGTCGATCGCGTCACCTTGGATTGGTATGAACATACTGTCGATCGATCCCAAACACGTCGTGGTGGACGAACGCCAGCATGGTCTCATGAAAGTTCTGGAGAAGCACGGGCTGCAGCCCGTCCCCATTCGGTTCCGGCACTCGTATTATATGGGCGGCATTCACTGCAGCACTCTCGATACCGTCCGTGACAGTAAGCTCGAGAGTTATTGCAACTGATAACGCGATCCTCGGTACCGGGAGAAAACATCATGGGCAACGTTCAGTACACGACGAATATCGACACCTACGAAACCAAGTACAAGATTGGCTATGGCCATGAGTACCCGGATGGCCATGTCATCCGAATCCATCGCCACGTGCTGCTGCACGAGCTCGGTCTGAAGGGCGGTAAGATCCTCGATTACGGCTGCGGCACGGGCGTTTACCTTCAGTACTTTGCCGAACACGGCTTCGAGCCGTACGGCTGCGACATCAGTGCCGTCGCGATCGAGAAGTGCAAGGCGCGTCTTCCCGAGCACGCCGACAGATTCCACGTGATTCCCAGCGTGCCGCGACTGCGCGATTTCTTCAGCGAGGACTTCGACTTCGTTTTCTCGAATCAGACGCTCTACTATCTGAACGATGCCGACATGAGCAACGTCCTGAAGCAGCTGTACGACGTAATGAAGCCTGGCGCCGTGATTTACGCTTCGATGATTTCGCCCGAGAGCTACTACACGAAGCGCGTCGAGGGGACAGTGAACGGCCTGAGCAAGGTCGTGTTGCGAGGCCGGATCGAGGAGACGACGTTCATCAATTTCAAGGATCGCAATCAGGTAGCGGAGCTTTTCGCCTCTCACGGCTTCAAGAAAGTCCAGCTCGGCCATTACGGTTATCTCATACGTGAAGACGAAGGTCCGCGGCACCACCACTTCTTCGTCGGTGTCAAGTAAGCGCACGCGCGCGGCAATTGGACTCGCTTCAGCCGTTCACGCAGCCTGCAGGCTTCGTGCAGGCGGACACGGTGCGCCTGCTGATCTCCGCTCGCGATACCGGCAGCGCGCATGAAGCTGCCGCTTTCGTCCAATCCGCGGTGGCGGCTCGGCTCCCGTTTGAATTCACCATGGTCGGATACGGTCCCGCGGTCCCGGTGCTGGAATCGACCGGTCTTCCGGTCACCTGCTGGCCTCACGCGCCGCGACGTGCGAGCGCCGCCGCACGCCGCTCGGCCGCCGATCTCGTCGACACCGCGCGACCCGATGCGCTTCTCGTCGGGCTTGCGTATCCTGGTTTCGGTCCAGACGAAGCCTTGAATGCCGTGGCCAGGTCGCGCGGCCTGCCGACGGCGGCGATACAGGATTATTGGGGCCACGTCGGCGGCTTCACCGGGGAAGACGCGCCGGATACGTTTTTTGTGATCGACACACTCGCAGCCCGGCTGACACGGCTCAAACTCGGTCCAAATGTACGCGTCGTCGTCACTGGCTCGCCGCGGCGACTCAAACGCTCGGCAATATCGCCGCCTCGTCCCCGCGCGCGCGACCGCGGTGGTCCTGCACTCGTGTGCTATTTCGGACAGCCGGCGTCGTTTCCCGGATGCGCGGAGAACCTGACGCTGTTCGTCGAGGCGGTGGCTAAGTTGCCGCGGCCGATCCGATTGCGCTTCCGGCGGCATCCGGGCGACAGCAGCTCGATGAAGCGGTACGCCGACCTGCTCGCCACACAGCCTCATCCGTGGGAGTTTTCCATGCCTGAGCGCGCGGTCGAAGACGATCTGATCGACGCCGATCTGATAGTCACGTGCCATTC
>DASPNH010000183.1:0-15848 GCA_035626675.1 Binatia bacterium
GGCTCTGCCGCGGACACCGCCGACCGGACTGCGTGACATGAGATTGGTCAGGCGCTAAACGAAAGCGACACACCATCCCGGCCACCAACTGGCCGCTTTTCAGGTGTCTACAACTGGCCGGATTTGGGGTGTCGCCCGAGGTGGAGATTGCGGCCCGTGTGCCCGGGGCGCTTATTCTTGTGCAGGTTGCCGGGCTTGGGGCCTACGAACGTCTCGTCAACCATCACGTCTTTGCCGGGACCGCCGAAGATGCCGCCCCCGTTCTCGTTGTCCATGACGTGTCTGATGCGATGCGCCATATGCCACGCGCTCTGGTAGCTGCCGAGGCCGAGCATACGCTGTAGCTGCAATGCGCTGATGCCTTTCTTGCTCGCGCAGATCAGGGCGAACGCCTCAAGCCACGTCTTGAGCGGGATATGGCTGCGCTCGAAGATCGTTCCGACCGTAACCGTGAACTGCTTGCGGCACCCGCTCGTGCGGCACTTGTAGACGCCAGGGCGCGTGCTCTTGCCGCCCAGCTTGGCCACGTCCACGCAGCCGCAATGCACGCAGACAGGGCCATCGGGCCAGCGCAGCGATTCGAGGTATTCGCGTGCGCCTTCCTCGCTCAGCTTCCTGATTTGCCGGTAATTCATAGGCCGAAACTACATCTTGGGGCGTGGTGTGTCAACCGGATAATTCCCAAATATTACGAAAAAGCGTGGGCTGGCAAGACCTGCGGCCTCTATTTTTACGGTATTTTCATTCCATCTATGTCATGAGTGATTGCGCTGGGACGCTTCCTTTTTTTGCGCAACCCGCGGGTCGCGGCAAGACGGCCACTGTCGCATTGGCCGGTTGCCGGGACGCTTCGGATTTCGAGATGTAGGCGACCGTTGCCGTGTGTCGCGACCGTGGTTGCGCCAACACACCGTGGCCGTGTGCGGCTCATGCGACTCGATCCATCGAGCGCCAGTGTCCGCTCCGGTGCATGGAACCCGCGACGGACGCCCACGAATTCACAAACTTCGTCGAGACGATGCGCAGCGGCCGGCTGCGGCGGCGCTTCCGCAGCTCAGCTCACGAACGACATCCCACGAGCGTGCGCGCGGTCGCCTCAGCGGGCGTACGTCAGCTCCAGGTACGCGCAGATGTCCGCCGACTCGAACATCTCCGACCCGGTGTTCGGATCGTGCAGGTAGGGAACCATCATGCGTCCGGAGCGCGCGACGAAATCGTGGCGCTTCGTGCTGCCCCTTGCGACGTTGTGCAGAAGGTATGGCAGCTCGAGCTCGCACAGCCGCTCGCGCACGAGACGCGAGTACGGGGAAGCCTCGAAGCTCCACAGTTCCAGCGGCTGTGCGGGCATCTTGGCGGTGCGATAGCTCCTCCCGGCAATCACGCGCCATGCGGAAGCCAGGCCGGACGTCAGATCGGTCGCGATGGGAAGCGACAGCGACCACGGCACGTTGCCGTCGCCATAGCGCGCGAACAGATAGCGGACGATCTCGTCGGACTCGTACATCTCGGCGCCGGTGTTGGGATCCACGAGATAGGGGAACTGCTCCTTGCCGCCCTTCTGGCGCATCGCACGCCGGAACGTCGGACCGCCCTGCGGACACGGGAAGATCCGCGCGTCGAGATCGAGAATCGATAGAGCTTCGCGCGCCTTGCGGCAGTATGGACAGGCTTCGAACTCATAGAGCTCCAGAGGCTTGGCGGGTCTGGCGCCGAGTGTTCCGACCTGCATGCCGGTGCCGGCGCGGGCAATGCTTGCAGCGAAGGAGGTCGCGACGTCGAAGGCTCGCATGCCGAAGTCTCTAGAGGCTGATCGCGGGAAGCGCAACGCTGCTCGACCTCACGCAGCGCGGGTCGAAGCGCGACGCCGAGCGAAAACCTGCTCCACGCCGCTCCCGCATCACGCGAGGAAGCCGAGCGAACGCGCCATGCTGCTCGACCGGACGCTGCGGGGCATGCGCCACGTCCTATTGGCCCTTGGCTCGAAACCCGTCCGTGTCGTTCTGCAGGTTCCCGGAGAACGATGCCTCCCAGCAGCTCCCGTTGTTGTTGACGAGCTGGACCCGCAGCGGCAATGGATCGATCGGCGTAGGCGGCAGAACCAGGTCCGGGCCCGACGCGGAAACCCTCGCGGACGATTTCCGGTCGCCACCGGTCTTGATGGCGATCTTGCCGATGCCGTCCGGCATCCGGCTGCCATTGGAGAACGTCGCGCCCTTCGAAGTGTAGCGCCAGCAACTCAACCCGCGGCTGCATGTGGTCTGCGCTGGAACGTAGGCCTGCATCAGCGGATTGGACGCACCATCGTACAGACACAGCCCGTAATCGGTGAACCCTTGAGGGTCGCCGATGGCGCGCGATGCCATCGCTTCGCCTTCCTTCCAAACCCACGACAGGCTGTTCGCGTTCCTGTCGATGCTGATGCTCGAGCCGCGCGACGAGAGGCTGTGTGCGCATGCCGTGCGCGGTTCGTGGTCATGCAGGCACGTGCCGGCGCCGTCGCATCGGTCGATGGTACAGACGTCGTCGTCGGAGGTGCACAGCGTCAATGCGACGTCGAACGAGCAGGTTCGCGTGCAGCAATCGCCGTCGTCGCGAGGCGGCTCGTCATCGCAGTCTTCGCCGGCATCCAGGATCGAGTTGCCACACAGCTGGTTGGTCAACGCCGTCGCCAGCCTGCGATGCGTGCGAGTGCCACCGGGAGGATAATCCGCGCTCCATGCCGCGAGCCAATGGCCCTCGGCGTCGTAGGCGAGCACTGGCTCGAAATCGTCATGTGCCCTGGCCGGGCTCGAAGATTCGTCGACGGTTGCAGTGTTGTTGACCGGTGCCGGCAGCGACCAGCTCGCACCGGCATCTTCGGACAGAACTCCTACGAGATCGGCGTCCAGGCCGAGAGCGGTCGTGGCGTCACCGGACCGCGACCACGCTGCCATCGCGGTCCCCGGCACGCCAAACGTGACCACCGGCGCCGATTCGTGGCTGTCGCCTCTTGCGTCGTCATCGAGGTTGATCCGGACGGCAGCGTGCCACGTTGCACCGTCGTCGCCGGATCGAACCGACCACACCTCGTGATTCGCCGGCGGCAGATAGGCGGGGGGCTGGTCGGGGTCGGGAATCCGGTCGTAGGCGTGCCACACCGCAATCCAGTTTCCGTCGCCGTCCGATGCGAGGTCGTGGCCGCCGATTTCCCGTGGTCGCTCGGTGCGCGCCATTCGATGAGGCGAGGTCCAGGTCACGCCTCCGTCGAAGGACCGCCGGTTGTAAAGGCCGATCTCGCTGATGGTGGCGCCGCGAGGATTGCCCCCGTCGTGTCCCTCGACCGTCAGGGTTCGGCCCGAGGTCCATGTGAACATCCACACGCCGTTCGCCCATCGCACTCGCGGAGTGAAGTGCAGTCCGGTCTCGTGCAACACGCCGGTGTTGATCGTTTCCGGCTCGGACCAGGTCGCTCCATCATCGGCCGACCGAGCGTACTGGAACTCCGAATTGTCTCCCGGCGGGGATTCGACTCTCCATGCGATGATCCACGTTCCGGCTCCGTCGGTTGCGATGGAAGGTGAGGTGCTTCTGATCCCGATGTCCTGGCCGGTGCCCCAGCTGACGCCATCGTCGGTGGAGCGCGAAACCGTGATGTAGCGATAAACTCCCGCGTCCCGGTACCACACCACCGTCCAGGTGCCGTTCCCGTCGGTTGCGATGTCCGCACGTCTGTCCTGGACGCCCCACTCGCTACCGAGCAACGTGTACGTGTCACCGACCGCGTCGTTGATGGGAGACGGCGGGGTGAAACTCCGTCCGCCGTCGGTCGATCGCGCGTACAGCACGTCGTTGTCGCCGCCAATGGTGCCCGACAGGCTGTTGCCCGAGGTCCAGACGGCAATCCACGTCCCGTCACCGTCCGTGGCCAGGCGCGGCTCGCGGTCCTGATAGCCGAGTTCGGAGGACAGCGCAGTGTGATCCTGATCTCGCAGTCCGGGAAGCAGGGCAGGGTGCTCGAAGACCGGCATTTCCGCCGCAAAGGCGACGGCGGACACGTTGATGGTCGAAGCCAGTGCGATGGCCAATCTTGCGTAGGACATGCCGTGCCCTCCCCTGATGGGGCCGTATCACGGCGCCCGACTTGATGTCGAGATGCTCGATTGGAATCGCCGCCCGAACGCGGAAAATCCTCCTCCGTTCAATCCATCCACAGGCGGAGCATGCCCATGAACCTGTCCCGAAAGATGCTGTCAGCAGCGGCGATCACGATGTCCCTCGTGCTCACCGGCACCGTCCACGCGCAGACCGCGCCGCTGCAGGCCGATGAGACCCTGGAAGTCCCCGGCGCCGACGGACAGGGTACCGGCGGCGCCGCGCTGCTCGACGGCGGCGGCGCACGGATGCGGATCCGCATCGTCAATCGTGACGACTCGCGCACCGCGTTGGTGCGCCTGCGCTTCCGCTACGACATCCCGCCCGACACCATCGCCCTCGACGAGATCATCGATCGCATCATCGTCGAGACGTCCTCGGACGACGGTGCCATCGGCCGCATCGACCTGGATCCGCACGAGGTCAATCTGAACCCCAACGGCCCGCGCCTGCGCTATGAGCTGACCCTGTATCGCCCCGAGGGCGAGTACGATCTGAGGGTTCGGGTGTTCGGAAACTACGAGTAGCAGGTCCGACGTCAGCCCACGCGCCATCACTGCAGCGACAGCAGCGGCCGCTCGCGCAGCACCGGACGCATCGCCACGCGCGCCGTCACCGCGGTCAGCACCGGCAGCAGCACGAGGACCGCGAGCAGCGGCCGCCACGCCAGCGTCATCCCCGTGTTCAGCAGCGTCGCTGCGAGCACGGCACATCCGGCAACCCCGATGCCGCAGCCGATGGCCGCAGCGGTACCGGCAAGGGTGGCAAACTCGACGGCGATGCTGGCACGCAGCAGCGAGTGGCGTGCGCCGAGCACCTTGGCCAGGTTCAGGTCCCAGCGTCGCTGGTCCGCCTCGTCGCGGGCGATTGCGAAGATCAGGGCCAGCCCCACCGCCAGCGCCGTCCATGCCGTCGCCGATACCGCCCATTGAAGCTGGCTCAGCAGACCGAGCGCGCGCTCGACGCCGCGCGTGACGTCGATCATCGAGACGTTCGGAAATTTTGCGACGAGGCTCGTCTGCAGGCTCTCGCGCTGCTCGCGCGCCAGCGAAGGCACCGAGGCCAGGAATACGGACGGCGCATGTTCGAGCACGCCCGGCTGGAACGACACGAAGAAGTTCGGCTGCAGGCTGGTCCAGTCGACCTCACGCAGGTTGACGACGCGGCCTTTGACGGGAACGCCCTGCACGTCGAAGCCCATCGTGTCACCCAGCCCGATGCCGAGGCGCGCAGCGAAGTCCTTCTCGACCGACATCTGCGGCAGCTCACCTCCTTGCTCGTCCCAGCTTCCCGAGAAGGGCGAGCCTTCGACCAGCTTCTCGGTCGTGTGCAGGTCCTGCTGCCAGGTCAGGTTGTACGTGCGCGTCTGCATCCGCTCGGCGCTGCGAAAGCCGCCGCCGCCGGGCGTCTCGCCGGTATCGCCGCTCCTGGCCACCGGCTTGTCGTTGATGGTCTGCAGGCGTGCACGCACCATTGGTGCCAGGCGATGCAGCTCGACGCCGAAGCGCGCCACGTGCTCGCGCAACGGCGCGGTCTGCTCGGGCTGGATGTCGAAGAGGAACAGGCTCGGGATCGATGCCTCGTCGGGCGGCCGCAGCTGTTCGGCAAGAAGGGAGCGCAGCTGCGGCGGCAATCCCAGAAGCAACGCGGCCAGACTGAGCGCGACGAACGCGGTCACCGATCCTCGGCGGTGCGGCGCGAGCTGGCGAAGCGCCAGCCGCGCGCTCAGCGGCAACGCTTCACCGATACGGGCAGCAAGCGGCAGCACGACACGCCCGATCCCGGCCGCAACCAGGAACGCTCCCGCTACCACCGCAACGAAGTACGTGCCCTGCCGCACGTCGCCGGCGCGCCACACCGCCACTGCCAGGAACACCGCTACCGCTGGCAGATGCCACAGCAGTTGACCGGGCCGGCGACGCAGCCGCAGCGAGGCCTGCTCCTGGAACAGCTCGGAGACCTGCAGCGAGGACAGCCGCGCCAGCAATGCCAGGCACGAGACGGGACCGACCAGCAGCGCCACGGCCAGCGCGGTCAGCACCTCGCGCGGTCCGACCGCCAGCGTCAGCTCGGCGGGCAGGATGTCGGCGAACATTCGCGCAGCGCCCGGCAGCACGAGCGCGACGAGCAGGCACGATGCCAGCGCACTGGCCGCCGCCAGCATCATGAGCTCGACCACCAACAGCACCTGACCGCGCACGCGGCGCGCGCCGAGGCTCATGAGAATGGCGAGGTCGGGAAGGCGCCGGCGCAGGAAGACATGGAAGAGATAGGCGCAGGCCACCGCCGCCAGCGCCAGCGCGCACAGCGAGACCAGGCCGAGATAGCGGGTCACGCGCGTATACGCGCCCGAGATTTCGGCGGCCGCCTCGGCGTGACTGGTCACGCGCACGCGCGCATCCCGGATTCCCGCGCGCAGCCGGCCGGCCGCACGATCCGCGTCGGCGCCGGGAGGCAAGGCCAGAAGGTGCTGATACTCGACGCGGCTGCCGAGCTGCACCAGCCCCGTCTCCTGGATGCGCGCCAGCGCCACGTACAGTCGCGGAGCCAGCGAAGCAGCGCGCACCGAAAGCCCCGTGTCGCGAACCAGAGTGTCGGCGATGCGGAAGTCGACGCTGCCGATGCGGACGGTCTCGCCCACCGAGACGCCGAGCTGGCCGAGCAGCGAGGGATCCGCCCACGCCTCGCCTTGGCGCTGCAGCTTGCCGTGCTGCTGCGGCGTCACGGTTCCCGCATCCGCGAGCACGACGGCGCCCGAGAGCGGAAAGCGCTCGTCGATCCCGCGCAGCTCCACCAGCCGCGCACCACCGCTGCCGGCCACCATCGAGTAGAGCTGGACCAGCTGCGAGCTGGCGGCCGCGCCGGCCGCTGCGTCGAACGCTCGCGTCTCTTCCGCCGAGAGCGGCCGCTGCGACGAGATGCGAACGTCGGCGCCCAGCAGCGCGCGCGAGCGGCCGGTGATGGTGCGCTCGACCGATCCCTGCAGGGCGTCCAGCAGCAGGGCGCCGCTCAGGCCGAGAGCGAGATTGACGACGAAGAACAGAGAGAACGCGCGCTGGTGTGCCAGATCGCGCAGCGCAAGGCGAAGCAACGTCATGCGCGCGCCGCCGCCACTGCACCGGTGCCTTCGTGGAGTCGGCCGTCGGCCAGGAACAGCGAGCGTGAGCAGCGCGCCGCCAGCGCCGCGCTGTGCGTGACCAGGACGAGGGTCGTCGTTGCCATCTCGACCAGCGCGAAGAGCAGATCGACGACGTGGCGTCCAGTACGCTCGTCCAGATTGCCGGTGGGCTCGTCGGCCAGAAGCAGTGCGGGCTCGGTCACCAGCGCCCGCGCGATGGCCACACGCTGGCACTCGCCGCCGCTGAGCTGGGCGGGGAAATGATCGCGCCGATGCCCCAGCCCCACCGCGTGCAGCGCTTTGTGCGCACGATCGGAAGGATCGCCGCCGTCGCGCAGTTCCAGAGGAAGGCGCACGTTTTCCAGCGCCGTCAGCGAGCGGATCAGATGGAAGTGCTGAAAGACGATGCCGACACTTCGCGAGCGGAAATCCGCAAGCGCATGCTCGGGCGCCGCGGCGACGTTCGTTCCGGCCACCTCGAGCTCGCCGCTGCTGGGCACGTCGAGGCCGGCCAGCAGCGCCAGCAGAGTCGACTTGCCGCTGCCCGACTCTCCGGCGACGGCCACGGTCTGCCCGCGCAGGACTTCCAGATCCACGCCGCGCAGCACGCTGACGCTCCCTGCTGCGGTGGCGTAGCTCTTGTGCAACGCGCGCGCGCGAACGATGAGGGGCGACGCGCCGTCGACCTCGTTCATCGAGCGGCCGCGCCCGAGGAAGCGTCGAGAGTTTCCAGAAGCGGCCGCAGATGGCGCGTCACCGTCCTGGCCACGATCTGATAACCCGCCGCGTTGGGATGAATGCCGTCGGGAAGGTTCTTGGATGCGTCGGCGGCCACGCCTTCGAGCAGGAAGGGAATCAGCGCGACGTCCTCGTCCCTTGCAAGATCCTTGTACATCGACTCGAAGGTGCGCGTGTAGTCGCGTCCGTAGTTGGGCGGCAGCATCATTCCGGCAAGCAGCACCGCCACGCCGTTCTCCTTGGCCAGGTCGATGGTGGCGGCCAGGTTCTTCTTGGTTTCGGCCAGATCGATTCCGCGCAGCCCGTCGTTGGCTCCGAGCGCGAGCACGAGCACGTCGGGCTTGCGCGACAGCTGCCACTTCAGGCGCGACAGCCCGCTTGCCGACGTCGAGCCGCTGACGCCGGCGTTGACCACCTCGATGCGCGGATAGCCGCTGCCGCGAAGCTCCTGCTCGATGAGGGCGGGGTAGGACTGCTCGGGCGCAAGACCATAGCCCTCGGTCAGCGAGTCGCCGAGACAGATGACCAGCGGCCGGCCGCCCGCGGGTTCGGCTGCCGCCACGGGCGCGCAGGCGAGGAAGAGGGCAAGAACGGCGGTGGCCAGGCTACGGGTCATCCGTGCAACGTAGCAGCGACCGCGCAACGCGGAAACGACGTAGCAGCCGCGAGCACGCTATTGCGGCCCGACCTGCTCGGGAAAATCCTCGAGCGGAGCACCCTCTTCGGGAGTCAGCGTCTCGACCGGAAGCGGCGGGTCGAAGCCGTGGTGACCGTAGAGCTGTATCGCGCGGCGCGCGACGATGTTGAGGATGCTCGGCTGCAGCGTGCGCACCGCCACGTTGGAAACGGTCAGCGTCACCCACATCAGCGGGGAGTTGTACTGCATCGCCTGCCACGCGGGGCGGATGTACCGGTACCACTTGTTGACGGTGACGTAGCTCGGGTGCTGCTGCACCGTCTTGCTCAGATGCCAGGCGCGATGGGCCGTGTGCGCGCTGACGTCGACCAGGCGCCCGACGCGGCTGTTCTGCAGGAAGTGTCCGATGTCGGCCGCCGTCAGCTCGACGGCGCGCGCGAACCGGCTCAATCCCGGCGCCAGGACGGGGTTCGGCGAGTCGGGGTGGTAGACCTGCGCGATGGCCATCACCAGCCGCGGCACCTCGTCGACGAGCGGGCGCACCCATTCCGGATACGGCGTGGCCTGCCAGCGCACGCGCGCCTTGGCCGCCTCGACGACCTCGCGCGCACGGCGGTCACGCTCGTCGTCGACGACGCCGCCGAGGGCGGCCTCGGTCTCGCTGAGCACCACGCGAGCGCTGAACAGGATGCGCGCGCCGTACCATGTCAGCAGGGCCAGAGTGACCGAGCCGGCTCCGAGAACGAAGCTGAGAAAGTCGAACCAGGGCAGCGTCCACCTCCATGCGCCACGCTCGCGCGGCACGATGTTTGACGAGCCGCAGCGGCGCGGCAAGCGCGGGTTGTCGGTCTGCCCGAAATCCGCGCCGGCACAAGGGTGGGCCTGCACGCACCGCGTGCCAGGCGCGTGCCTCGCCGCGCGTCTTCAGTCCACGCCCGGCTCCGCGCTGCACGCCGGCGCATCGGTTGTCACATAGGCATTGGCTGCTCCGTGCTGATAGACGAGCCGTTCGCCGGCATCGCCGGCGCGATAGCCGAGGATCAGCACGACCGTCATCGCTCCGATGGTGACCGCCGCCAGCGCCTGCGCAGCCGCCGCGTTGCCCATCGCGGGCACCGTCAGGCTGACCAGCAGCACGACGCCGCTGACCCATGCGAACGTCTCACCCAGCTCCTCGTGAGCTTCGAGCGGGTCCTCGCCGACGACTCTCTCGATCACGTCCTCTTCCTGATGACCGGTGCGCTCTGCGACCATCGCCGATCCGAACAGCACCGCCTGCAGCGCCACCACGATCAGCCAGGACTGACGCGGCAGGTGCTCGCGGCGCCATGCCAGCAGGATGCCGGCGGCGAGCGCGGGCATGATCAGCGACAGGGCCAGGGGTAGATGAACGAGCTGAGCGTGCAGTGGCACCGTGTCCATCGGCCGACTCTGCCGCGGACCCGCGACGTGCGCCACTTCGCTCAGCCCAGACGCGTGCGTCGTATCAGTCGCGAACTTCGGCGCTGACCCGTCCGGCCGAGGGCGCATACAGGCGCGTGGCGTAGTCCAGCACCATCCGGTCCGCGCTGTAGCGGTAGGCCATGGTCGCAAGGGCGTGCTTGACGCGCGCGAGCCATTCCATCGGGATGCCGCGATCGCTGCGCTGGTAGAACAGCGGCACGACCTCGTTCTCCAGCACCGCCAGCAGCGCCGCCGAGTCGCGCTCGTCCTGCACGGCCGGATCGACGTGCACGCCGGCGTCGCCCACGGCAAAGCCGCCCAGGCCGTCGTAGGCCTCGTCCCACCAGCCATCGAGCGTCGAGCAGTTCAGCGTGGAATTCAGGACCGCCTTCATGCCGCTGGTACCGCACGCTTCGAGCGGGCGGCGCGGCACGTTCAGCCACAGGTCGCAGCCCGCCAGCAGCATGCGGCTTACGGCCTGGTCATAGCCCTCGACGAACACGACGCGGTGCTGCAGCCCGCTGTCGACGGTCAGCTCGTGGATCGCCGAGATGACGCGCTTGGCGGGCTCGTCGGCCGGATGAGCCTTGCCTGCGACCAGGAACTGCACGGGCCGATCGGGATCGGTGAGCAACTCGCGCGCACGCTCGAGGTCCTGGAACGGAAGCAGCGCGCGCTTGTAGAGCGCGAAGCGGCGCGCCAGGCCGATGGTGAGCGCATCGGGATGCAGCTCGGGAACGGCCTCGGAGATGCCCAGGCGCGCGTAGCGGGCCGCGACCCTGTCGCGCACGAACTGGAGAAGCCGCGCCTTGAGCTGCTGCTTGGTCGTCCACAGCACGTCTTCGTCGACGACCATCAGTTCGCTGCGCGCGGCTTCGGCATGTGCCGGATCGATGCCGGCGCGCGCCAGGTTGCGGCCGTAGACCTCGGCCAGCTCCGGCGCCAGCCACGTTGCCACGTGCACGCCGTTGGTGACGTGGCCGATGGGGACTTCGAGCTCGCGGCGATCGGGCCACAGCCTCTTCCACATGCGGCGAGAAACGTGGCCGTGCAGGCTGCTGACGGCGTTGGTGTGGCGCGCCAGCTTGATGGCGCACACCGTCATGCAGAACGTCTCGTGCTCGTCGTCGGGATTGACGCGCCCGAATGCCAGCAGCTCGTCCGCCGTCAGGCCCAGGCGCTTGCGAACCGGCGCCAGCATGGCCAGCAGCGGCTCGGGTGCGAAGCGGTCGTGGCCGGCCTCGACAGGTGTGTGCGTGGTGAAGACGACGTTGGCAGCCACGTCCACGGCTGCCTGCTCGAAGGGCAGTCCGGTCTCCTCCATGCGGTCGGCAATGGCCTCGAAGGCAGCGAAGGCCGAGTGGCCCTCGTTCATGTGCAGCACGCTCGGACGGATGCCGACGGCCTTGAGCGCGCGATAGCCGCCGATGCCGAGCACGACTTCCTGCACCAGGCGCGTGATGCTGTCGCCGCCGTACAATCGCAGCGCTCCGGGCAGAACGCTTTCGGGATACTGATGCGGATCCAGAAGGAGCAGCCGGCAGCGCCCGACCTGCACCTGCCACAGATCGGCATCGATCACCGACAGGCCGAGCGGCACGTGTACCGAGATCGGCTTGCCGTGCGCGCTGCGCACGCGCGTGATCGGCGCGCGATCGGGATCGAGGTCTTCGTAGTCCTCGGCCTGCCAGCCATCCTTGCGGATGTGCTGGCGGAAGTAGCCGTGCCGGTAGAGCAGGCTGACGCCGACCACGCCGACGCCGAGATCGGAGCAGCTCTTCAGGTGATCGCCGGCGAGCACGCCCAGACCTCCCGAATAAATGGGAAGCGACTCGTGGATGCAGAACTCGGGACTGAAGTAGGCAATGGTGCTGGCGGCAAGCCCGCGGCAGTGCTGCGAGGCCCACGTCCGCGAAGGCTCCATGTAGGAACGCAGCTGGCGCTCGAGCTTGGTCAGCAGAGGCGCGACCGCGGCTGCGTGGTGACGCAGCCTGTCTTCGTCGACGTCGATGGAGAAGGCGGTGGGATTGTGGCCCACCGACTCCCACAGTTCCGCATCGATGCTGCAGAAGGCGCCTTCGAGGCGCCGGTCCCAGCTCCACCAGAGGTTGTCGCCGAGAGCGCGAAGACGGGCCCGAAGTTCGGAGGGGTCATGTTGTTTGCGCACGTCAGGTAGCTCCAGGTTCCCCTGGCGGCTCTATACAGAGAGCGAGGATTGGGTGCGAAGGTGCGGGCGATGCCCAGGCGTGCAGGCGCGGAACGAAGCGAGGCGCAGCCGATGGGCACACGCTGCGAAGGTGCCGCGCGCTCAGTCGCAGTCGAGCTCGACCTCCTGATCCACGGCGGCCTTGAGGATGACGAGCGCGTCGCTGGCCTTGACTCCCTCGGGCTCGGCCACGTCGCAGAACTCGATCTGACAGCATCCCGAGCCCACGGCCGCCTTGAGTGCTCCGAGGGCGTCACTGGCGGTGATGGTTCCGCTGCTGTTGAGGTCGCCGCATTGCTGGTCGATGAGGTCCTCGATGAAGTTGGCGCCGACGACCGTGTCGTAGATCGTGATCCTGGCCACCGCGCCGCCCGATTCCTCGCCGCACGGCGGCGCCACGCAGTCGTTGTCACGGAAGAAGCGCAGGCTGTCGGCCGTAAGAGTCGCGTTGTCGGTGTCGTCGAAGTAGGCGAGTACCGGCCGGGCGTTGACCCAGACCTTGAAGGTATCGTTCCTGGCCCGCGTCACCACGATCTGCACCCACGTGTTGGCGCAGATCGACTCGATGCCGGTCTCGCCGCACTTGACCTCCGGAGCTCCGTCGTGGACGTAGAGCCCGCAGTCGCTGGTGCCACCCTTGAAATCGATCAGCCGGTTGTAGCCGGTGACGTGGTCGAGCCGCACCGTCATGACGATCGAGTAGGCGTTGCGCGACATGCCGGTCAGCGGCGTGATCTCCAGGCCGTTGTCGGTAGGGAACTCGTAGACGATGTCTTCGCTGCCCGCGATGACCTCGGGGTGGAACGTCGCCTGTCCCGAACCGATCGGTGTCATCGGCGGCAGAGTGCCGGCCGAGCTCGTCAGGTCGTTCTCGAAGAGGTAGTCGCCGCGCAGGTCGGCGCGGGCGGACGTGCAGAGAACGTTTGCCGCAAGGGCGGCGAGCATCGCGACGAAGACGGTTCTGTTTCGACGGGCCGCAAGAGCAGTGGGGCTCATAGAGGCGACGGTAGCATGGGCCTGCCAGGCATCCACCGCGGTCGCGACGTTTCTCCGCCGCCGCCGGCTCGACTGCGGTCCTCTACCCGGACGGGCACGTCGTTGCCTGCGCCATCACGGTTCGACGACCGCAGGCAAGCAGATGCTGCGCGCGCTCTTCAGCCGCAGCTGTCGAGTGCCCAGCTCGTCCAGCGACGACATTCCAGGCGCAGTGAAGACCGAGGCGGCAGTGGCGCGCACGCGATAGCAGCTCAGGTGATCCTGCGGGCCGGATGGAGGCGCACCGTCGACCGTGGCCGCATAGCAGAACGCTTCGGGCCCCAGGATCTCGTAGGACTGGTCCTCGAAGGCATCGCCGATGTCGATCGTCCGGCGGGTGAATCCTTCGGTGCCGGGCGCACGTCTGGACTTGTAGCAGGTGTACCGGTCCAGGAACGGCGAGGGCGGTGCATCGATCTGGGCGGGGACGCAGATCTCGGTGAGCTTCTTGAGCGAGATGTCGCGCAGGCCGAGCATGTCGCGGTAGCGGATCGTTCTCGGCAGCAGCGCTTGCGACGTAGCACGCGCGCCGTAGCAGACCGCGCGCCGTTCCTCGTCGGCATTGGCGAAGCGGCCATGCCGCGCACCCGTGCAGAGCCCGCGCGTCGCCACAGGCGCGAACGAGAAATCGCCGACCGGATCGGCGGCCGTATGTAGCGCGCGCTCGGGACTGCGGCCCTCGGCGCGGTAGCACTTCATCGCACCGCGCACGGGCGGCAGCGGGAACGAATAGGCCTGACCGGCGTCCTGTTGTATGGAGTCGGCGCGCGAGGCGGCCACGAAGACGACGTCCTGCGTGACGCCCACCGACTGGCCGAACCGACTGTTGTGCCCGGTCTGACCAAGCGACATCGATCGCCGAAGATCGCCCGTACGCGCATCGAACAGGTAGGCAGAATCGGCTCCAGGCGCACCGACCACCGCCCAGCGATCGCGGACCGCGACCGAAGTCCCGAACTCGTCGCCCGCAACCGCACCAGGGGTTTCGGCATGTCGCAGTGATCCGATCAGCTGCCCGGTCGCGGTCTCGAAGACTGCGGCACCGCGTATGGATTGGCTCAACACAGAGTTGAGGTCTTGTGCGCTGATGTCGGGATAGGAGCTCACGGTCAGGTCCTCCCACACCGAGATCGCACGCCCCGCCGCAACCCTGAACCCGTTTCCGCTGCCCTCATCGGCCTGATCGAAAGCGAAGAGCATCGAGCCGAGCCCCTCGCTCTCGGCATGCGCGTCATAGACCTTGAGGTTCGCCTGCCGCTCGTCGTACTCGACGTCGTCGTCGTAGGCGGTCGAGACGATGACGGTGCCGCCTGCACCGGCCGCGGCGTAACCGAGAGCCTCGAGGTCGAAGGGAGTGGGATCCTCGATCGCCGCGAGCAGCGTCCCCGTCGTGCGATCGAACAGATACCCACGCCCGCTTTCCGTCCCTGTCGCGTCGTCGAAAGGCGCGCCGACGAAAAGGGTCGTGTCCATGATCGCAACCGAGCGTCCGAAGCGGTCGGCAGCCGCCGGCGCGGGATTGGCCAGCTCGTGGAGGAGCTCTCCGGTTGCGGCGTCGAACAGGTAGGCCGCGCCTTCGTCCTCCTCGGCGGCGTCATGCAGCGGCGCGCCGATCATCACGAGGTCGTCGTGCAGGGCGACCGCAGTTCCGAAGCCGTTGCCCGATGCCGCGCCCGGATCGTGGTAGGAGCGCAGCAACGCACCCGACCCCGCGTCGAACAGATGGGCCGCACCCGCGTCGATGCCCGCGTGCGCTTCGTCGGGCGCTCCGATCAGCACGCGCTGCGCGTCGGCGGCCATCGCGTGGCCGAAGTCGGACGAGGTCGCGGGCGAAGGACTTTGCACGACGCCGGTGCGGGCCGCGACCTGGACCTCGTCGCCGCCGGCAAAGGACAGCGTGTAGGTGCCGGCCGCCGCAGGGGTCCACAGCGCCGAGTACGTCCCGTCGCCGGCGGCATGGTCGGCGCCGGTGCCGTCGTCGGCCAGCTCGACGACCTCCGCGCCGGGAGCCACCGACACCGATACGCTGCCTGCAGCGTCGGCACATCGGACGTGCGTGACCGAAAGCGCCATGGCATTGCCGACGCCGGTGACAATGGACGTATCGTCGGGACGCATGCGCAGCGTGATCTCGTCGTCCGTGCACGTAAGGGCGCGACGCGCGTTCAGTCGCCTGCCGGTGACGGTGCGAGCGAGCGAGGCCAGGGGATCGCCGGAAGACAGCAGGAGGTTGCGGATGGCGCTCCAGTTGCGGCTCGGGTCCTGCGCCGCCAGCAGGGCGGCGACGCCGGCGACGTGGGGCGCCGCCATCGAGGTGCCGCTGAGCAGTTGGTAGGCGTTCTCGGGCACGGTGCTGATGATCTCGAAGCCGGGTGCTCCGATGTCGACGAAGGCGCCGAAGCTCGAGAAAAAGGCCATTGCATCGTCGCGCGTCGTCGCCGCCACCGAGACGATGCCCGGGTCTTCATAGCCAGCCGGATAGTTGCGGATGTCGTTGCCGGAGTTCCCGGCCGCGGCCACCGTCAGGATCCCTGCCTCGC
>DASPNH010000184.1:0-21399 GCA_035626675.1 Binatia bacterium
GCCGAGCACGGCGGCCACGTGCGCACCGAACAGACTGGAGCCGAGGATCCAGATCGGGACCGACAAGCCCGCGCCGGGCACCGCGCGAACCGTCTCGCCTGGCGCCGGGCCGCGAAAGTAGGCCATGAGCTCGAGCACGTCGTTGGGAAACTCCTCGGGGCTGCTCGACAGATTGCGCCGAAGCGCGCGCGCAGTGACCGGGTCGGTGCCGGGCGCGCGTCCCAGTCCGAGATCGATGCGATCGGGATAAAGAGAGGCCAGCGTGCCGAACTGCTCGGCGATGACCAGAGGCGAGTGGTTCGGCAGCATGATGCCGCCGGCACCGACGCGGATGGTGGAGGTCGCTTCTGCGACGTAGCCGATTGCCACCGACGTGGCGGCGCTGGCGATGCCGGGCATGCCGTGATGCTCGGCCAGCCAGAAGCGCCGGTACCCCCATTGCTCGGCATGGCGCGCCAGGTCGCGGCTGTTACGCAGCGCCTGCGCAGCATTGCCGCCTTCGACGATGGGGGCCAGATCCAGGACCGACAGCGGGACCACGCGTGCTCCTGACGCAGACGATGCTCGGCGCAGAATGCGATGGCAACGCCTGCTGCGGCGCCGAACGCAATGCAAGGCCGGCCGCGTCCAGGTATCACGGCGCGCGAACACTGTTGCGGCTGGGGCTGCGCACGGCCGCGCGCATCTGGCAGTCGGCTTGCTCGCATCTCCGATGCTTCGTAGCGTCGCCCATGGCTAGCGCTCTGGTGTGGCTGCGCGGCGATCTGCGGATGGCCGACAATCCGGCCCTCGATCACGCGTGCAATGAGCACGACGACGTCGTGCCGGTCTTCGCGTGGCATGCCCGGGACGGCGATGCGTGGGCACTCGGCACTGCATCGCGCTGGTGGCTGTCCCACTCGTTGCGGGCCCTCGACAAGTCCCTGCGCAAGGCGGGCAACGCCCTGGTGCTGCTTCGCGGCTGCGCCGTGACGGAGCTGCCGGCTCTTGCGCAGAAGGCCGGCGCGAAGGCAGTCTATTGGAATCGCGTCTACGAGCCGGCGGCCATGGCGCAGGAACGCGAGGTCGAGGCCGCACTGCAGGCGGCAGGCGTAGCTACGCGCGCATTCAACGCCTCGCTGCTGCACGAGCCCTGGCACAGCGGCAAGAAGGACGGCGAGCCTTACCTCGTCTTCACGCCGTTCTGGCGCGCGCTCATGACCCGAGGCGAGCCCGAGGAGCCGCTGCCGGCGCCAGAAATCGTTCCATGGAAGCGCGAGCGAACGCCGCTTCTCAAGGTCGAGGACCTGGACATCGAGCCGTCGCTGCCGGCCGATGCGCATCTTGCCGAGGAGTGGAAGCCGGGCGAGGCCGGCGCGCAGCAGGCGCTGGCGCGCTTCCTCGAGGTCTGCGCAGCCTACGCCGTCGATCGCGAACGGCCCGACGTGACGGGGACCTCACGTCTGTCGCCGCATCTGCGATTCGGCGAGATCGGCCCGCGCCAGGTCTGGCACGCCCTGCGCAATCACATGGAGCGGAAGGTCAGCGCCGAACGCGGCTGCGATGCGCTCCTTCGCCAGATCGTCTGGCGCGAGTTCGGCTACCATCTTCTCCATCATCATCCGAATCTTCCCGACCAGTGTCTGCGGCCCGAGTTCGCGCGCTTTCCCTGGAAACGCGAGGAGCGGCTCCTGCACGCGTGGCAGCAGGGACGCACCGGCTATCCCATCGTCGATGCCGCGATGCGCGAGCTGGCGGCGAGCGGCTGGATGCACAATCGCTCGCGCATGCTGGCGGCGTCATTCCTGGTCAAGCATCTGTTGCAGCCATGGCAGGACGGGGCGCGCTGGTTCTGGGACAGGCTGGTGGACGCCGACCTGGCCAACAACACCCTGGGCTGGCAATGGGTCAGCGGCTGCGGTGCCGACGCGGCGCCGTACTTCCGGATCTTCAACCCGGTGTTGCAGGGCAGGAAGTTCGATCCCGACGGCGCATACGTGCGCCGCTGGCTTCCCGAGCTGCGCAACGTGCCGGCAGCATGCATCCACGAGCCGTGGAAGGCGCCGGCGGCCGTGCTTTCCGCGGCCGGCGTGCGCCTCGGAGAACACTATCCCGAGCCGATCGTCGCGCACGATTCGGCAAGGCGCGCGGCGCTGGCGGCGTACGCCACCATCAGCCGTCCCTAACGGTACAGGTCGGCCCTGGTCCATGGCAGCGAGGATGCCGGCGAGCATGTGAAGAGGATCTGGAAGAGCTGCATCGTGCCGACTCGGAACGCTCCAATGCAGCTGGCCAGATACAGCCGCCAGGTCCGCACGAATCGCTCATCGAAGGTTTCGCGGATGCGAGGGGCCGCCTCCTCGAAACGCGCGAGCCAGTGCTGCAGAGTCCGCTCGTAATGCGGACGCAGGTTCTCGATGTCGACGATGGTCAGGCCGCTGGGCTCGAAGACGCGTGACATCTCGGCCAGCGAGGGCGCGTAGCCGTCCGGAAAGATGCGCCGGCGAAGCCACGGATCGGTCGGCTGCGGAGAAATCCGGCCGATCGAATGGAGGAGCCCGCGGCCACGCGGGCTGGTCACTTGCCGGATCACGCGGCCGAGCTCTCGATAATGACGCGGTCCGACGTGCTCGAGCATGCCGATGCAGACAAAGGCGTCGCAGCTTCCCGTGATCTCGCGGTAGTCGGCGGCGACGAACTCGACGCGATTGCCGAGCCCGCGCTCGGCCGCGCGGGCGCGTGCGAATTCGACCTGCTGGGTCGAGATGTTGTACGCGCGCACGCGCGCGCCGTAGTGCTCGGCCATGTGCATGGCCAAAGCTCCCCACCCGCAGCCCGCTTCGATCACCGTCTCGCCCGGCTGCAGCCTGAGCTTGCGGCACACGTGATCCATCTTGGCGAGCTGCGCCTGCTCCAGCGTTACCTCGGGCGTGGCGAAATAGCCGCAGGTGTAGACCATCTGCTCGTCGAGCCAGAGCCGGTAGAACTCGAGGCCGAGATCGTAGTGGTGGTGAACATTGCGGTAGGCACGCATCGCATCTATGGAAACGGAACGCCGGCGAATGGCGCGAGACAAGCGCGATTCGTGCCGTGGCGGCATCGATGCGAAGACCGCGGCCAGCGCGTCGGCCAGATCACCCTCCATGTCGATGCCACCGCAAGTGTATTGCTCGCCGAACTGCAGGGCGGGGCGGGTGAGCACGGCAAGCAATGCCGGCCGGCTCCGGAACACGAGGCGAGAGCTGCTCGCGGCGTCCTCGATTCGCGAGCCGTCCCACAGCTCGATGCCGATGCCTGCGTCACCGAGCCGGCGCGCCAGAATGCTCGCCAGCAGGATGTCGATCCACGTCACCACGAGCGAAACGGGACAGCCGGCGATCCGGAGCGCATCATGCCGGCGTAGCTACCGGCACGCGCGCGATCACGCAAAGCCGTCGCATCCGTGTGATCGTCGCTTCGGCGACGGCCGCCAGGCGCGCCGAGGTCCGAAGTAGATGACGTTGCCGGCGCCGCCCGCGGCCCTGTCGGCCTGCTTCGTTCTCGTGCTCGTTTCCGCGGCCTCGTTCGTCTGCGCTTTTCCGCCGCTGCATCTGCGCGCCCTGGCATGGCTCGCGCTCGTGCCGCTGATGCTCGCGATCCGTCACGCTCCTTCGCCGGGCGCAGCGATTGCGCTGGCAGGGCTGTGGGGAATGCTCGCCGCTGCGGGCACGACCGACTGGCTCCCGCCGACGCTCGCGCTGTACTACGGCCAGCCTTTCTGGCTCGGCCTCGCGTTGTTCCTGATCGCGGCGTTCCTGATGGGTGCGGTCGAGTACATGGCGTTCGCCGCCTGTTACCGCCTCGCCGCGAGTCTGCAGGTCCGGCCTCTGGTGCTGGTCGCGGGCGCGGCATGGGCGCTTGCCGAACTCGGCCGCGACCGTGTGCTGACCGGAAACCCATGGGGCCTGCTCGGCTACACGCAGATGCCGCTGTCGCCTGCAGCATCGATGTTGCCCGCATCGTGGCTGGCAGAGCGTGTGGTGCAGGTGGCGGACATCGGCGGCGTCTACTGCGTCAGCTTCGTGATCGCGATGGTCAACGCGGCCATCGTCGAAGCGTGGGTCGTTCCATGCGGCGAGCGAGCGTCAGCGGAATCGACCGCGACTGCATCCGGCTGGCGGCGCGCAGTCGTCATCGAGACGCTGACCGCTGCCGCGATTTCGGTGCTCGTGCTGGCGTACGGCAGTGTCCGTCTCGGTCAGGACTGGCGCGACGAGAGTGCGGCCGAAAGCGTGCGCGTCGGCATCGCGCAGGCCAACCTGGACCTGGGCGCGCGATGGGACCCGAGCCTGTACGGTCGCAACCTCGACTCCTACCTGAAGCTCACGCACGAGATGCTGCAGCAGGGCGCCATCGATCTGGTGGTGTGGCCAGAGAACGCGATGACGTTTTTCGTCGCCGACGAGCCGAGCTACCGTCATGCGATCGCCTCGGTGACCGGGCCTGCAGGCGTTGAACTGCTGGCCGGAGCGCCGCGCATCGAGCAGGCCGCACGCCCGCGCTTCTACAACAGCGCATTCCTCCTGGCTGCCGACGGTTCGGTACTGGGCACCTACGACAAGGAACATCTGCTGCCTTTCGCCGAGTACTTTCCGTTCGGAAGCGTCGAGATCCTGCGCCGAACGTTCGGTCGCGTGCGTGAGTTCTCGACAGGGACCGCCACGTCCCCGCTGGCGACGGTGCTCGGGCCGACCGGCGTCCTGATTTGCAACGAGGCGATGTTTCCGCACCTGGCGCGCGATCGCGTGCGCAGCGGCGCCGCCGTGCTCGTCAATCTGTCCAACGACAGCTGGGTTGCCAGCACCGAGTTCGCCGAGCACCAGTTCGCGCTCGTCTCGATGCGGGCGATCGAGACGCGGCGCCACCTCATCCGTGCGTCGACATCGGGACCGTCGGCGCTCATCGGCCCCACCGGGCGCGTGATGGCGCGAACCGCGCCGTTCACCTCGGGCGCTCTGGCTGCAGACGTGGTGCCGATGCGTGCGATGACGCTCTATGCGCATGTCGGAGACTTCTTCTGCGCGGCGTGCGCGGTGTTCCTGGCCGCGGCTTTCGTGCGTGCCTGGCAGCATCGGAGCGGGCGCGGGTAACGCCCGAACGTGAGACTCTCCCTGGATTCAGCATCGCACACCTTTGCAGAGGCGATGAGCGCGGCGAGTCGCTGAACCCCGATTCAACGGGTGCCGTGCGATTGCGCTGACTTGACCGTCTTCCCGGGCCCGCGGTAAGTTCGTCGAAAGATCATCAGCCCGACCGAGTTCCTGGCTCACTGCCGCACGGCACGGAGGATCGATGAAGCGCCAACAGCACGACGACTCACCCGAACTGCAGGAATCCCGCAGCACTCGCCGCGAAATCCTGCGCGGCGGATTGCTCATCGCCGGCGCCGCGGCCGCGGCTCGCGTCGTCACCGGCGGAGCCAGGCAGGCGCAGGCCGCCGATGGCACTCCTCTGATCCTGGGCGAGGAGAACACGGCGCAAACCCCGACGAGCCTGGTGATTCCGCCCCGCGTGCGGGGTCTGGTCATCGGCACCGAGCTCTCCGATCCCAACAACCCCGACCCCGACTTCAGCCCGGTATCGGCACTGCGCGCTGCCGGCGGCGTTTCGATCGGAATCGAGGGCACATCGACCTCCCGGATCGGCGTGCTCGGACAGAGCGGAGGCGCCCTCGTCACCGACCCGAACGAGGTCCTTCGTTACGGCGTCTACGGCGCCTCGGTCGATGCCATCGGCGTAGGCGGCCGTTCCATCGACAGCGTCGGCGTTCTCGGCCGCACCGGCGGCGACCTCCACCTTGATCCGAACGAATCCTTTCCGGTGGCCGGAATCGTCGGCCTCGCCGGCTTCCCCAACGATCCCAATGACGTCCGCGATCTGGCTGGCGTCTTCGGCTACGCGCAGGATCCCAACAATCCGGCGGTGCTCGCGCGCAACTCGACCATCGACGGTCTTGCGCTCAACGTCGAGGGCCGCGCGTCCTTCTCCAGCGCGGGGCAGGGCACGATCCCGGCCGGAGTGGACCGCGTCGAGGTCGCGCATCCGGCAGTCACCGCCAGCAGCATCGTGCTGGCCACGCTGTCGAGCGACCCCGTCGGCGGGCGGCGGCTGAAGTTCGTCGAGGTCGGCGATGGCGCGTTCACCGTCGTGCTGTCGGGCAAGGCCAAGGTGCCGGTCGACTTCGGCTTCCTCGTCGTGAACTGAAACCGAAGGGTCGAACCTTCTCGTGAGTATCCGCCGGCCGCGCGCCGCCTCGGTGGTGCAGCGGGATCCCGGATTCGCACGTGTCGCGAATCTCGTCCCCGAAACTGCGCGCAACATCCTTCATCTCGGATGCGGCGCCGGCGTCGCGGCGCTGCTGCTGAAGCTCGGGCGCGCCGACCGCCGCGTCACCGGCGTCGTGGCCGACCCGGTGCTGGCGCGCATCGCAGGCCAGCGCTGCGACGAGATCGTTGCGCCGGAGCTGACGGCGCATCTACCTCCGGGCTCGTTCGACTGCATCATCGCCAGCGATCTTCTCGACCGCGCGCGTGATGCGGGGGCCGCCCTGCAATCGACGCTGCGTCTTCTCGTGCCCGGCGGTCATCTGATCCTCGAAGCACCGTCGGCGGCTCATGCACTGGCTGCATCACTGGCAGCCGGCGGTAAAGCTCGCAACGTTTCAGGCTTCACGCGCCGTCAGGTGATCGAGCTCGCTGGCGAGCGCGGATGCGAACTCGTCGGACTGCGCCTGGACCTGGAGCACTCCACGCCGGACAAGCCGCTGCCGCTCGTGCAGCAGAATGTCGTTCGCGTCGAGCAGCTCGAGGAGTCGCTCGCGCCGCGGATCTTCGCCAGCTGCATCTACGCCGAGATCACCGCGCGCATGCCGGTCTGCTCGGTGATCGTGCGGCCGAAAAAGGGGTCAGGCGCCTTCTCGGCGACCGAGAAGATGCCTGACCCTTTTTTCGACATCGAGGTCCTGGTCGCGGACGGCCCGACGGCTGCCGACCTGAACCGCACCGTGCTGCGCGCGCGCGGCCGCTATCTGGCCTTCGTGGACGCAGGCACGCGGCCGCAGAGTGGATGGCTCCGCGCACTCGTTCACGCGCTGCAGACGACTCCCGGGGCAGCAGTGGCTGGGAGCGTCCTGTGCGATTGCGCGGACCAGCGGCGGTACGGCTTCGCGATCGACGCCACCAGCTTGCCGTATCGGCATTACGCGGTCCCGCTTCGCGAGCCGGCCACGCAGCCCACCGCCGCGGTCGCCGCAGTCAGCATCGACGGAATGCTGGTCGAGCGCTCGCGCTTCCTGTTCGCTGCCGGCTTCGACGAGCGCCTGCAAGTTCAGCTCTTCGATGCCGACTTCTGCCTTCGCATGCGCGCGCACGGCAGAGGCGTCGTCTGCTGCACGTCGAGCGTGATGCGCGTGGAGGGGCATACGGACCGGTCGCTTTTGTCGCTAGCGCTCGTCGGGCCGTTCGCAACGGCAACCGATGCCGTCAGCGACGAGCACGCGCCCGCAGACGGCACGACCGAAGAACGCTACTTCGCCGACAAGTGGTCGCCTGCCATGGAATCCGCCCTGCTGGATGCTCCCGTGGTGGCCACGGCGCCGGGAACCGACCTGCGTTCGCGCGTGGCTGCCGGCGCAAGGCCGCCGCTGATCTGGTCGGGATACGTCTTCGGTCCCAGCGGGTATGCCGAGAGCACGCGCAACTTCCTGACCGCGCTGGATCGCAGCGGCGTTGCCACGCTCGGCAATCCGTTCGCGACCGCCAATCCCAGCTCGCTCGACGAAGCCGTCGACTTCGAGCGCTTCCTGGTCGATCGCGCGCCTGACGACTTCGTCAGCATCGTCTCGCGCCCTGCGATCTTTTTCCGGCGCCACGGCCAGGAGCGCATCGCCATCGGCCGTACGATGAACGAGACCGACCGCATTCCCACGGGCTGGGTGGCTCGCTGCAATCAGATGGATCAGATCTGGGTGCCGAGCCGCTTCAATCGCGAGGCGTTCGTTGCCTCGGGCGTCGACCGCGAGCGCGTCTTCGTCATTCCCGAGACCATCGACGAGCGTTCCTACGGCCGCGACGTCGCTCCGCTGGAGATCGACGGCACCAGCGGCTTCGTCTTCCTCTCCGTCTTCCTGATGGGCCCGCGCAAGGGCTGGAAGACACTGCTGCGCGCATATCTGGACGAGTTCGGCCGTGACGAAGGCGTGACGCTGCTGCTGCGAGTCTCGCCGTCGCAGAGGTCGCCGCTGAGCGAGCTCACCGATTTCATCCGCGAGCATCTCGGCGGAGACGCGTCCGCCGGAGCCAGGGTCGTCCTGTGTCCGGCAACGGTGGAAGGCCAGATGATGCCGCGCCTGTATCGCAGCGTCGATGCCTTCGTCCTGGCCTCGCGCGGCGAAGGGTGGGGAAGGCCGTACATGGAGGCGATGGCTTCGGGCCTGCCCACCATCGGTACCGGCTGGAGCGGCAACACCGACTTCATGGACGCCGACAACGCCTATCTGATCGACTACTCGCTGGTGCCGCACAACGATCCGAGCCTGCCGGTACACTTCCACACCCCCGAGCACACGCTGTGGGCCAAGCCTTCGCTCGACCATCTGCGAAGGCTGATGCGCGAGGTGTTCGAGGACCGCGGCGCCGCGGCCAGGCGAGGAGAGAAAGCGCGCGAATCCGTCCTGGACCGCTTCCGCCACGACAAGGTGGCCGGCATGATCGTCGAGCGCCTGCAGCAAAGCGGCATCGACGTGGCGCGGCGGGTGGGCACGGCTGCTACCGATGCCGCGCAGTCGGTGCCGACGTGCTCGGTGATCCTCGTCGTGCGCGAAGACGCACAGGACGCGCCTGCCACCATCGAAGCTCTCGATGGCGCGGCGCCCGGTTGCTCGTGGGAGCTCGTCGTCGTGGCCGAGGACGGCGCGGCCGCAGAGCTGGTCAGCCGCCGCGCGGATGCGACGCGGGTCGTGCGTCTTGCGGCCGGGCTCGGCGAGCCGGCGGCAAGAAATTTCGGCGCCGCCCACGCGCGCGGCGAGCATCTGGTCTTCGTCGACGAGGGTACGCGTCCGCAGCAGCGCTGGCTCGACGCGCTGCTGGCGACCCTTCGCGAATTCTCCGGCACCGGCATCGCCGGTAGCAGGCTGCTGGCCGAAGACGGCTCGCTCCTGCACGCCGGCCTGGTGTTCGGTCCCGAGCTGCTTCCGTATCCGCCCTACCGCGGCACTTTCCCGCCAGCGACTGCCGTCGATCGCATACGCACGGTCGGTGCCGTTGCGGCCACCGGCATGCTGATTCCGCGCAAGTCGTTCGAAGCGATCGGCGGCTTCGACGAAACGCTGGAGGGCGCCTTCGCGGACGCCGATCTTTGCCAGCGCGTGCGAGAGGTCGGCCTGGAGGTGCGGTACTGCGCCGACAGCGTCCTCGTGCACGCGCAGCGCGCCACGGCCGGTCCGAGAATCGAGCACGAGCATGCATGGAAGTTCTTGCGCAGGTGGGCGCCGGCGCTGACTCCCGACGACGCGCAGCGATGCCAGGCCGACGGCACCGACGTGCTGGCGGTGCGCGCCGCTTCGTGGCCGATGCCGCCTCGCGGACGGGCAGCGGCGGTGCGGCCGCCGGCGGTCCTGTGGTCGGCGCCGGTGTTCGATCGCAGCGGCTACGCCAGCGAGGCCCGCGATTACGTGCTGGCGCTCGACCAGGCCGGCGTCGAGGTCTACGTCAATCCGCACCCGTGGCAGCATGCCGCGCTGGATCTGCCGGCGGAGGACATGGCGCGCATCGCCGAGCTTGCACGAGCGGAGCTGCCCGACCGTTTCGTGCACGTCATCCAGCATCAGGCGATCCGTTTCTGGCGGCACCCTCAGGCCGTCGTCAACATCGGCCGCACCATGTTCGAGACCGATTCGCTGCCACTGGACCGCGTCGAGCGATGTAACGCGATGGACGAGATCTGGGTGCCCAGCAGCTTCAACGTCGAGACCTTCGCCTCCGCGGGCGTCGATCGGCGCAGGCTCGTCGTGATTCCCGAGGCCATCGACGCCGATCTGTATGGCCGGCGCTGCGAGCCGCTTGTCATTCCCGACGCGCGCGGGTTCGTGTTCCTCTCGGTCTTTGCATGGAGCGTTCGCAAGGGCTGGGACGTTCTCCTGCAAGCATTCGTGGACGAGTTCGGTGCCGGCGAGGAAGTGACGCTCGTCCTGGCCATCAGCACGAGCGCGGCATCGGTGGCGGGCGATCCGGCGCCACACGTCCTGTCCTACCTGCGCGACGTTCTGCATCGCGATCCCGCATCGACCCCGCGGATCGTCGTCGTTCCCCTGGCGATGTCCCCGCGCAAGATGCCCGCGCTCTACGCTGCTGCCGATGCCTTCGTCCTGGCTTCTCGCGGCGAGGGATGGGGCAGGCCGTACCTGGAGGCGATGGCCTGCGGCCTCCCGACCATCGGCACCGGCTGGAGCGGCAACACCGAGTTCATGAACGCGGACAACGCCTGGCTGATCGACTACGAGCTGACCGAGCTGCCCGAGCATGGATGGGCCAGGCCGGGCCTTTTCCGGGGGCAGCGCTGGGCGGCGCCGTCGGTCGAGCACCTGCGAGCGCTGATGCGCGAGGTCTTCGGCGACCGCAGCTCCGCCAGGCGCCGCGGCGAGCGTGCGCGCGCGGAGGTTCTGGAGAAGTACGATCGCCGCAGGATCGCGGCGCGGATGAAGGAACGGATCGAGTCGCTCTCGAAGATGAGATGACCACCCGACGCGACGCGTAACCCCCAACTGGTTCCGCCTTTCTCTGCGATGCGTGCCGTCATAGCATCGTGCGTCGGCTCACTTCGAGCCGACTCTGTAAATCATCCGCAGGCGCACGCGGACCATGCGTTCGCCGTTCGTGTCTGCACAGGAGCTCACGAATGAGGAAGCATCTTCGAAACCTCGCGGCCGGAAGCGTGGCTTTTGCATTGCTCGTCCTTCTGCCCGGGTGCAACGGCGGCGATCACCCGGCTCCCCATTTCGTCCGACTCTTCTTCGGAACCACGGCCACGGGCACGTGCAGCAGCCTGACCATCGAGGTCGACCTGGAAGCGGCCAATGCGTTCCTGGCCAGGGACCTGGGCAGCAATCCCGACTGCTCGCTGGTCGAAGCGCTCGAAAACAGCGGTTGCGAGATCGACATCGTCATCGAAGGCGACATCTTCCGCGCCACGATCTCCGGATGTGCCATCCCGGCCTTCGTCAGCGCGTTCGAATGCTTCTTCGTCAGCGCCGACCTGTCGCAGATCAATGCGGCTGCCACGGCGCAGTGCACGTGCGCGTCGGCGAACTGCGACGACACTCCGGCAGTGTGCATCAGCGACGAGCCGGGAGCCGGTACGTGCGAAGACTGTGACAACGGCGTCGACGACGACAACGACGGCGACGTCGACTGCCAGGACACACAGTGCGCCGATACCCCGTCCTGCGGCATCACCTCGACCACCGATACCACCACCACGACGGATGCTTCGAGCAGCACCACGACGACGACGTCGACGACCACCACTGTCGGGACGCCGACGACAACGACCATCGGCGGGCCCACGACGACGCTGGTCGGGGAAACCGTCTCGATCAGGTTCCAGCTGACCTCCGCCAGCAGCGAGGAGGTGGGTGCGGTACAGTTCCGCGTCGACTACTCGGACGCGCCCGGCCAGTTCGAGGGAACCGGCAGCCAGGTATCGTGCGAGGAGGAGGTCGACGGAGCGATCTTCGCCGCCACCGATGACGATGCCGGCGAGAGTCTCTCGCTCGGCATCATCTCACTGGACGGATTCGCCGCGCCAACTCCGCTGGTCACATGCCAGTTCACGGCGAGCGAGATCCCGGATCCTTCCGATTTCGACATCACGATCGAGGATGCTTCGGATCCGGACCTGAATCCGATCACGGTGACCATCGAGGTACAGATCGGGGTCTGACGCGGCAGACGCCCGCCGGCCGCGCTTCGTCGATACGGAGCGCGGCCGGCGGTAACTTCGTCCCGACCCTATCGCGCGCGCAGGTTCTCCGAGAACACGTCGGCCTGGTCCGCGCGAACCGTCAGACGTCCGTCGCGCAACGTGATCTGAATGGCATCGGCCGAGGCGGGAAGCTTCGCGCGCTCGGAGCCATCGATGATCACGCGATCGCCCTCCACCAGAAGGACATGATTGCCCAGGTTCACCCGTGCGCGGCTGTCCTCGGCATGGATGCTGACGCCGCCGTCGCCACTTGCAGTGATCCTGCGCCGGCCGACATTCGCCGTGGCCGTACCCGGCGTGACGCTGCCGCTGGTGGCCGTGCCGCCGATCGCCGTCGCCGATCCGCCGGTTGCGGATCCTCCGACCGCTGATCCGCCAGTGGCCGAGCCGCCAACTGCCGATCCGCCGACGGCGTCGCCGCCTCTGGCAGAACCTCCAGTTGCGGAGCCGCCCACAACCGAGCCGCTGGTGGCCGAGCCGCGGGTTGCGGAGCCGCCTACGACGGACCCGCTAGTCGCCGATCCGCCTGTTGCCGATCCTCCGGTAACCGTTCCCGCGCCAGTTTCGGCATTGGCCGCAGGTGAGAGGGCAAAAAGAAATGCGGCAGACATCAGGGTCTGCCGCAGTAGGAGATGCACGTTCTTCATGATTTCGAATGCGACAGCCCGCGACGGGGATCGCGGGCTGTCGCCCTTCTTTGGATGCTTACGGGGTTGCGGTGCCGCTGCCGCCGGTACCGGTAGCAGAGCCGCCGGTGCGGTCGATCGTGCCGCCCGTGCCGCTGCCGCCAGTGCCAGTGGCCGTGCCGCCCGAGCCGGCGCCGCCCGTTGCGGAGCCACCGGTGGTCGTGCCACCCGTGGCGCTGCCGCCGGTGGCCGAGCCGCCAGTTGCGGTGCTGCCGGTGGTCGGCGTGTTCACCGTCGAGTGCGGCATGATCTTGGCCTTGTCGCCAAGCTGGATGGTGGCGCCGGTGGTGTCGCCGCTGCTGGCCGATCCGCCAGTGGCTGCGCCGCCGGTGGTGTCGCCACCGCGCGTGTTGCTCGCCGCGTCACCGCCAGTGCCGGTGCTGCTGGCGGCGCCCGTCCCGCCGGTGCCGGTGCTGGTAGCCGTGCCCGTGCTGGACGCGGCTCCCGTGCCGCCAGTGCCGACGGCCTTCTCCGAGCCCGTCGCACTGCCGTGCTTGTTCTTGTCGTGCCCTTTGCCGTGCTCCAGCCCGGTCTCCGACTGGGCAAAGCTCTGCGGCGCAGGCGCAACTGTGAATAAGAGGGTTGCTCCAAGGATTGCCGTGCAGGCGCTGATTTTTCTCATAATGACCTGCGACCGACACGCGCTGCGGATTATTCACGGTGCAAGGAGACATCGATGATTCGAGACCCAACAGTGTGAAACGTTCGCCGAACTTCGATGCGGTCGAAGACATCGAGGGTGAGGAAACATCGAACGCCGCGAACGCGGACAACTCACGTGCGGATGGATGTTGTCCGATGCGCGCGGTGCAAGGCGAGCGGAAGATAGGATGCTCCGATGCGCGTCCTCAAAATGGCAGGATGCGCACAGGAGCATTGCTGTTGGTTGCGGCGACGAAGCGCCGCTCGTGCGGAGGCAGCACGAAGAGGGCACCGGAGCAATGCGCCAGACCTCGGTTCGCGACGGCGGGGCCGAAAAAGGCGTCCTGCGCATCTACCGTGATGGTGCGGGCAGTCGGGTCATGAGCGATCGTCGCTGCCGGCGCCAGGCTTTCGCATTCGGCTCCGGCGGGGAACGAGACGATGCCGTCGTATGCAAGCTCGGCATGCACGTTCGGGAGGCTGTTGGAAAGGTAGAAGAGAACTCCACCGCGCCAGCGCAAGGTGGGCGTCCGTCGTGGTCAACTGCTGGTCAGCGTTCGCGTCCCCGCAGCGCTGGTGGAGACGGCAGTCGATGCCCGTGCATCCATCGCCCATCGGCCGTTCCCGTCATCGCATTCTTCGCCGATCTGTTCCGTGGTGATGTCGTCGCCGCATCTGGAGAACTGCGAATGCGGAACCATCCCATCGCGACACCTCCATACAGTGCCTTCTTGAAGCCCTGCGCCGGAGTCAGGAAAGAGGAAATCCGGGTGTCCCTCGGCTTGCACCGCTACGACGGCCCAGGCCCATGTCCAGTCACGGAGCCAGCCTGGCGTACGCGCTCAATCAATGCGTCACGAAGCTTACTCGCGACAATGGTTCCATGGTCTCGAAGTCGGTCCCGCTGGCGTCGGTGACTGCGATGCGAAGCGGCCGGTCCCCGAAGATCTCCTCGTCGCGAATGAAGTAGCGGCAGCGGGCGATCTCGAGCGGCCCGGCAAAACCTGCGAGCGAGACGAAGCCGAGACTCAGGTGACCGCCGGGATGCACCGCGTGCGCGAACATGATGCCCGATGCGCGCACCGCGCATTCTGCCTGACCGGTGTTGGTCGCGAACTCCATGCCCGTTCCCGAGAAATCGACGTCCAGCTGGAGCGCGCCGTGCACGCGCGTGTCCTCCAGAATGAAACTGACGTAGCCGGTGCCGGGACACTTCAGCGCGACCCGGACTCCGGCGGCGTATTGGAGCGCCGATTGCGCATCGCTGGCCGTGATACGCCCGCTGCCGTCGAGATCGCATCGGTGGGCCGGGCAGTCGTATTCGAGACCGACCGCCGCGCGCAGAATGAACAATGCATCGGTTGCGGTGGCCGAGCCGCTGTCGTCGGCGTCGCTGCAGATTCCGGTGCGCCTGCAATCGGGACTGCATTCGCCGGCGTAGATCGGATCGGCGGGATCGCACTCTTCGACGCCGTGGTAGACGTAGCCGTCGCCGCAAGTCGCGACCTTGCACTGGTTGGTGCACGCGTTGCCGCTCCTGGCATCGCCGTCATCGCACGCTTCGACGCCTTCGCGCACGATGCCGTCGCCGCAAAAGGTCAGCTCGCAGTCGTTGCGGCAGCCGTCGGTCTCGACCTCGTTGCCGTCGTCGCACTGCTCCTCGCCCTGGCGCGTGAAGCCGTCGCCGCAGTACGGACGCTTGCACACCGACGTGCATTCGTCCTCGTCGCTGGCGTTGCCGTCGTCGCAGTCCTCGTTCCACAGGTGGCGGTGGCCGTCGCCGCACCAGGAGGCCTGGCAGGTGGCGTTGCACCAGTCGTCGCCGGCAAGATTGCCGTCGTCGCAGCTCTCACCCGCATCGGTCACCTCGTTTCCGCAGCCCGGCAGGCTGCAGTTGGCATTGCAACCGTCGCCGTCGACGTCGTTGCCGTCGTCGCAGTCCTCGAGGTCGTCGGTGATGCCGTTGCCGCAGCTCAGGCCCGAGACGGCGACCTTGACCACGGCGCCCTTGTCGTCCCACCACCACCGGCTGGTGACGGGCAGCGACGTCCACGCCACCGTCCAGCCGCCGTCGGCGTCGGCAAGCGCAAGCGGCACGCGGTCCTGATCGTCGTCCGCCGTCGCCGTCGCGGCGTCGACGGCGGCAGGCGGGCTCCAGGTAAGGCCCGAATCGAGCGAGATGGAAGTGACGATGTCGGAGTCCATGCCGGCGGTCTCGCCGAGCGGGTCGTGCGAGGACCATGCGACCAGAACGCGGCCGTCGGATGCCGCTGCCAGTGACGGGTCGGCATCCCTTGCGCCGTCGATGGCAGCGTAGGCGTTCAGCGGTGCGGGCGCGTTCCAGGTACGGCCGTCATCCAGGGAGCGAGCGGTGAAGAGGTCTCCGTCCTGGCCGTACTGCGCCGGGCCGTGATGCTCCTCCCACGCCGCGATCCAGACACCGGAAGAAGTGGTGACGAGCGAGAGGCCTGGATACGGCACGTGCGGATCGTACCAGTAGTCCGGATCCGCGTCGGCCGGTCGCTGCCACGGCGCAGTCAGCTCCGTGACTTCCCACGATGCGCCCGCAGCGGAGGCGCGAGCCATGCGGATGTTGCCGCCATGCATGTTGCGCCATGCCAGTGCCCAGCTCCCTTCGGCCCCCGCTGCCGCGGCAAGATGATGGCCAGTCTGGGACTCGGCGTCGTAGGATGCCACGACCTTTTCGCTCCAGGCCTCGCCGGCATGGGTCCAGCTGGCGCCGTCATCGTCGGAGAAGACGACGTTCAGACGCGCTTCCCAGGTTTCGGGATCGCCGCGCTCGATCTGCTCGGCGTAAAGGTAGGCGGCCATCCAGCTGCCATTTCCGTTCGTGGCCAGCCTGAGTCCGTAGAACTCGAATTCGTCGCAGTAGCCGCAAAAGATCGCCGACATCGAGGATGGATACGACCACGTCCTGCCGGCGTCGCTGGAACGATGAGCGACGATCTCATAGCCGCCGAAGTCGGAGCCGCGCCACTCGATCGTGGCGCGCAGCAACGTTCCGTTGGCCGAGGCAGCGTCGACGGAGTCGCGCGTGTAGCGGTCGCTCGGGATGACGGCTTCCTTGCGCGCCCACCGCAGACCCGAGGTGGCGGACGAGTACTCGGTCGTGTCGGGAAGCTCGGCGCGGTACCAGTAGTTGCGGCTGTTCAGCAGGCGCCGAAGGTAGAGGTTGCCGTGGCCGTCGCCGGTAAACGAGGCGATCCGCCCCTCGAAGATCTCCTGGCTGTGGTCACCGGCAGGGCCGACGGCACGGACGAAATCGAAAGCCGGCGCTGCACTCCAGGCCGGCAGCGTGGTCGTCGTCACCGGCGCGCGCCAGTAGAGGTCCGGATCGATGCTGACGGTGCGCACGATCGTCCCCTCGAGCTGGAAGTTGCCCCAGTAGACCGAAAAGATTCCCGGCTCCTCCGCAACGACCGCATGGAGGAACCCGCGGCCGGGCAGCGAGGTGTCGACGCGGAACGCCTCTCCGAGCAGGCTCGCATCGGGCGCCAGGACGCGCGCGTTCACGCGATAGTCGGGCTGGCCTTCGTCGTCCTGACCGTAGCTCTCCGTCCACGCCACCAGCATGTTGCCCAGGCTGTCGACGGCGCCCGCGTCGACGTGGGCGACGTGGTGTTCAAAGGACTCGGCCAGGATGACCGGCTCGGATTCCTGGCCGCCGCCCAGAGGGAAGCGGCGCAGCACGAGCCTGGCCTCGGGCCCCGAGGCGTTGGAGCATTCTGCCATCGCGCGCAGCTCGCTCTCCAGGAGAAAGAAGCGGTTTGGAAAGCGGCAGGACGGTCGGACCGCAACCGCGTGCGCCGGCGCGGTGGCCAAGCCGTGCCGGTCGAACTCCAGGAAATGCACGGTGTTCTGGAGGCCGGAATAGTCGCCGGCGATCGCGATTCCGCTCCCGTCGGGACGGCAGGCCAGATCGACGATGGCGTGGTCGCATGGGACCGAGCTTCGGATGGTGGCCGTCACGTCGTAGCCGGAGGCGGGATTGCGGCGCTCCACGACCAGGTCGCATCGGTAGCTGGCACCCGGGATCACCCGCCGCCCCGGGCGAAGCGCGGCCTGCGGAGTGCCGCACGGCAACGTGATGTCGCCATGGGCATCGCCGGTCAATCGCTCCGGGGTGATAGGGGCGGGGGCAGCGGCGATGGCATCGCCGGCAGCTGCGGCGGCCAGCAGGGCCAGCATCGAGACCGTGCGGCGCAACATGTTCATACGGGCGGGCTCCACGCGGTTCGCGCGACGGCAGCAGGAAAGGGAAAAGAATGACGACCCCGGACTCGGCATCATTGCACGAGCGGATGGACGCCGTCACACCCAAAAGGCTTAAGAAACCTACAGGGAGACCCGCAGGCCGGCACCGCAGCGCGAATCGCTGCCAGCGGAGGTCGTCATCATCAACGCGCCCTCGGGCCTCAGCGCGGATCGAGTCTGAGGAAGTATCGCGGTGGGAAGCCGGTCACGAGGCGGAACGCGAAGCCGTGAGGGTGTTCGGCCTGGACACGGTCATGTTCGGCGCCGGTGACGGGAACCGCGACGTACGGCTGCTTCTCGCCGCCTCGCGTGACGTGGACCTGCGGGTTCCTCAGCGCGCGCTTGTACCAGGACCGGGGCCAGTGGTTGGCCGAGACGTACAGGTGCCCATCGGTCTCCATGGGCGTGACGACGCGGTCCTGCGACTCGCCGTCCTCACCGGTGGTGGTGATGACGATGGTGGAGCCGGCCTGGGGCTGGACCAGGCCGAGGAACGACTCGAAAGCCACGACGATCCCGACGTAGGCAAGCAGCACGGTGGCGGCAATCTTCAGGGCCTTCATCGCGGGCCTCCTCTTTCCGAGGACGAGAATCGGGGTTCGATGGGTCGCATGAGGGTGCTGTAACCGCCGAGTGCCGATGCCGCAAACCGCAGCCAGGCACAGCCGCGGGCTCTTCGGTCGCCAAGACTCGGCAATTGCGCTAGCTGCATCTCGCCGGGGCGCCAATCCCCGCGCAGCACGAAGGAGAACGTCATGCCCAAAGGCCAGAAGCCCGCGCCCAAGACGAACAAGCCCAAGCTGTCGACCAAGGAGAAACAGCAGAAGAAGAAGGAAAAGGCCGCCTCCAAATAGGAGCTGCCCCGCCGGGGTCCCGCGTCTGTTCGCGGTCCCCCATCCGGCTAGCGTGCGCTCACGAAACTCGGCCTATGTTGCCGTACCGGCCGGCGCTGCCGACGGTGAAGTGGGTCGCCACGATCCCGGAGCTTTCGGGCGGCCGTCCCGTGTTCGGCCGTCGGTGTTCCCGACGGCTGCCGAGGTCCTAGTGACCACGTAGCACACTTGCCGACGCGGTCCATTTGCTAGACGAGTCAACGAATGGTCCAGAAATTAGTTAATGCCGGCCAGATTCTTAAGCCTACGTTTGGTGAAGGCTTTTTAAATCAGCATGCCGGGCGGGTAATCAATGACGTCCATTATGCAACCGTAGAACTTGTTGCTAACGCATGGGACGCTGGGGCAGAGCACGTGCGAATCACATGGCCTTCGGCCGAAGGTGCAGAAGTTTCCTTCGCTGACGATGGTAGCGGAATGACCGCAGCCGAGTTCGCGCAGCGATGGTTGCAGTTGAGTTACAACCGCTTGAAGGACCAAGGTCAGTTCGCCACGTTCCCTCGCGGAAAAACTAGAGCCAATCGTCGTGCCTTTGGTCGAAATGGTCTTGGTCGACACGCCATGTTCTATTTCGCGGAAGAGTATGTTGTGGAAACAACGAAAGATGGCGTCACCAGCACGTTCCGTGTAACTCGCAGTGCCGGAGAGACGCCCTTACAAGTTGAGCCACTGCGTGCCGACGTTGCATCAAGTTCTGGAACGACGCTTCGCGCGATCACAGACAAGACACTGATCACCGAGGACGAGTTACGCGACTTAATCGGTTCGCGATTCGTTGTCGATCCTGAGTTCTCAATTTGGGTCAATGATCGCCTCGTTCGTCTTACCGACCTCGACCACTTGTCGTACATAGCAAGGCTGAACGTGGAAGCCGTAGGGGATCTCGTGTTGCGGCGGTTCGACAGCCAAATGGCAGGTCGCACTAGCAAGCAAAGCGGAGTCGCTTGGTGGGTCCACCGTCGGCAGGTCGGAAGTCCCTCCTGGGACGTATTCGACGGCCCGCTCGTTGATGCGCGCACCAACGTTGGTAAGCGATTCGTTTACGTGGTGGAAGCAGATTGTTTGGCGAGTGTGGTAAAGCCCGATTGGTCCGGCTTCTACTCAAGCGCAAAAACGAACCTTGCCCGTCGGGCAGCTTCTGAATTCATACGCGATGATCTTCGATCGCTTACTTCCGACTTTCGCCGTGACCGAAAGCTTCAGGCCCTTCGGGCGAATCGGCAAGCGCTCGAAAAGCTTCCTATTGTCAGTCGTGAAAACGTCGCGAAGTTCGCCGAAGAGATCCAAGTTCGCAGTCCGACTATAACTCCCCGCGATCTGGAGAATGCGGTAGAGGTGCTCGCTCAACTGGAACAGGCCCGGTCGGGATTTGGCCTGCTAGAGAAGTTAGCAAAATTGGCTGCGCATGACCTCGACGCCCTCGATGGAATTCTGGCCGAGTGGAGCATTCAGGATGCGCGACGTGTTCTTGACGAATTGCGGTTCCGGCTCGACTTGATCTCTCAACTCGAACGGCTCGTCGAGAGCCATAATACGGATGAACTGCACGATCTACAGCCGCTGTTTGAACGAGGGTTATGGATGTTCGGCCCGAATTTCGAGAGCATCACGTTCTCGTCGAATCGGACGTTGGCGACCGTCGTAAAGGAGTTTCTAGGTGACCGTGTACTCAAGGACGAGCGGTTACGTCCGGATTTTGTCGCATTACCTGACGCATCCATCGGGGCCTATTCTACGGACTCTTACGACGATGAAAACGAAGTCGACGGGATCGAGCGGGTTGTTCTCGTAGAGTTAAAGCGTGGTGGGTACACAATTTCGGTGAAAGAGAAAGATCAAGCGCTAGGGTACGCGCGAGCTCTCAGGACCGCTGGCCGTATCGGACGCGACACCCCGATCACTGCCTACGTGCTTGGCACCGTAATCGATTCTTTCGCGGAGGATACTTCGAGTGAAGGCGAGACGAAGATAATTCCCTTGCGTTACGCCGATCTTCTCAGGCGTGCGCATGCCCGAACTTTCAATTTACTTGCCCATATGGAGCGGTCCCGCTTTTGCGGTTTGATAGATAGCGAACTTTCGGAAGCGCTTGACCCGGCGCAGTTAGAGATGTCGCTCTCCAACACTGACGACGCGGCCTGAATCCGTGTTAGCCAGCCGCTAAGCTCACTTTGCCGGCAAGCCTGTCTAAATGTTGCGATTCTTCGCACGCAAGCTTTCCAAATTTGACGTCGCAGGCATTCCTCTTGCTCGTGATTGGTTCGCAGCGACGAGCTTCGCCATTGGAATAATCAGGTCAAGTGCTCGCGCACTATTCTGCGCGCGTGGTACCGCAGTCGGTCAACGTCGATGCGATGGTCAGGATGAAGACTTAGCCGCGGTAGGTGTGGTAAGTCATTGCCGTGAAGTAGGCGAATCTCGAGGTTTTCGGGATCGACTCGAATGGCGCCATGGTCGAAGAGTCGATGCATCGTCGGCGACAACGATAGCATGTTGCCAACGTCGTCAGGTCCTTCGTGGGGAGCGCCCAACGGTTGGATGTGAGCAGAATCCATCGACACTCCATCGGCCAAGCGAAGCACGGCGCCTGATAACTGGCAGCGTCCGCCATATGCGCGAAGGAGGAACGCGCGGTTGGCGTTCGACCGTAGGATTACCGCCATCTGGCGGTATCGCCGACGTACCTGAACGCCAGTCGGCTGAGCTAAGGGAGATCTTCCGGCGGCCATTTCACGTTCTTCGGGGGTTTCTTCGAACCCTTCAAACGTAGCCGTCCTGTTCGTGACAAAAAGTTCCGCCGCTCCACCTAGGCGCTGCTCCAGCCACTCCTCGGTTGTGCCCATGATCTTGTGGAGTTCGGCTGACCGCGCTGCTGCAACAAGACCGGAAACATCTACGGCTCCTGC
>DASPNH010000185.1:0-2095 GCA_035626675.1 Binatia bacterium
CCGATCCGGAAGGTGCTGACCGAAGCCGAACTGCGCGCAGGCGTGGAGGAGTACCGCGAACCGCAGACGCCCGCCGCGGAACCGTTGGTTCCGATCATCGGCGCGGATGGCCAGCCCGTGCTGGTGCCGCGCAGCCAAGCGATCAATCAGCGCCCCGCGAGTGCGCGCGAACAGGGACGCCCGGTGACCTCCGGCGATGCCGGACGCATTGCAGACCTCGATACATCGCTCAACGACCTTCAGACGTTGCGCGGCGAGATCACCACACAAGGTGGCGTCGGTACAGCCTCGCGCATCGGGGCGGCACTGCCGAATGTGATCAGTGAGACGTTCGGCTGGGGTGAGAGCGCGAAGCAGCGCCAAGCGGTGATCGATCGCGTCAAACAGGTCATTGGCAAGGCGCTGGAAGGCGGCGTGCTGCGGAAAGAAGACGAATACAAGTACGCCAAGATCCTGCCGACCATCGGCGATACACCCGCGGTCGCGAAGTCGAAATTGGATGGCCTGGAAACGGCGCTCATTCAGCGCCGACAGACGACGCTCAACGCGCTCGAGGATGCGGGCTACGACACCGGCCAGTTTCGCGCGCGTGAGACGACCACGAGTCCAAAGCCGACACATCGCTTCAACCCCGCGACGGGGAAAGTGGAGCCGATCAAGTAATGCCCGAGAAGGTGATCGACATTCCGGGCGTGGGGGCCGTGGCGTTCCCCGACTCGATGAGCGACGACGCGATCAGCGCCGCGGCGGCGAAGCTCTATCAGGATGCGCAGCGCCCCGCGCCCGCACCTGCCGAACCGACGGTCCCGGCGGGACCGGCCCCTACGCATCCGCTCGGACGACTCGGTGACGCCGTCCTCGATGTCGGGATGGGTGCCGCCAAAGGCGCTGCGAGTACGGCCGCAGGGCTCGGACGGTTGGTGCATCAACTGCCGGGTGTCTCACGAGCCGTCGATGCCGTGTATGGACAACCGGGCCTGTCGGCAGCAGCCTTCAACGCCGCTGACGCCGCCTTACAACCCACATCCTCCGCGCAAACGATCGGCAAAGCCGCTGAACAGATCGGCGAGGTGCTTGTACCAAGCCGTGCCATCACGGCGGCCGGTACGGCGCTGGCTGGACGGGTTGCACCCGCGCTCGGACAGGTCGTGGGGCAGACGGCGGCGCGGGTGCTGCCGCGTGCGGCGGTCGAAGCGGTCGGTGGGGCGGGTCTGGCTGCGGCGCAGGGGGGCAGTGCGGCGCTGGGGGGCGTCCTCGGGGCGGCGGTGCCCGTGGCGGGCGCGGCGATTCAACGTGCTCCAGTGGCCCTCCGTGAGCAGGCCGAGAAGCAGGTCCAGCAGGCACTGGGCGCGACGAAAGAGCGCTTTAAGGCGATGGCCGAACGACTCACGCCGCAGATCCTGCAACGCGGCTTACGGGGCAGTCGGGATTCGCTCCAGCGGCAGGCCGCCGACATGGCTGAGACGGCCGGGGAGCAGATCGACGTCGCGCTGGCGCAGTACGGCGCGCGGGAAGTCAACGCCCAGCCCGTCGTGGACGCGCTCGAGACAGCCAAGGACAGTTTTCGTACCACGACACGGATGCCGATCGGGGAAGCCCTCGCGAAAGGCAAGGAGAAGGCGATCCGCAATGTCACGGACGGCATCGCGGACGTTGTGGTGGAGATTGAGCCGCGGTCCATTCGCCAACTCTCGCAACTTCAGGCGCTCGTCCAAAGCCTCGGGGATGCCCCGTCAGTCGATCAACTCGTGGCCGTGCGGCGGGCCTGGGACACGGTCGTGGATCAAGCGGGCGGCTTTGCCCATCGCGCGGGCGGCGCGATCGGCGTGCCGCTCAAAGACACCTCGGAAGCGTGGGCCAAGCGCGAAGGGGCCAGTGCGATCCGGAAGCTGCTCGATGCCGAAGTGCCGGAACTCTCGGCGGTCAATAAGGAGTTCGCCTTCTGGAAGTCGCTCGATGATGTCCTGACGCAGACCCAGAAGCGTACGGCGCCGCAGGGGCCGGGACTCTTGCGCCAAGGGGCCGAGATGGCGGGCCAGGCGGTTGGCGGCGTGGCCGGCGCAGGGGCCGCAGGTCCAGCCGGCGCGGTGGGCGG
>DASPNH010000186.1:0-7964 GCA_035626675.1 Binatia bacterium
CGCGAGACCAGCGTTCGCCAGCTCATCGGCCGCGTCGTCACCACGATCGTCTCGTGGGGAGAGACCCAGAATTATTTCGCCGATTCCGTCGCGCGCGACATCTTCCGCGACGAGCTGACCCACCTGATGCTGGAGCAGTACGCCTGCTTCAACAGCCCGGTCTGGTTCAACGTCGGCGTCGAATCGAAGCCGCAGTGCTCGGCGTGTTTCATCCTGTCGGTCGACGACACGATGGACTCGATCCTGGACTGGTACCGCAAGGAGGGCGTGATCTTCAAAGGCGGATCGGGCTCGGGCGTGAACCTGTCGCGCATCCGCTCCTCCAAGGAGGCGCTTGCCGGCGGCGGCACCGCCTCCGGTCCGGTCTCCTTCATGCGCGCGGCCGACGCCTCGGCCGGCGTCATCAAGTCGGGCGGCAAGACCCGCCGCGCCGCCAAGATGGTCGTCCTCAATGTCGACCATCCCGACGTCGACGAATTCATCTCGTGCAAGGCCGAGGAAGAGCGCAAGGCCTGGACCTTGATCGATGCCGGCTACGACGGCTCCATCGACGGCGCCGCCTACGGTTCGGTCTTCTTCCAGAACGCCAACAACTCGGTGCGGGTGACCGACGACTTCATGCGAGCCGTCGAGAGTGACGGTCCCTGGAGCACGCGCCAGGTCCTGTCGGGCCAGCCCGCCAATACCTACAAGGCGCGCGACCTGTGGCGTCAGATCGCCGAGAACGCTCACTTCTGCGGCGACCCCGGCCTGCAGTTCGATACGACCATCAACGACTGGCACACCTGCCCGGCCACCGGTCGCATCAACGCGTCCAATCCGTGCAGCGAGTACATGCACCTCGACAACTCGGCCTGCAATCTGGCCTCGCTCAACCTCATGAAGTTCACCGACCCCAGCGGTCGTTTCGAGGTCGAGGCCTTCGAGCATGCGGTCGACGTGCTGATCACGGCCCAGGACATCCTGGTCGACAATTCGAGCTATCCGACCGAGGAGATCGGCAAGACCGCGCGCGATTTCCGCCAGCTCGGCCTCGGCTACGCCAACCTCGGCGCCCTGCTGATGTCGATGGGCCTGCCCTACGATTCTGACGCCGGCCGTGCCTACTCGGCGGCCGTCACCTCGCTGATGTGCGGGCGTGCCTACGACCAGTCCACGCGCATCTCGGAGGCCCTGGGCCCTTACAACGGCTACGCGGCCAACCGCGACCCGCAGCTGCGCGTCATCGAGAAGCACCGCGAGAAGTCGCGCGGAGTCGACTCGGCCTACGTGCCGCTGGACCTGCTATCGGCCAGCCGCGACGTGTGGGACTCGGCGCTTTCGCGCGGCCGCACCCACGGTGTGCGCAATTCCCAGGTCACCGTCCTGGCGCCCACCGGCACCATCGCCTTCATGATGGACTGCGACACCACCGGCGTGGAGCCGGACATCGCGCTGGTCAAGTACAAGAAGCTGGTCGGCGGCGGCATGCTCAAGTTCGTCAACACGACGGTCTCCCGGGCGCTGCGCAAGCTCGGATACGAGACCAGGCAGGTCACCGACATCCTCGAGTACATCGACGAGCACGACACCATCGAAGGCGCGCCGCATCTGCTCGAGGAGCACCTCCCGGTCTTCGACTGCGCCTTCAAGCCGCGCTCGGGCGTGCGCTCGATCGAGCCGCTGGGTCATGTCCGCATGATGGGCGCGGTCCAGCCGTTCCTGTCGGGCGCCATCTCCAAGACCGTCAACATGCCAACGGATGCGACCATCGAGGACGTCGAGAACATCTACCTGGAGTCGTGGCGGCTGGGCCTCAAGGCGGTGGCCATCTATCGGGATGGGTGCAAGCGCAGCCAGCCGCTGAACACGGGAAGCGACGCCCAGAACAAGGCCAAGGCAGAGGCCGCGGCCGCCGAAGAGCAGGGCCGTCCGGTACGGCATCGCCTGGGCGCGGACTGCCGCTCGATCCGCCACAAATTCGATGTGGCCGGACACGAGGGCTACATCCACGTGGGCTTCTTCGAGGACGGCACTCCGGGCGAGATCTTCATCAAGATGGCCAAGGAGGGCAGCACGATCTCGGGCCTGATGGATACCATCGCCACCCTGACCTCGCTGTCGCTGCAGTACGGCGTGCCGCTGGATGCCCTGGTCAACAAGTTCCAGCACGTCCGCTTCGAGCCCTCCGGTTTCACCAAGAACCCGGACATTCCGGTGGCCAAGAGCCTGACCGACTACATCTTCCGCTTCCTCGGCAGCCGCTTCCTCGGCGAGAACAAGGTCGAGGCGACGGTGATGACCGAGTCGGGCGAGGTCAAGGCTCCGGTAGTGCGGCCCGATCTCAAGCTGGTCGAGGGCGGACAGGGAAGGCCCACCGATCTCATCATGTCCCAGAGCGATGCCCCGACGTGCTCGGACTGCGGGTCCATCATGATCCGCAATGGCGCCTGCTATAAGTGCCACAACTGCGGCGCCACCAGCGGCTGCTCCTGAAGCACGGCGTGTGCGGCGCGACCTCCAGAACGGTCGCGCCGCACGCCGGCGCGCAGGTACCTGCGGCAGAAGTGTCGATGAATGGACGCACCGCGCGGCGGTGAGGTAGAAGGTCAGGGAAGGTCGGCTCGCCGAGTCTGGGAAGGGGCAAAGCGGGCGCGGTGCGCGCTAGCGGGACGTGGTAGCGGTGTCGGAGTCCGGAACGACGATCATCACCTCGCCCGGGCGCACCCAGTTTTGCGAGGTGCGAAGCTCGGTTTCGAGCGCGCGCGGGTCGTTCTTGAGGGCCTCGAGGCGGGCTTCCAGCGCGGCGTTGGCCAGGATGCGCTCGTGGACCCGGTCGGAACGATCGGCAACCTGACTGCGCAGCGAGCGCAGGCCCGGAAGCCCATAGGGACCGAGGAAAAACGAGTACGCGAGCACGATGGCGCTCACTCCGAGCAGGCGCACCAGCCAGACGAAAACGGTGTGGGAAGAACGCATCGGCCTGAGGATTCCTCTGGCAGCCGCCCGTGTAGGCGCAGGCAGCGAGAGCGGCAAAGATACACGCCGGCGATGATCGCGGCGACTGAAAAACGCATCACGGAGAGCTGAGGAACATGAGGATCGAGAAGGTCCACGCACGCGAGATTCTCGACTCGCGCGGCAATCCCACCATCGAAGCGGAAGTCACCGTCAAAGGCGGCGCCGTCGGGCGCGCTTGCGTGCCCTCGGGTGCTTCCACGGGCCAGCACGAGGCTCTGGAGCTGCGCGACGGAGACAAGAAGCGCTACGGCGGCAAGGGAGTGCTCAAGGCCGTCGCCAACGTCAACAAGATCATCGGACCGGCCGTGATGGGCATGGACGTGCGCGATCAGGCGGCGGTGGACAGGCGCATGATCGAGCTCGACGGCACGCCCAACAAGGCCAGGCTCGGCGCCAACGCGGTCCTCGCGGTCTCGCTTGCGGCGGCGCAGGCCTCGGCCGCTCACGCCGGGCAGCCCCTGTTCCGCTCCATCGGCGGCGCCAAGGCCAAGGTCCTTCCGGTCCCGCTCATGAACATCATCAACGGCGGCGCCCATGCCGACAACCGTCTCGACTTCCAGGAGTTCATGATCGTCCCGCACGGCGCCAGGACCTTTGCCGACGCCTTGCGGATGGGCGCCGAGATCTTCCACGCGCTCAAGGCGGTGCTTCACGGGCGCAAGCAGAGCACCAACGTCGGGGACGAAGGCGGCTTCGCGCCGGACCTGAAGAGCAACGACGAGGCCATCGAGGTCGTCCTGGAGGCGATCGAAAAGGCCGGTTATTCCGCAGGAAAACACGCATCCCTGGCCCTGGACGCCGCCGCCACCGAGCTGTGGAAGGACGGCCGCTACCACTTCGAGAAGTCGGGCGCGTCCAGGCTGACCTCCGCCGAGATGGTCAAGCTCTACGAGCGCCTGGTCTCGCGCTATCCCATCGTCTCGATCGAAGACGGGCTGGCCGAAGACGATTGGGACGGCTGGGTCGAGCTGACCCGGCGCATCGGCAAGAAGGTCCAGCTGGTCGGCGACGACCTCTTCGTGACCAACAGCGAGCGACTGCGCCGCGGCATCGATGCGGGTGCCGCCAACTCCATTCTGATCAAGGTCAACCAGATCGGATCGCTCACCGAGACCCTCGAAGCCATCAAGACGGCCGCCAAGGCGGGCTACACCTCCGTCATTTCACACCGATCGGGCGAGACCGAGGACGCGACGATCGCCGATCTGGCAGTGGCCACCGGCGCCGGTCAGATCAAGACCGGATCGCTGTCGCGCGGCGAGAGGACGGCCAAGTACAACCAGCTCCTCCGCATCGAGGAGCTGCTCGGAAAACGCGCCGTTTTCCCGGGAAAGAAGGCGTTCGCGTGACGATCGCGACGCTCGAGCCGTGCGTGAAACCGTGCTCGTGAAGAGCACGAGAAGGAGCCGAACCGGTTGCTCGAAGTGACCTCGACGGCCACGTCGACAGCCGATCGACGAGCTCGCAGCGTGTGCATACTCGCCCACGCGAGTGCGTTTTTGTTGACTCCATTGTCCTTGGCTCTCTATAATTCGTTCAGTGTGTAGCATGGTGTGCACACTGTTCGATGCTTCGCCTGCGAAGGGTGTTCGCGGATAACAGCTGAAGGAGGCAAACCAATGGCTGGAAGAAAGAAGGCATCGAAGAAGAAGGGCGGCAAGAAGAAGGCCGCCAAGAAGGCTGGAAAGAAGAAGGGCGGCAAGAAGAAGGCCGCCAAGAAGAAGGCTGGCAAGCGTAAGGCCAGCAAGCGCAAGGCGAGTGCCGCTCCCGCTGCCGAGGGTGCTGCACCGAAGCGTCGTCGCACCGCGCGTCGTCGCACCAGCAAGTAGTCCGAACGGTCGGACTGGATCGATGACCGGCTGAATCGTCAGACCGGTCGGTTGGAGAAATAACCCAGGTACGAGCGCCCGGTTTCGTACCAGAAGCGAAACACCCTACAGGCGAAGTAGGAACCCTTCGGGGTTCGAAGAAGCCTCCCGGACCTTCCGGGAGGCTTTTTTCGTGTGCCGCCGATCCGGCCACCGGCGGGCGACCGGCGGCACACGGATCGGACTGCGGATCGGAAGCGAGTCGCCACTGCATCCAAAGGAGAGTCGGCGAAGCTGTTTCGGCGCCGATGCGACGGGCAGAAACACCGGCGGCGACCATCGAAACGACTCCGGCAGCCCCCGTGGTCGCCGTTGACATCGATTCAGGTGTCCAATACTAGACCGCAAAATTCAGCGCCCCACGGAGGATCAAGCACCCATGGCCGAGCAAGCAACCAGCGCCAAGCAAGTATTCGAACTGATGCCTACGCGGTTCAACGCAGCCGCTGCACAAGGCGTCAACGCCACCTACCAGTTCGACCTGACCGGCGACAACGGCGGCACCTGGCAGGTGAAGATCGCCAACGGCACCTGCGAAGTCAGCGAGGGCGCCCCCGGCCCGGCCAACATCACCATCACGATGGCGGCGGCCGACTACCTCGACATGATCAACGGCAAGCTGAACCCGCAGATGGCCTTCATGGGCGGCAAGCTCAAGATCAAGGGCGACATGAGCCTGGCCCTCAAGATGCAGCAGATCTTCCCGAACGCCTGAGCGCCGGGTCGGATCGCAACGACAAAGGGGCGTCTCCTCCAAGGAGACGCCCCTTTTTTGTTCCCAAACTCGCCGCCCCGCCCAACGGACGCGAGTCCGCGAGCGTACAAGCTCAAACCGACGCCGCGCTTCGCGAGTCCCCGAGCGTAGCCAGCAACGGCGGCCTCGCCGGGCCGCCCGCGCAGCCTGTCCGCATCCATCTCGGAGGGGCGGCGGGCCCATGTGCCGGCCGCGGCTCAACGCGAGTCTTCGAGCGTAGCGGACGGTACATGGGCCCGTCGCCCCCACGCCCGCATACGAACGGAAAAGCTAAGCCACCCCGAGGTTGCGACGAGGGACATCGCGGAGCAGCACTTCGACACTGGCCTCCCCGAAGCTCCCCTTGTTCATCTTCTCGAGGCCGGCCCGCACCTCGCGCCGGGTCATGAGGATGCCGTAGGAGCCGAGAATCTGCTTGATCACGTCGTAGTGCGTGTCGATCGAGTGCGTCACCGAGGTGTATCCGCGGCGGCCTGCGCGCGGGCCGTCCCAGAGAGCCAGCGGATTCATGCCGAACATGTGGACGTCGGTGTCGGCGGGCTCGATGACGATGATGTCGCCGTGGAACTGGTCGTTGTTCTGATACTCGCGCAGCCCGTACTGGAGACGAGTGTGCAGGAGCGTCCGGAAGACCTGGTTGATGACGCCGACCATGCCGGAGTCGGCAATGGGCGTGCCTTCATTGACCCATTCGCCTTTGTCGATGTCGTAGCGGCGGTGGACCCGGTTGGAGAACGGCCGGAACGGGTTGTAGCAGATGATGAGGTCGGCGCCGTGCTCGATGGCCACGTCGATGTTGGCGGTGCGGCGCACGCCTCCGTCGACATAATCGATCCCGTTGATGCGCGCCGGTCTGTAGAAGCCGGGCAGGGCGGTCGAGGCCTGAATCGCCTGCGAGATCGTTGCCGAGGAATCGGTGTCATGTCCGAACACGACCTGCTCGGCGGTGTCCAGGTTCATAGCGCAGATGTACAGCTCCTTGCCGAGCTGGGTCTGGAACGACTTGAAATTGTTCGGAATTCCGTTGCGCTCGAAATTCTCGCGCAGGTACTGCTCGATGTTGCTGTTGTCGAACAGGCCCGAGGGCAGGTAGTCCTGCACCATCGGAATGCGGTTGGCCAGGATCTCCTGGACCACCGGCGCGGCCACGTCCTGGAACGTCGCCAGCGACGGATTTTTCTGGAACAAACGCACCGCCGGCCGCAGCTTCTCGAGCAGGTGCGGGGAGCTGCCGATCATCCGCGACAGAGTGCGCGGCAGGTAGAGGGCCAGGTCCGCGACGAACTCGGTCGGCTTGCGGAGAAGCTCCTCGTAGTTGGGATGGTAGAAGTGGCGCGGCAGGAACTGCGAGACGATGTTGGAGCTGCCATCCAGCGCGCGCAGCGTCTCCGAGGGCGCGACTCCAGCGGCCAGCGGCGCCGAAAGGAGGGCTCCGGCGCTCAGACCGACGTAGAGGTCGAAGTCGGTGGTCTTGCGGTTGATGAGGAAATCGTCGAGCGCCTTGAGCCCGCCCAGCTTGAACGCGCCGCCCGTGACCGCGCCGCCCGCAAGCACCAGTGCGACCTTGGGATTTCGCTTGCGCGTGGAGAGGTCGCTCTTCTGGATGATGGTGATGCCCATTGGGTCCTCGTTCGGGTCGGAAGCGCCGATTTGCCCGTTATTGACGAAGTTTACATTTCGACGCTTCGCGTTGTCCAGGCCCCACGCCTGCGCATCCCCAGCAGCGACTCGGCTTCGGAGAGCTCCTGGGGTGTTCCCACCGTGATCCAGCTCCCGTCAAAGACGTATCCATACAAAGGCTCGCCCGCCCTCAGCATCTGCGGGTAGGTCACGCGCGTGATCGAGAACGGATCGGCCGGCGGCATGTAGGTAAACACCGCCGGGTCGAGCACCTGGACTCCCGTGTACATGAAGGGCTCCAGGGGGTGGCGCGCATCGGTCCGCTCATGGTCGAGGAAGGCGCCGATGCGCCCGTCGTTCTCGGTCCGGATGAGGCCGAAATGCTCCATCCGCTCGTGCTTTTGCAGCACCAGCGTCGCCGCCGCGCGGCGAGCCCGGTGGAAGGCGATGACGGCCGCCAGGTCCACGTCGACGATGGTGTCGGAGTTCAGCGTCACGAAAGTTGCGTCGCCGAGGAAGCGCCGCGCATCGCGGATGCCGCCGCCGGTGTCCTGGAGCGGATCCTCGGGACTGAAGTCGATGGACACGCCGAAGCGGCTGCCGTCGCCGAGGTGCTCGCGAATCTGGCCGCCGAGGTGATGCAGGTTGACGACGACGCGGCGGATCCCGGCGCGGACCACGCACTCGATCGCATAGTCGATGAGGGCCCGTCCGCCCACGCG
>DASPNH010000187.1:0-29189 GCA_035626675.1 Binatia bacterium
TTCGTCGCGCTCACCCTCGTCGCGCTGGCAGGCATCCCCCGCATCACGTTCGACGGCTCGCTGGCCTCGCTCAGCGTCCCCGACGATCCCGCCGTCGTCTTCAACGAAGAGATCCGCCGCCAGTTCGGTGACGAAGAGATCGGCATCGTCCTGCTCGAGCACGACCAGCTCTTTTCGGTCGACACCGTCACGGCGCTGAAGAAGCTGACCGACGAACTGGCGAAGATCCAGGGCGTCAGCCGCACGCTCAGCATAACCAACGCCTCCGATCCGGTCCTGGACGTGTTCAATCCGCCGCCGCTGCTGACGGTCGGGCCCGTCACCAGCGAGTCGGTGCGCAATCTGCGCGAGCGCGTGCGCGCCAACCCCATCTACATTCCCAATCTGCTCTCGCGCGACGAGAGGAGCGCAGCCGTCACGGTCTTCTTCAAGAGCGCGGTGACGACTGAGGACGAAGCCGCGGTCGATGCCAAGGTGCGCGAAGTGCTCGGCACCTACACCGGCTCCGGCAAGCTCTACTACACCGGCATGTCGCACATTCGCGTGCAGGCCGTGGAACGGATGCAGAGCGACCTGCTCAGCTTCCTGCCCGCCAGCCTGATGCTGATGATGTTCGTGCTGTGGCTGGTGTTCCGCTCGGTGCGGGCCACCGTCCTGCCGCTGGTGGCGCTGGCCCTGGACGTCGGATGCCTGGTGGGCCTGATGGGCTGGTTCGGGCAGCCCATCACGCTGGCCACGCTGGTGCTGCCATCGCTTCTGCTGGTGATCGGCGGCTCCTACGCCATCCACGTCGTGGATGCGTACACCGACCACGTGCGCGCAGACACCGAAGAAAAGCGCGACGCCGAGAAACTTTTCGAAAAGACGCTCACGGCGGTGTCGCTGCCGGTGCTGGTCTCGGCCATCACCAATGCCATCGGCTTCGGATCGCTGGTCGTGCATCCGATTCCGGCCATTGCGGCGCTGGGCAAGTTCGCGGTCATCGGAACGGCCATCGTCACGGTCGGCTGCCTGGTGGGAATTCCGCTGGCGTTCCTCAGCCTGCCCGGCGGTCGACGGCCGCTGCGCGCGCGTCTGGAAGTCGTGGGCCCGCCGCAGCCCTCGCGGCTGGACCGCCTGGTCATGCGCATCGGCGCCTTCGTCGTCGACAACCGCCAGCTGGTGCTGGCCGCTGCCACGACGCTTTCGCTGGTCGCGGCCTACGGCGCCTGGCAGGTGCAGGTCGATACGGATTTCCTCAAGGCCTTCCGCTCCGACTCGCCGGTGCGCACGGATTTCCAGGCCATCAACGACAAGCTTGCGGGGCCGAGCCCGATCTCGGTGATCCTGAGCTCGCCGACGCCGGGCTACTTCAAGGACGTGGCCGCGCTTGGCAGCGTCAAGAAGTTTCAGGATTTCATCGAGGCGATGCCGGGCGTCGACGAGAGCCTCTCGTTCGTCGACTACATGGAAGCGCTCGACCTGGGACTGCAGAACGCGGGTGGAGATATCGTCGTCGGCGACGACGGGGAAGTGCAGGAGTCGCCGCCGGCCAGGAGCTTCTGGGACGCGCCTGCCGAGCAGCTCCCGCAGATCTTCCAGATCGTGGCGGCCAGCCCACGCACGTTCTCGGGCGTGGTGGACGCGGACTTCCAGCGCCTGCACGTGACGCTGCGCACGTCGCTGACCGGCTCGCTCGAGACCGCCAGGCTCATCGAGCAGGTCGCGGAGTATTCCTCGGTCATCTTCCCTCGCGACGTCGAAGCGAAGATGACGGGCACGCTGGTGGTGATGAGCGAGGTCTCCAACCGCGTGCTGCAGGGCCAGGTCGAGAGCACCGGGCTGGCCTTCGCGATCATCTTCATCCTGCTGGCGTTCATGTTCCTGTCGCTGCGGGTCGGCGTCACGGCGATGATCCCCAACATCATTCCGAACATCGTCTTCTTCGGCGTGATGGGCTTCGGGTCGATCGAGCTGAACATGGCCACCAGCATCATCGCCGCGGTGGCACTGGGCATTTCGGTCGACGACACCGTGCACTACATGGCGCGTCTCAACCACGTGGTGAAGACGAGCCCGACCCAGCGCGATGCGCTCATCCAGACCCTCGGACAGATGGGACGGCCCGTCATCGCGACCACGCTGACGCTGGCAGCAGGCTTCCTGGTGATGGTGACGTCCAACTTCGTCGTCATCAGCACGTTCGGCGCGCTGACGGCGATGACGATGATCGTGGCCATGCTGACCAACCTGTTCCTGCTCCCGGCCATCCTGGCCACGGTTCCGGTGGTCAGCGTCTGGGACCTTGCCTACTCGCGCCTGGGCGAGAGCCCGAACCTGACCATCCCGCTCTTCCATGGTCTGGGCCGGCTCGGCGTGCGGCTGGTCATCCTGCTCGGCCAGCTTCGCAAGTTCGCCACCGGCGACTACATCGTGCGCAACGGCGACGAGGGCCGCGAGATGTACCTGATCCTCGAAGGCGATGCCGAGGTCAGGCTCGACAAGGGCAAGCTGATTCCGCTCAGCCGCGGCGGCATCCTCGGCGAGATGGCGCTGCTACGGCAGGCCCGACGCGGCGCCGACGTCGTGGCCGCATCCGACGTCGAGGTGCTCGTCATCGACGAAGACTTCCTGCGCCGCCTGCGCATCCGCTACCCGCGCCTGGCCTCCAAATTCTTCCTGAACGTCGCTCGTATCCTCAGCGACCGCCTCGAAGAAGCCAACCGCCGCCTCTAGGAACGGGGTCAGGTACTGAAAACGCGGTTTTGGGGTCAGGTACTGAATTCGCGGTTCCTGCCGCGCCCGCCGACTCATCGATCGGATCCGAACGCTTCCCCTGAAGCCGCACCCTGCCGGCGTCCGGCACGGGCAGGACCTCGCGCGTTTGCGGTTTTCCGCCCAATGCATAGGCAGAAACCTGCCAATCGAGACTGGCCCAAGGAGAACGAATGCCGCGAGCCGCGATCGTCTACCAGAAGAACGAGCCGATGAAGGTCGAGAACGTCACGCTGCGCGGCGTCGGCCCGCACGAGGTCCGCGTGCGCGTGCACGCCTGCGGCGTCTGCCACAGCGACCTCTCGGTGCTGAACGAGTTTTTCGCCTGCCCCACGCCCGTCATCCTCGGCCACGAGGCCGCCGGCGTCGTCGAGGAGGTCGGTGGCGACGTCACCCGCGTAAGCGTGGGCGACCACGTCGTTGCCGCCTGGTCGCCGGCCTGCGGACAATGCCGCTTCTGCAAGCGCGGCCGCCCGCACCTGTGCAACCTCGCCGACGATCCGACCTCGCGCGCGCTCGACCGCGTCCGCGCCGGTGATGCGCAGGTCGCACAGTTCCTCGGCGTGGGCGGCTTCTGCGAGGAAATCATCCTGGCCGACAACGCGCTCATCAGGATCGATCCGCAGATGCCGCTGGATCGCGCGGCGCTGCTCGGCTGCGCCGTCATCACCGGCTACGGCGCCGCGCGCTACGCAGCGCGCGTGGCGAAGGGAGACGACGTCGCCGTCTTCGGCTGCGGCGGCGTCGGCCTCAACATCGTCCAGGGCGCGCGGCTTCAGGGCGCGGCCACCATCGTGGCCATCGACCTGGACGACGCCAAGCTCGAGATGGCGCGCAAGTTCGGCGCGACGCACACGCTGCGCGGCGACGCGCCCGACCTGCACAAGTCCATCCGCGCGCTGACCCGCGACCGCGGCGGTCTCGACTTCGCGTTCGATGCGGTCGGCAACGTCGAGATCGCGCGCGTCGCGTTCCTGTCCATCGCCAAGGGCGGCGAGGTGATCCTGGTCGGCATCGCGCACATGAAGGACAAGCTGGCGCTGTCGCAGATCGCCGCGGTGACGCAGGAGAAGGGCGTGCGCGGCACCACCAACGGCTCGGCCGACGCGTGGCAGACCGTGCCGCACCTGATCGAGCTGTATCACAGGAAGGACCTGCTGCTGGACGAGCTCGTCACGCGCACCTACACCCTGGACGAGGTCAATCAGGCGATGGACGACCTGCGCAGCGGTCGCAATGCGCGCGGCGTCATCGTGATGGCGCAGGCGTGAAGCGGACACTGCAAGTCCCGCGCGCCGCGCACGCACTGCAAGTCCCGCGCGCCACGCATGCACTGCAAGCCCCGCACACCGCGCATGCGCTGCAAGTCCCGCGCGCCGCGCACGCACTGCAAGTCCCGCGCACCGCGCATGCTTGGCGAATCTCTCGCGCGCATTCGCCGCGATCCGCCGGCCCTGCGCATGCGCCGCGATTGCTGCGCGCCTGCCTCGCAGCGCTGCTGCTCGCGGCATTCCCCACCCTCGTCGCCGCGCAGGCGCAGGTCGGCACGCCCTTCGGCAATGCCAACGATCCGACCCGCCCGGTTCCGCCCACTCCGATGGCGGTCGGCAAGGGCATCGTCTCGGCCAAGCTGGTCGAGGCCGGCGAAGCCGAGGTCGCCGAGCGCGCGAAGGACGGCAAGCCGCTGGCGGGCGTGGCCATCGACATCCGCATCGATGGCGGCTCGACCACGGCGGCCATCCAGGCCGGCACCGTTTCGGCGCAGCTCGAGAACGGGGAGAAGGTCGCGATGCTGGCCTCGTGCGTTCCGAGCAAGGACGACGCGGTCGAAGTGAGGCCGCTGTTCGGGCTGACGACGGCGTCGTGGAACGTCGACATCGAAGGTCAGAAGTTCGTCTGCAGCGGGCGCAGCGCGCGGCTTGCCATGCATGCCGACACCGGCGCCTACCATCTCATCGCGAGCGGCTCGCCGGGCCAGGAAAGGAATGCGCGCATGGTGCTGCTGTTCGTGGCGCCGGCGAGCGCGCTGCGCAAGGTCGAGCTTCCCGGCGCCACCGTCGCCATCGAGTAGCACAAGGGCAGGGCGCCTTCTTCGGCAGACGAAAAAGTCGCCTGACCGTGCCTGACCCCTTTTTGACCGCGGTTCCTCTCCACGCGATAGTCCGCCGCCCGCGACGGCGCGCGCGCAGAAGAGACCAAGGAGAGTTCGTTTCGTGGCTGTCATCCACAAGAAAACCGGCAACTTTCTCGAAGATTTCAAGGTGGGCGCGCTGCTGCGTCACAAGGGCGGCAAGACGGTCACCGAAGGCCTTTTCAACGCCTTCACCGAATTCAACATGACCACCAATCCGCTGCACAAGAACCGCGAGTACGCGCGCTTGTACGGTTACAAGGACATGATCTGCCATCCCGGCCTGGTGATGGCGGTGGTCTTCTCGCAGACGGTCGAGGACATTTCCGAGAACGCCCGCGCCAATCTCGAATACATCAACATGCGCTTCGGCGCGCCGGTCTATCCCGGCGACACCCTGGAGGCCGAGACCGTCATCCTCGGCGTCACACCCTCGACCAAGAATCCCGATCTCGGCGTCGTGCACGTGGCCAGCGTCGGCCGCAAGCAGACCGGCGACGTCGTCATCGCCTACGAGCGCAAGGTGCAGGTCTGGCGCGACGATCCTGCCGCCGTCATCACCGAGGCGACCATCGACCAGAAGCCGCAGGTCGAGTGCGAGCCGTGGCTGCCGCCCTACGATGCCGGCCGCGGCTACAAGGCCAGGGCGCATCTGTCCAATGACGACACTTATTTCGAGGACTTCCGTCCCGGCGACACGATCGAACACTCGCGCGGCCGCACCGTCACCGACGAGCACATCGCGCTGACCGCACAGCTCGACAACACCTCGCAGGTGCACTGCAACCAGGTCCTCATCGACCAGAACCCGCAGAAGTACATCGGAGGCCGCCTGATCATCTTCGGCGGCATTCCCTTCAACTTCTGCATGGGCGTCTCCAGCCCGGACATCAGCGACAACGCCCTTGCCGACGTTCTCTATCCGACCGGCCGGCACGTGGGACCGCTCTTCGCCGGCGACACGGTCTTTGCCGCGACCGACATCCGCGAGACGCGCGACTATCCGGGACGTCCTGATCTCGGCGTCATCGCTGTGACGCTGCGCGGGCACAAGTTCCGCAAGCCCGAGGAAGGCGAGAGCGGCATGCAAAAGGTCGACATCTTCGTGCTCGAGCGCGAGATCGCGGTGAAGCGGCGCTCGCACTACGCCTGAGCCGCGATGCCCGAGGCGCTGCGCAGCGGCTGGGAGGCCATCGACACGGGCGCCGCGCTGATTGACGGCGGCGGTCCCTCGCTGCTCGTCGCGACCGGCGAAGAGCGCCTCGAATTCCTGCACGGACAGACCAGCAACGACGTTCTCGGCCTGGCCCCCGGCGCCGGCTGCGCGGCGCTCTCGCTGACGGCGCAGGGCCGCCCCGTAGCGATGTTCGCGCTTTACAACGATGCCGAGCACGAGCGCGTCCTGATCGCGATGCCGGCGGCGCAGCGTACCGACACGCGCGCTGCGCTCGAGCGTTTCCTGGTCGCCGACGATTGCGAGTTCGAGGATGCCGCCGACCTGCAGGGACGCACGCTCGCCGGTCCGGAGGCGGCGGCTGTCCTGCGGCGAGCCGGAGTGGAGCTCCTCGATGACGAGGCCGCTGGTTGGCGGATGCGCCACGCGACCATCGCCGGGCGTTCGGCGCTCGTCCTGGCGCGCGGCGATCTTCGCGTTCCTGCCTTCGACATCGTCGCCGCCGACCCGCAGCTCCAGCCGGCCTTCGCCGATCCGGTCTGGGATGCGCTGCGCGCGGCCGGCGCCGCCGTCGCCGGCGCCGATGCCCTGGACGTCGTGCGTGTCGAGAGCGGCACGGCACGCTTCGGGGTCGACGTGGACGACACGCGCATCGCCATCGAGGCCCGCCTGGAGTGGGCCATCCACTTCGGCAAGGGGTGCTACGTCGGCCAGGAAGTCATCGAGCGCGCCGTCAGCCGAGGTCGCATTCAGCACACCCTGGAGCTCCTGTCGGCGCCCACGGTCGTCGCCGGCGCACGGGTGAGCAATGGCGGTCCGCGAGACGTCGCGACGTCGGTCGTCGAGTCGCCGCGCCTGGGTCGCATCGCCCTGGCGTATCTGCCGGCCGAGGCAGCCGATACGGGCCGCACCGTGCAGCTTTCGAGCGACGCCGGGACCCACGACGCCACCGTCCTGCCATGGCCCCGACCGCGCCGCCTGGCCGGCCGCGAATGACCACGCCGCGCTGGTTCGTCCGCGGCGACGTCGACGGCTTCTTCGGTCTGGCCCTCGACAACCTGATTCAGCTCCTGGTCATCGTGGCGCTGTGCCGCGGCGTGCTCGGCTTCGACGATCATCTGCTGTTCGCACGCGTTCTACCGGGCGCCGCCGTCTCGGTGCTGATCGGGAATCTCTTCTACGCGTGGCAGGCACACCGCCTCGCCACGCGAGTGGGCCGCGACGACGTGACCGCGCTGCCTTATGGCATCAACACGCCGAGCGTGTTCGCCTACATCTTCCTGGTGATGCTCCCGGCCAGGCTCATGGCCGACGCAGCAGGCATGTCGCCCTCCGATGCAGCGCGCGTCGCGTGGCGCGCCGGACTGGCAGCGTGCCTGGGCAGCGCATTGATCGAATGCGCCGGCGCGGCCGTGGCCGGATGGATCCGGCGTCAGACGCCGCGCGCCGCGCTGCTGTCGTCGCTTGCCGGAATCGGCGTGTCCTTCATCGCCATAGGGTTCTTCTTCAAGGCCTACGGCAGCCCGGTCGTCGGCATCGTCACTCTCATCATCGTCCTGGTGTCGTACTTCGGCAGCGTGCGTTTTGCCGGCGGCATGCCTGGCGGCCTGATCGCGGTCGTGGTGGGGACTGCGCTTGCGTGGATCACCGGCCTGGCGACGAACGATCCGCAGGCGTGGTCGGCTGCATCGGCCAACGTCAGGATGCGGCTGCCCGTTCCGGTGCTCGGCGAGCTTTGGGAGAGCGTGCGCGCGGGCGACCTCGTCCGTTACCTGTCGGTCATCGTCCCGATGGGCGTCGTCAACGTGATCGGCTCGCTGCAGAACATGGAGAGCGCCGAGGCCGCCGGTGACGACTTCGCTACCGGCCCTTCGCTTCTCGCCAACGGCGTAGGAACACTTGCCGCCGCTGCGTTCGGCAGCTGTTTCCCCACCACGATCTATATCGGCCATCCTGGCTGGAAGGCCATGGGTGCACGCATCGGCTACTCGATCCTCGGCGGCGCATTCATCACGATCGTCTGCCTGACCGGCTCGGTCGCGCTGATCTCGCTTGCGGTGCCGATCGAGGCCGGCATGGCAATCGTGCTGTGGATCGGAATCATCATCGTGGCGCAGGCGTTCGCTGCCACGCCTGCGCGGCACGCGGCGGCGGTTGCCATCGGCCTGCTACCCGGCATCGCGGCCTGGGGCGCGTTCATGCTCAAGACCGGAATGCGCGTTGCCGGCGCGGGCGCGGCCGGCGGCGTCGCCTTCGGTCCGCAGCTGGAAAGCGCGCTGGCCGCGTTCGACGTGTCCGGTCGCGGAATCTTCGCGCTGGAGCAGGGGTTCATCTTCACCTCGATGGTACTGGCCGCCGTGACCGCCGAGATCATCGAGCGCAGGTTCGTGCGCGCGGCCCTCTGGTGCGCCGCGGCGGCGGCGCTGTCGTGGGTCGGGCTGATGCATGCCTACGTATGGACGGCCGGCGACACGGCCGTGAACGTCGGCTGGGGGACGGGCGGATCATGGGCGCTGGCGTACGGCTGCGCGGCGCTCGTGTTGTGGGCGGTTCCGTGGGTGAGCACGCGCAGCGAAGAGGGCGGACATTGAGCGCGACGTCTCCGCCAGCGCGGCCGGTGCTCGTCTTCGCGTACGGCTCCAATCTCTGCATCGAGCGGCTCGCCGCCCGCACGCCGAGCGCGCGCGTGGTCGCAACCGGTGCTCTTCGTGGTCACCGCCTGTGCTGGCACAAGAGAAGCCGCGACGGGTCGGGCAAGTGCAATGCCCTTGCGACGGGCAGCCAGAAAGACGTGGTGTGGGGAGCGGTGTACGAGCTCGATCCCGACGACAAGGCGGCGCTGGACCGATTCGAAGGGCTCGGAATCGACTATTTCACCAAGAGCGTCGTCATCGAAGGCTCCAGCGGCCAGAGCTGGTCCGCCATCGTCTACGTCGCCAACCCCGAACTTTTGGACGAAGAAGCGCGTCCCTACCAGTGGTACAAGTCGCTGGTGACCGGCGGCGCACGCCATCACGGCCTTCCCGACGACTACTGTGCGATGCTCGAGGCCATCGAGGCCGCTCAGGACCCGGACGTACAGCGCCATCACCGAGAGATGGCGGTGCTGGCGGCACTGCGCAAGGACGGCAGGTGAGCGCGCCAGCGAGACAGCGATGACCTCGGCGGCGCGCATCGTTTCGCTGCTGCCGAGCGCGACCGAGATCGTCTGCGCGCTAGGCCTCGAAGATGCCCTGGTGGGCCGCTCGCACGAATGCGATTGGCCGCCGTCGGTTCGCCGCCTGCCGGTTTGCACGTCGGCGTCGGTCGATTCGTCGCAGAGCAGCGCCGCCATCGACGAGCAGGTACGGAGCCTGCTCGAGAAGACGCTGTCCCTTTACAGCGTCGACACCGGCGAGCTGGCTGCGCTGCGACCGGACCTGATCGTGACGCAGGCGCAGTGCGAAGTCTGCGCGGTCAGTCTTTGCGACGTCGAGCGCGCGGTGGCCGACAGCCTCGGCTCCGAGGTGCGGATCGTCAGCCTCGACGGCGCGGACTTCGGCGGAGTTCTCGACGACATCGTCCGGGTCGGCGACGCCACCGGTGCTGGCGAGCGCAGTCGCCAGTTCGTGCTGCGGCTGCGATCGCGCATGGCCGACATCCGCCGCCGCGGCGCGGCGCGCGCCCGGCGCGGCCGAGTTGCGGCCATCGAGTGGACACAGCCGCTGATGATGGCGGGAAACTGGGTGCCCGAGCTGATCGAGACGGCCGGTGGGGAGTCCGTGCTCGCCAGCGCTGGCAGGCATTCACCGTGGGCCACCTGGAACGAGCTCGCTGCGGCCGATCCGGACGTGATCGTGGCGATGCCCTGCGGTTTCGGAATCGAGCGGACACGCGCCGAGCTGGCTGTGGTCGCGCAGAGCCGGCAATGGCAGGAGCTGCGCGCCGTGTCCGAAGGCGCCGTCTTCGTCACCGACGCCAACCATTTCTTCAGCAGGCCGGGGCCGCGCCTGGTCGAATCGTGCGAGATCGTCGCCGAGGTGCTGGACGAGGTCAGCGGAGTCGCGACCGTGGACGTACGGCATTGCGGAACGGGGTGGCAACGGTTTTGAGCGCGACGTTTGCCGCGCCATAGGCGCGCTCGCGGACAGACCGCGAGCCGGCCGAGGCGGCAGGAGACTCGAGCACGAAGGCCGCCGCGCCGAAGGCCATTGCCAGGGAGCCAGCGCGACCATCGGCTTGACCGTCGCCGCGAGGGTATCCTTGCGCCACCTTCCGGTTTAGAGTCCGGGCCCGGAGGATTCCCATGCCCCGATATCTGCTGATCGAATCCCGCGATCCCTTCGAGTCCAACGACGTCGCCTACTACTTCGATCTCGCTCGCGGCCTGGTTGCCGCCGACAACGAGGTCACGCTCCTGCTCGTCCAGAACGCCGTCCTGGCAGCGCGCCCCGCCGCAAAAGTGCCGGCGCTGCGTGCCCTCATCGCCGGCGGAGTCACCGTCTTGGCCGACGATTTCGCTTTGAAGGAACGCGGCATCGTCGCGCTGGCCGACGGTGTCGCCAGCGCCCCGATCGACGTCGTCATCGATCACCTCGAGTCCGGTCACAAGACGCTCTGGCACTAGCAACCGCACATGACGCGCAAGACCATTACCTTCGCCCTGATGGACCCTCCCTACGAATCCGAGAACCTGACGACCGCATTTCGCATTCTCGACGCCGCGGTTCGGCGCGGACACGACGTCAACGTGTTCGCGTACGAAGGCGCCGCCGCGCTCGCGTTCGTCCGGCAGGCCGCACATCCCAACCCGGTGCACGGCAAGGACCTGGCAACCGAGAACCATCCGACGACCAAGGAACAGGTCGCTGCGCTGCTGGCGCTGGCGGCCGACAAGGGCTGCAAGGTCGACTGGGTGAACTGCGGCATGTGCGTCGACGAGCGCGGCGTCGGCGAGTCGGTCCCCGGCACCCGCCGCGGCTCGCCCGGCGACTTCCACGACTTCTGCGAGGCGTCCGACAACGTCCTGGTGATCCCGACGAGGTAGGTGAGCACATGGCCAAGAAGACACTGAACATCGTCGAGTCGGCCTACCGGGCCGTCATGGAAGAACAGGACGACACGATCCTGTGGCTGATGGCCGCGATGCAGGGCGCCGGTGCCGCCCACACCGTGGTGCTGCGTGGCAATGCGGTCAACTACGCGGTCGCCGGACAGGGCGCGCCCGGGCTGACGGTCGGACGATGGAAGCAGACGCAGGCGCCGCGCATGGACCGCGACGTCCTCGACCTCGTCGAGAAACGCAAGATCCCGGTGCTCGTGATCCAGGAGGATCTGGCGGTGCGCGGCATCCAGAAGAGCGAGGTGCTGGCCGAGGTGGAGCTGATCGGCATCGAGTCGCTGCCGGCGCTGATGGCCGAGTTCGAGATCGTCTCGCACTGGTAGGTGGCGCCATGATCTTCGAGCAGGTTCGACATGGCGGCTGCCTTTCCTACTTGATCGGATGCGAGGAGACGTGCCAGGCGATCCTCGTCGATCCGGAGCTCGAAGAGCTGGACCGGTATCTCGGACTGGCTGCCGAGAATGGGCTGCGCATCCGCTACCTGCTCGACACGCACACCCATGCCGACCACTTCACCGCGGCGTGCGAGCTCGGCCGCCAGCTCGACGTTCCGGTGGTGATGCACCGGCGCAGTGCTGCGCCCTTCGTGGATCTGCGGGTCGAGGACGGCGAGACATTGATCGTCGGCAGGATGCGCCTGCGCATCCTGGAGACGCCCGGCCATACCAACGACTCGATCTGCGTCATGCTGGCCGATCGCATCCTGACCGGCGATGCGCTCCTGATCGGTGCGACCGGCCGCACCGATCTTCCCACCGGCGATCCGGAAGCGCTCTACGACAGCCTCTTCCACAGGCTGATGCGGCTGGACGACGGCGTGATGGTGTTTCCTGCGCACGATTACAAGGCCCGCACCAACACGACGATCGGCGCCGAGCGCGCCAGCAACCCGCGACTTCAGCAAAAGGATCGCAGCGCGTTCGTCGAGCTGATGCGCGGCCTGGATCTCGGCATGCCGCAGCATCTGACCGAGGCCCTGCGGACCAACCGCACCGGCGGCAAGACCGTCCAGCAGATGATCGCGGAGGCGGGTCGCAACATCGCGTTCCTGTCGATGGCCGACGTTCATCGGCAGGTCCAGGCCGGCAGCGCCAGTCTGGTCCTGCTCGACGTGCGGGACCGCGAATCGTTTCGCGCCGGCCATCTTCCGGGTGCGCGCAACATTCCGCGCGGCGAGCTCGAGCTGCGGGCCGACCGCGATCTGCCCGACCCGACGGCCAGGATCGTCACCTACTGCCAGCTCGGCAAGATCTCGACTCTGGCGGCGCACACGCTGCGAACGATGGGCTACACGCGCGCTGCCGCCCTGGATGGCGGAGTCGACGCGTGGGTGAAGGGAGGATTTCCGCTGGCTACCGACTAGCCGCGTGCGACCGCACCAGGCGGCGCAGGGCACGCGAGCGGCCGGGGCGGCGGCGTGTCGGACGATTTTCAGATCCCGACCGCGACCGATTTGATCAACGCGTGGACGGCCAGTCCCGGCCGCAGGCGCAGCTTCTCCACCGCGTGGAACGTAACCGCGGACAGCAGGTGCGCCTCGCCGACGGCGATCCGGACGAGAAAGTCCCCGCGTGACCGCTCCCGCACCTCGACTACCGTTCCAGCCAGCACGTTCTGAAAACTCGACAGCGCCGGTGCGCGCAGAGCCAGAGCGACGTCGCGAGCCATCACGCGGACGCGGACATGCGTACCCACCGTCCGCGAAGTGCGCGTCACCTGCAGGGTTCCGCCGGCAAAGCTCAGGCGCGTAAGTCTGCCCACGTCGTCGTGCCCGGCGACCGTGGCGTCGATGACCGCGCCGGCATCGGCCCTGCTGCTCAGTAGCCGCACGTCGGTGCGCGCCGTCAGCTCATCGATCGAGCCGGACGCAGCCACGCGGCCCTCCGACAACAGCACGAGCGTGCTCGCCAGCCTGAGGGTCTCCTCGAGCGTGTGGCTGACGTAGATCATCGGGAGGCGCAGCTCGTCGCGCAGCTTTTCCAGATACGGGAGGATCTCGGCCTTGCGTGCCTCGTCCAGCGACGCCAGAGGTTCGTCCAGCAGCAGCAGTCGCGGCTGCGAGAGCAGGGCGCGACCGATGGCGACGCGCTGTCTCTCTCCGCCCGAGAGACGGTGGGGAAGCCTCGCCAGCAGGCGCTCGATGCCGAGCATCGCCACCACCGCCGAGAACGTGTTGGTCTGCATGCGGCCGCGGCTTCGCCGCAGGCCATAGCGGAGGTTGGCGTCCACGGTCATGTGAGGAAACAGGCGCGAATCCTGGAACACGTATCCGATTCCGCGGCGATGGGCGGCGACGCACGTGCCGATCACGTTGTCGTAGAGAACGGCGCCGTCCATCGCTATCCGCCCCTTGTCGGGATGAGCCAGGCCCGCAAGAACCGACAGCACCGAGGTCTTGCCGGCGCCCGAAGCTCCGAACAGGCCGGTGATGCCGCTGCTCGGAACCGTGAACTCCACGTCCACAGTGAAGCTTCCGAGCCGTTTTCGGAATGCGACTTCGAGCATGTCAGCGCCCCAGCCGTGCGCGCACGCGCCGGCCGACCAGCTCCGAGGCGATCAGGCCGATCAAGGCGAGCGTGAACGAGACGACGGCCAGCTTGGCCGCGGTTTCCTCGCCTCCCGGCGACTGCAGTGCGGTGTACATCGCCAGTGGCAGCGTCTGTGTGTGTCCGGGGATGTTGGACACGAACGTGATGACGGCGCCGAACTCTCCCAGGCCTGCGGCGAACGCCAGGATGGCGCCCGAAAGGACGCCCGGCGCCATCAGCGGCAGCGTGATCGAGAAGAAGCGGTCGATGCGGCCGGCACCGAGCGTGCGCGCCGCTTCTTCCAGCCCCGGGTCGACGGCTTCGAGCGAAAGCCGGATGGTGCGCACCATCAGCGGAAACGTCATGACGGCCGTGGCGAGCGCGGCACCTGAGGGCGTGAACGCCAGATGAATGCCGAGACGTTCCGCAAGGATGCTGCCGATGGGACCACGGCTCCCGAAAATCAGCAGCAGTCCGTATCCGACGACGACCGGCGGCAGCACGAGGGGCAGATGCACGAACGCGTCCAGCAGCGCACGTCCGCGAAACCGCCGCCGTGCCAGCACCCATGCGACCATCATTGCCAGCGGCAGGTTCAGCACGACGCTACGCAGGGCGACGTTCATGCTAAGGCGGATGGCGCTCCATTCGAGATCGGTCAGCATGGCAAAACGCGACGTGTGTCAGGGAAGGGTAAAGCCACGCACGGCAAAGACCCTGCGCGCAAAATCACTGGAGAGGTACTCGAAAAAGCGGTCCGCGCCCGCGCGGTTGCGACCGGCGATCTTCGCGACCGGATACAGGATGCGCTCGTGAGTGTTCTCCGGGAACACGCCGATCACGCGCACGCGCACGGATGCTGCCGCATCGGTGGCGTAGACGATTCCGAGCATCGCCTGTCCCTGCTCGACCAGTGCCAGCGCCGCGCGAACGTTCTGCGAGGGCGCGATCCGGTCCTTGACCTCGTCCCATTTGCCGAGCCTGGTCAGCGCGTCCTGCGCGTAGCGGCCCGCCGGAACGTGCACAGGGTCGGCCAGAGCCAGACGGCTGCTGCCGAGACGAGCGGCGATATCCGTGGCATGAGTGATCGTGGGTGCGGAGGCCCTGCTGGCCGCGTCTGCCGCGCCGGCCGGCGCGACCAGCACGAGACGGTTGCCCACCAGGTCGCGTCGAGAATTCTTGACGATCCGATCACGCTGCTCGAGGTAGTCCATCCACTCCTGGTCGGCCGAGCAGAAGATGTCGGCCGGCGCGGCCTGCTCGATCTGTCGAGCAAGAAGAGAGCTGGCGGCGAAGGAGAAGCGCACCTTGACGTCGTTCTGCCTCTCGTAGGCGGCGCCGATCTCTTCGAGGGATTCGGTGAGGCTGGATGCAGCGAAGACCGTGATCGGGTCCGCCGCTGCGGCCACGCCGGCATGCGCGATCGCTGCGACGGTCAGTGCCAGTGTCCACAGCCGCTGCACCCAGAAAGCTGGCCCTCCCCCGTAGCGCATGTCGCCGCACTATAGTGAGCGACGGCGCGATCGGGAAACCCGCAGGGCATTCGGCAACTCGGGTGCGAAGCAACCGACTCGGGCGGCGCTGCGGCCATCGCCGGTCTTTCGGCAGGCAGTTTCGCGTTCGGCGTGCGTGCCGCGCCGCGCACTGGCCTCGCCCGCGCGTCATGGGTGCTGGTGCCGCCGGTGGGGCGAGCTAGAATCGGCTTCATGGGCGCCATCGAGATCATCAAGCGCAAGCTCAAAGAGGAACGCATTCCCGACGCACCTTGGCCCGATGAGGTGGGCGTCAAGAAGAAGCGGCCGCGCGAGGTCGCCATGATGGACATGAACCTGTGCTTCCCGTGCGGGCGCTGCCCGGAGTTCTGTCCCGTGCAGTGCATCGAGTACCTGCGCGACGGCACCTTGCCGGGACGAGGCGTGCAGCCGGTGCAGGACCGCTTCCGGGAATGCATCGGCTGCTACATCTGCGTCGAGGTCTGCGCGATCCTGACCGATTACGATGCGGTGCGCATGTACGACGTTGCGCTGGTGGAACAGACCCTCGGTGTCACCATCGGCGACAAGCCGCCGGACGAATACATCCCCGCTCAGCCGTACGAGGAGTATTTCAGCGAGGGTGGCGAGAAGAGTCTCTGGCATCTCGGCAAGGGGTCGCGGATTCGCGCCAAGATGAGCGAGGAAGAGCGCCGCATCTGCCGAAGCGATCGCGACCGGCTCTAGACCGGCGCGGCTGGTAGGTTGGCGTCGAAGGGGTCAGGCTCGCGTTGCAAGGTGCTGGCGGGTGCGTTCTAGACCGGGCGGGATTCCTGCTAAGGGAGATCCATGAGCGCAATCAAGATCCTGGCCATCATCCTCGTCGTTGCCGGCGGCCTCGGGCTGGCCTACGGCAGTTTCAGCTTCACCAAGGAAACGCACGACGCCAAGATCGGGCCGCTCGAATTCTCGGTTCAGGAGAAGGAGACGGTCAACGTCCCGGCGTGGGCCGGGATCGGGGCCATCGGCATCGGTGTGCTGCTACTCCTCTTCGATCGCAGCAAGGCCTGAGGCGTCCGCGCGCATGGCGGCAGCGCGTCTGGCACTTCGCGAATGACGACGAAGAACATGCGTCGGGGCCAGGCGGGTTCCGCGCCTTGCCGCCGCGGCGAATGAAGCTACCGGAAGCTTTCATTCGCGAAGGAGCAGGGATGGACATCGGGTTTGTAGGACTTGGCCGGATGGGCCTGAACATGACGCGGCGGTTGCTGCGCGGCGGACATGGAGTCGTCGCGTTCGATCGCAGCGCCGAGCAGGTCGGCGAGGCCGTCAAGGCGGGAGCGATCGCCGCCGGCGACCTTGCCGGGATGGTGGCAGCGCTGGCACCGCCGCGCGCCATCTGGGCGATGATTCCGGCCGGAGGCCCCGTCGACGATCTGATCGGCAACCTTGTGCCACTTCTGCAGGCGGGCGACGTCGTCGTCGACGGAGGCAATTCCAACTACAAGGACACGCAGCGCCGCGCACGCCAGCTCGAGCAGGCGGGATTGCATTTGGTCGACGCGGGGACCTCCGGCGGAATCTGGGGCCTCGAGCTCGGCTACTGCATCATGGCAGGCGGCAAGCCCGAGGCGCTCGCGCTGCTGGGTCCCGCGCTCGATACGCTGGCGCCGCCCGATGGCTGGCTTCACGTCGGTCCGGAAGGGGCGGGGCACTTCGCCAAGATGATCCACAACGGCATCGAGTACGGAATGATGCAGGCCTACGCCGAAGGCTTCGACATCCTGCAGGCCAGTCCCTACCGATACGATCTGGAAAAGGTCGCGCACCTGTGGAACCAGGGCAGCGTCGTCCGCTCCTGGCTGCTGGAGCTTGCCGAGCGCGCGCTCGACGAGGATCCCAAGCTCGAGAAGCTGCGCGCGTGGGTCGACGACTCCGGAGAGGGAAGGTGGACCGTGCACGAGGCGGTCGACCTCGCCGTGCCTGCGCCCGTGCTGACGATGGCGTTGTTCGCTCGCTTTCGCTCACGCCAGCCCGAGTCGTTCGCCGACCGCATGCTTGCGGCGCTTCGCAACGAGTTCGGCGGTCACGCGGTCAAGAGCAAGTAGCGTGGTCACACGCATCTCGGCCACCACTCCACCGAACCTCGAGCGCAAGCCGAAGGCCCCTTCGTGTGCGATGGTGGTCTTCGGCGCCAGCGGCGATCTCTCGCGCCGCAAGCTGATCCCGGCGATGCATCAGCTCTTCGCCGGCGGGTCGCTGAGCGAGCATTTCGCGATCGTCGGCGTGGCCCGTCGCCAGACCAGCTCGGAGCAATTCCGGCGCGACATGCACCAGGCCGTGGCCGAGCGTCGCGGCGACGAGAACTTCGATACTGCCACCTGGGAGCGGTTCGACGACTCGCTCGAGTACGTGCCCGGCGAGTTCGCCGACCCTGCCACGTACGTGCGTCTGTCGGAGACTCTGGAACGCCTGGACCACGAGCGCGGCCTGCAGGGCAACCGCCTGTTCTACCTGGCCACGCCGCCCACCGAGTTCGAATGCATCCTGAACCGCCTCTCCGAAGCCGGCATGCTGCGCCCGCCCCATCACTCTCCGTGGACACGCGTCATCATCGAGAAACCGTTCGGACGCGACCTCGAGTCGGCCCGCCATCTGAACGCGATGCTGGCAACGGTGCTGGACGAGTCGCAGATCTTCCGCATCGACCACTACCTCGGCAAGGAAACGGTGCAGAACATCCTGGTGCTGCGCTTCGCCAACGCGATCTTCGAGCCGATCTGGAACCGGCGCTACGTGCAGTACGTCGAAATCTGCGCTGCCGAGGAGATCGGAGTGGGCAGCCGAGGGCACTTCTACGAGCAGACCGGCATCCTGCGCGACATCGTGCAGAACCACATGCTCGAGGTGCTGGCGCTGACCGCGATGGAGCCGCCGATCACGGCAACGGCCGACGACATCCGTACCGAGAAGCTCAAGGTCCTGAACGCGCTGCGCGACCTGACGGCGGACCAGATCGAGCAGGACGTGGTGCTCGGCCAGTACCGCGGGTATCGGCAGGAGCCCAACGTCTCGCCGGCATCGACCACCCCGACTTACGCGGCGCTGCGCGTCTTCGTCGACAACTGGCGCTGGCAGGGCGTGCCGTTCTACCTTCACGCCGGCAAGAAGCTGCCCAGCCGCGTCACCGAGGTCTCGCTGCATCTGCAGCCGGTGCCACTGCGTCTGTTCGGGAGCCGCGACGAATGCAGGTCGGTAGAGTCGAACGTGCTCACCATGCGCATCCAGCCGAACGAGGGCATCTCGCTGCGCTTCGAATCCAAGATCCCGGGCCACGAGATGGCCATCGGGACCGTGGCCATGGACATGGACTACGTCGAGACGTTCGGCGGCGAGCCGGCCGAGGCCTACGAGCGCCTGCTTCTGGACGCGATGCGCGGTGACGCGACGTTGTTCTCGCGGCGCGATGCGGTCGAGTCGTCATGGACCTGGATCACGCCGATCATCCAGCACTTCGAGCGCAACCCGCCGCGGGACTTCCCGAACTACGACCCCGGAACCTGGGGACCTTCGCGCGCGCGGCAGCTCATCGAACGCGACCGGTGACGGAGGAGACGGTGCGTGGGAACGCGGCACCCGTCACGCATCGGATGAGTGCCTGGAGGCTCTCGAAGTCCGGACTACGCGGTGTGATGCCATGAAAGCCGGCGTCCACATCTTCGATGACGGTGACATGCTGGCTCGGGCCGCTGCGGAGCATGTCCTGGAGGCCGGCCGGCAAAGCTTTGCGGCGCGCGGCGTTTTTCGGCTCGGCCTGTCGGGCGGCCGCACGCCCGAGCATCTCTATGCCCTGCTGGCGAAACCGCCGTTTCGCGAGCGGCTGATCGCGGCAGGACCGATCGTCCTTTTCGCCGACGAACGCGCCGTCGCGCCCGACCATCCCGACAGCAACTACGCGATGGCGCGAGCGGCGTTGCTGGCGCCCGCGGGGATCCGCGCTGCGAGCGTGCAACGTATGCGCGGCGAAGCGGAGTCGCTCGACGACGCTGCACGCGAATATGAAGCGTTGCTCGCCGAGCCGATCGACCTTCTCATCCTCGGCATCGGCGCGGACGGGCACACCGCGTCGATCTTCCCGTCCTCGGCCGCCGCGCACGAGAAAGTGCGGCGTGTCCTGCCGGTCGTGGACAGTCCCAAGCCTCCGCCGCGCCGGCTGACGATCACCCCACGCGTCATTTCCGAAGCGCGCAGCGTGGCAGTGATCGCGACCGGGACCGGCAAGGCTGGTGCGGTGGCACGAGCATTCGACGAAGCCACCGATCCCGTCGAGCTGCCGGCACGGCTGCTGCGTGACTGCACCTGGTTTCTCGATGCGGACGCGGCCGAGCTGTTGTAGCGCAGCCTTGCTTCCGCTCCCCGCACTCCCTAATTCGCCGCCATGGGCCAGGTGATCCTCTACCACAACCCCGCCTGCGGCACGTCGCGCAACGTCCTCGGAATCATCCGTAATGCCGGCATCGAGCCGACCGTCATCGAGTATCTGAAGACCCCGCCATCGCGCGAGGAGCTGGTCGCGCTGATCGCGCGTATCGGCCTGCCGGTGCGCGAGGTGATGCGCCGCAAGGGAACAAGCTACGACGAGCTCGAGCTCGACGACCCGAAATGGTCGGACGATCAGCTCATCGACCTGATGCTCGAGCAGCCGATCCTCATCAACCGGCCCATCGTCTCTACCCCGCTCGGCGCAACGCTGGCTCGTCCGTCGGAGAAGGTTCTGGAGATTCTTCCGAGCCCGCAGCGGGGCGAGTTTCGCAAGGAGGACGGTGAGCTCGTCGTCGACGCCTCCGGCAAGCCACCCGGCGCGCGATAGCGGCGGCTTTTCAATCACCCCCGCGTCGTCTAGCACACGAAAAACGTCTGGAGGTTTCCGTGTCCAAGTGTCCCTGCGGTTCCGATGTCGATTTCGCGCAGTGCTGCGAGCCCTTCCTTACCGGCGCTCGCCAGCCCGAGACGGCCGAGCAGACGATGCGCTCGCGCTACACCGCCTACACCCGGGCGGACGTTCCCTACCTGATGTCGACGCTCCACCCGGAGAACAAACGCGAAGGCGACGAGGAGACGGCCAGGCAGTGGGCGACCGAGTCGCAGTGGCAGAGCCTGGAGATCGTGGCCACGCAGGCCGGCGGCAAGGACGACGAGGAGGGACTGGTCGAATTCATCGCACGCTACCGCGATCGCAAAGGCGAGATGCACTCGCACCACGAGTGCAGCCAGTTCGTGCGCGTCGACGGCAAATGGCTCTTTCGTGACGGCGCCGCGCCCGAGCAGGCGCCGATGCGACGCGATTCTCCGAAGGTCGGTCGCAACGACCCGTGTCCGTGCGGGAGCGGCAGGAAGTTCAAGAAATGCTGCGACCGCGCGGCTTGAGAGAACGCCTCAGCTCTCCGCGGAAAGTGTTCTCATGACTTGCCGGGCGATCACGGACTCCTCGTCCGTGCCGATGACCCAGGCCGCCACTGCCGACCCGTCGCTGCTGATGCATGGGCCGCCGCCCTCGTTGCGATCTTCGTCGAGCGTGAGGCCCAGCCACGAGCATCCTCGGCAGATCCGCGCGCGGATCTCGGCGGAGTTCTCGCCGATGCCTCCGGTGAAGACGATGCCATCGATGCCGCCGAGAACGGCTGCCATCGCGCCGAGCTCGCGCTGGATGCGGCGGACGAACGCGTCCACGGCCAGGCGTGCGCCGGCCTGGCTCGAAGACAGCAGCTCGCGCATGTCGGAGCTGAAGCCGGACAGGCCCAGCAGACCGGACTTCGTGTAGAGCAGCTCCTCGAGCTCTGCGGTCGACATTCCTCCCGCGGTCAGCAGATGCAGCAGGACGCCCGGATCCAGCGTTCCGCAGCGCGTTCCCATGATCAGGCCATCCAGTGCGGAGAATCCCATGGTCGTATCGACGCTTCGCCCGGCGTGCATGGCACACAGCGAGGCGCCATTGCCGAGGTGGGCGACCACGACCCGGCCTGCGGCGATCCGCGGCGCGATGAGTGGCAGCGAGCTCGCGATCGACTCGTAGGACAAGCCGTGGAAGCCGTAGCGGCGTATGCCGGCACGATGGAATCTCTCCGGAAGCGCGAAGCGGTCGACCACCTCCTCGTGCCCGCGATGAAAGGCCGTGTCGAAGCACGCGACCTGCGGCAGCTGCGGACTGTGCTCAGCGACGGCTCGAATGGCCGCGAGGTTGTGCGGCTGATGCAGCGGCGCAAGCTCGGCGAGCTCGTGGAGAGCGGCCAGCACCTCCTTGTCGATACGGACCGGTCCGGCAAAGCGCTCTCCGCCGTGAACGACGCGATGGCCATACGCGGCAATCGAAAGGCCGGGGTGCTCGCGCCGCAGCCAGTCCTCGACGTAGCCGAAGCTGCCGTCAGTAGCCTCCTTGGGCGAGAGATCGGCGGTGGCGGAGTCGCCCGATGCGGAAAAGCTGGCCTGCCCTGCCGTCGCGGTTTCCACACGGCATCGCGATAGCAGCGACGGTTCTGGCCCCTGGCAGCCGTATACGGCGACCTTCAGACTGGAAGACCCCGCGTTGACGACGACGATTGCCTGCACGACGTGCGCTACTCGTTGTCCGCGCTCGTGTCGCGCACTCCGGTGCCGGCAGGCGAGGATCTCGAGCCGTGCGCCGCGGCCTCGCGCGAGCCGGGCTTTGCGTCCTCACTACCGTCTCCGCTGCGTTCGATGCTCCCTGTCGTCGGCGTTCCCTTGCCGCCACCGCCACCGCTGCCGAACGTGACGCGGCCCGATGCGTAGTCGCCCCAGCGCCAATCGCGCACCTCGGGCATGTCGTCGCCATGACGGGTGATGTGGTTCTTGTGGTCGATGAGCTTGTCGCGAATGGCCTGGTGCATGTAGGCGGCGCGCGCGCCGAGAGCGGGCAGGCGATGGAAGACGTCGCCGACCAGATGGAAGCGGTCCATGTCGTTGAGGACGACCATGTCGAAGGGCGTGGTGGTCGTGCCCTCTTCCTTGTAGCCGCGCACGTGCAGGTTGGCGTGGTTGGTGCGGCGGTAGGTCAGGCGATGGATCAGCCACGGGTAGCCGTGAAAAGCGAAAATGATGGGCTTGTCCGTGGTAAAGAGCAGGTCGAACTCGTCGTCGGTCAGGCCGTCGGGATGCTCGTGCGGCGGCTGCAGCTTCATCAGGTTGACGACGTTGACCACGCGCACCTTGAGCTCCGGACACAGCGCTCGCAGCAGATCGGCAGCTGCCAGCGTCTCCAGCGTCGGTACGTCGCCCGCGCACGCCAGCACGAGGTCCGGCTCGGAGCCGCGATCGGTGCTCGCCCACTCCCAGATCCCGATGCCGGTGCTGCAATGCTTGACCGCCTGATCCATCGACAGCCACTGCGGCGCCGGCTGCTTGCCCGCCACCACCACGTTGATGCGGTCGCGGCTTCGCAGGCAGCGCTCGGTGACGTACAGCAGCGTGTTGGCGTCGGGCGGAAGGTAGACGCGCACGACGTGGCACTTCTTGTTGACGACGATGTCGAGGAACCCCGGGTCCTGATGGGTGAAGCCGTTGTGATCCTGGCGCCACACGTGCGAGCTGAGCAGATAGTTGAAGGACGCGACCGGCCGGCGCCACTCGATCCTGCTGCAGGCCTCGAGCCATTTGGCATGCTGATTGAACATCGAGTCGACGATGTGGACGAATGCCTCGTACGACGAGAAGAACCCGTGCCGGCCCGTCAGCAGATAGCCCTCGAGCCAGCCCTGGCACTGATGCTCGGACAGCATCTCCATGACGCGCCCGTCCGGCGACAGCCCGACGTCGCCGTCGATGGTCTGGGCCATCCACGCCCGGGAGGTCACGTCCAGCACGTCGTTCCACCGGTTCGAATTGTTCTCGTCGGGACTGAAGAGACGGAAATTGGCCGTGTCCAGGTTGTCGCGCATGACGTCGCGCAGGTACTTGCCCATCACGCGCGTGGCCTCGGCGTCGGCCGCTCCGGGTAGATCCACCTCGACCGCGTAGGCGCGGAAGTCCGGCAGCTCGAGGTCGCGCAGCAGCTCGCCGCCGTTGGCGTGGGGATTGGCGCTCATCCTGCGGCTGCCCTGTGGCGCGAGATTTGCGAGCTCCGGTCTCAGCGTGCCGCGCTCGTCGAACAGCTCTGAGGGACGGTAGCTCTGCAGCCATTCCTCCAGGATGCGGATGTGGCCCTCGTCGGACATCTCGCTCATCGGCACCTGGTGGGAGCGCCACGAATCCTCGGTCTGCTTGCCGTCGACCTGCTTGGGGCCGGTCCAGCCTTTGGGTGAGCGCAGCACGATCATCGGCCACTGCGGCCGGGCGCCGGCGCCGCTGATGCGTGCCTGCTGCTGGATGCGGCGGATCTCGGTCACCACCTCGTCCATCGCCGCGGCCATCTTCTGGTGCATCTGCTCGGGGTCGCTGCCTTCGACGAACCAGGGGCGGTACCCGTAGCCGCGCATCAGCGCGTCGAGCTCCTCGTGCGGAATGCGCGCAAGGACGGTGGGGTTGGCGATCTTGTAGCCGTTCAGATGCAGGATCGGCAGGACCGCACCGTCCCGCGCGGGGTTGAGGAACTTGTTCGAGTGCCAGCTGGTCGCCAGCGGCCCGGTCTCGGCCTCGCCGTCGCCGATCACGCACGCGACGATGAGGTCGGGGTTGTCGAAGGCCGCACCGTGCGCGTGCGAGAGCGCATAGCCCAGCTCGCCGCCTTCATGCATGGACCCCGGCGTTTCGGGAGCTGCGTGGCTCGGGATGCCGCCGGGGAACGAGAACTGCGTGAACAGCCTCTTCAGGCCGGGCTCGTCGCGCGTGACGTTCGGATAGACCTCGCTGTAGGTCCCTTCCAGGTACGCGCACGACACCATGGCGGGACCACCGTGCCCGGGCCCGCAAACGTACAGCACGTCGAGGTCGTGCTTGCGGATGACGCGGTTCAGGTGCGCGTACAGGAAGCTCAGGCCCGGCGTGGTTCCCCAGTGCCCGAGCAGCCGCGGCTTGATGTGGCGTGCCTGCAGCGGCTCGCGCAGCAGCGGATTGTCGAAGAGATAGATCTGGCCGACCGACAGATAGTTGGCGGCCCGCCACCAGGCGTGGATGAGGCGCAGCTCTTCGGAAGAGAGCGGCGCGGACGTGGTGCTGGAGGATGCTCGGCTCGGTTGCGACATGAAGAGCCTCTGGCGTGCAGGTCTCGTGTCCCACGTAGCACTGACGTCTTTAAGGGGACAGTCCCCTTGAACGGCTCGAGGGGACCGTCCCCCCTAAAGCCTGCGTCAGTCGAGGCTGGAGAAGATCTCCTCGACCGTGGCAACGAGGTCGGGCAGCACGCGCGAGGGGATGCGGCCGGCGGTGACGACGCTGGACTCGTCGTAGCCGGTGGCTCCAAGAAGAAACACGGTGATGCTGCGCCTGCGATGATCGACGATCCAGTATTCGCGTAGGCCATTGCGAGCGTAGATGGCCTTCTTCCGGTTTCGGTCCAGATGCACGGTGCTCCGCGACAGGATCTCGACCGCGAGATCGGGCACGATCCGGCAGAATCCTTTCTCGTCGTCGTCGAAGATCGTCCTGGTCACCTTGTCTGCCGCGATGAACGAAACGTCCGGTTCCAACGTATCGCCTGAAGGAAGGTCATAGCCGCTGTTGAGAACCTTGCCGAGGCGGCGCGTCTTGACGTGCTGATGGAGCAGAGATGTCAGCTCTGCCTGAAGAGATCCATGTCGCGGCCTGGCCGGTGGCGTCACGACGATGTGACCGTCGACCAGCTCGTAGTGGCCTGGCAGATAGCCGGATTCGTGCTTGATCCAGTCGTAGAACTCGGCCTGCGTGAACCGCCGGGCCGACACGAATGCGGTCGCCATCGACATGACCTCCTGAACCTATACCTCGGCATGGCCGGGGCAAGCTAGCGCCTGGAGGCCATGCCCGGCGATGCCAGTGATGGTATGTTTCGGCGGTCTCGAACAACGAGGGAGCGCGCGGCACGTTTGCTGCCCTGATCTGCAGCCGCCGCGCTCGCCTCGAGCCGCTGCGCAGCGTAGTCGTGGCCACATGCCACTCGCCCTCTATGTCGCCGCCGGCGGGGCCATCGGTGCCGTCGCCCGCTATCTGGTCGCAGCGCTCGTCGCGCGCTCGTGGTCGCACGTGCTGCCGATGGGCACACTGGTCGTCAACGTGTCGGGCTGCTTCCTGATCGGTGCGATCGCCGGCGCCGGCGAATCGCGAGCGCTCCTGACGGCCGAGACTCGCGCGTTCCTGATCGTCGGCATTCTCGGCGGCTACACGACCTTCTCGGCTTTCGGTCTGGAAGCTTTCGAGCTGCTGCGCCGGGGAGAGCTCGCCATCGCGGCGACGCACTTCATCGTTCAGTGCGTGGCAGGAACGGGCGCGGTTGCCGCCGGTTACACCCTCACGCGAGTAAAATAGCTCGTAGCGTCACCCGCTTGCGCGGCCACGCCGTCGCTCCGCTGCATGCTGCGCCGTATAAACGAGTGCCGCACGTCGGCAGGAGGGTTCATGAAACTCACGATCGCGCTGACCACGATTCTTGCGTTCACAGGTGTGGCGACGGCCGGAATCACCGCACCGGACCATCTGCACTGCTACAAGATCAAGGATTCGAACGACAAGCTGATCTTCACGCTGAACATGTCGCCGGACGCCGGTGGCCTTCCCGAGGCCTCGGGCTGCACGGTCAAGACCAAGAGCAAGGAGTTCTGCACGCCCGCGGTCAAGACGCTGGTCGAGCCTCCGAACCCGGTCAACGACGTCGACGGGCAGCGGCTGACCAATGGCTTCCTCTGCTACAAGCTGAAGTGCCCCAAGGCGACGCTGAATGACATGCACGTCTCCGACCAGTTCGGCACGCGCACGATCAGCGGGTTCAAGGTCAAGCGTGTGTGCGTACCTTCGGAGACCGCCATCGCCACTACCACCACGGTACCGGAGACGACGACGACGCTGATCGGTGCGGTGTGCGGCAACAGTCAGGTCGAAGGCGACGAAGCGTGCGACGACGCACCACCGGCCGAGAGCGGCGACGGCTGCTCGTCCGAATGCACCGAAGAGATCGGTTTCGACTGCACCGGCAGCCCGAGTGTCTGCTCTTCCGTCTGCGGTGATGGCATCATCGTGGCCGGCGAGGAATGCGACGACGCTCCGCCGGCGGACAATGGCGACGGCTGCAGTGCCCAGTGCGCGGAGGAGCCCGGGTTCACCTGCGTGGGCCAGCCGAGCGTCTGCGTACCGGACATCTAGACGGGCATTTGCACGATCGCAGCGGCGGCCGCGATGTTCGACGGCATGGCGGCCGCCGCTACCGTGAAATGCGCGGTGGGACGAACGATCGGACGTGAACCGGCCTGAGTCCGGTAAGACTGCCTAGGCGCTGTCGCGCTCGCCGGCAAAGCGCGCGATGGTCTCGCGCCACTCCTCGACCAGGTCGCAGGTGCGCCCGCCGCTCTTCGGCAGCGACAGCAGGTCCGCCGGCGTATCGACGTCGATGGCGAAACTGTCCAGGCAAAGGATGAGCATCTCCACGTGCGCCTGGCGGCAGGTGCGACGGTAGGCGGCCAGGCTCTCGCCCTCGAAACAGAAGTCGATGACGGTGGGCGGGCTGGTCAGAAGCGCGTTGGTGCCGGTGGCCGTCGAGGAGGGCGCCGCCACGACGGGATAGATCGAGGGATTGGTCGCGAACAGGCCGTCGACCTCGAGCGGATCGATCAGCGGCACGTCTCCGGGAATGGTGAGCAGGCGCCGCACGCCCTGCGACTCCAGCTCCGCCGCCGCCATGGCTACCGCGCCGTTCAGGCCGCGCGCCGCTCCTTCCTCCAGAGCTTCAGCGCCGCAGCGCCTGGCATGATCGAGCAGGCTGGCATCGGAGCTGACGACCACGATCCGGTCCACGCTTTCGGCCGAAGCGAGCGAGGACAGCATGTCCTCGAGCATCGCCAGCGCCAGCATCTCGCGGCGCGCGAGGTCCAGGCACGAGGCGAGCCTCTGCTTGGCTCCGGCAATGGAGCGTACCGGCACGAGCGCAGCGTTCACGCCCGCGACCGTAAAGCAGTCGAAATGCCCAGTAAAGATGCAGATCGTCCGGTTTTGCCCGCAGGCATCCATCGGATATAACGCCGCCGGTTTCGGCGGACTGCGACGATGAGAGTCATCGGTGGCACGCTCGGCGGACGGCGCCTCGTGGCCGCCCAGGGGCATCACACGCGACCGACGACGGATCGGGTGCGAGAAGCGCTCTTCAGCCGGCTCGACAGCCGCTACGATCTGGCCGCTGGCATGGTGCTGGACGTCTTTGCAGGCACCGGAGCGCTCGCGATCGAGGCGGTCAGTCGCGGTGCGACCGGCGCCGTCTGCATCGAGAGTGATCGCAACGCGCTGGCCGCCCTGCGACGCAACCTCGATGCACTCGGCCTGAAGGAGCGCATCCAGGTCGTGGCCGCGGATTTCCGCGAGGCCTTGAGCGCGCAGGCGCGCAGCGGGGCACGCTTTGCGGGCGTGCTGCTCGATCCGCCCTACGCGAGCGACATGGCGCAGGAGACCCTGCGACTGATCGATTCGCTGCACCTGCTGATCGAGGGCGGCTGGGCGGTGGCCGAGGTCGGAAAGCGCCAGAGCGCGCCAGAGCGGATCGGATCCCTGGCGCGGCGGCGCCAGGACGTGTACGGCGACACCAGGCTGCTGCTCTACGAATGCGGCGGCACATCGGGCGCGGAGCAGGCAGACAGGTAGCGGGAGGCTTACGTCATGATGAACTCCAGGTTTGCCGTCTACCCGGGCTCCTTCGATCCGATGACCAACGGTCATCTCGACATCGTGCGGCGCGGCCTGACGGTTTTCGACGAGGTCCGCGTCGCCGTCGCCTACAACCAGGAAAAGCCCTCGGGTCTGTTCACGCCGGCCGAGCGCGTCGACATCATCAACCAGACCTGTGAGGAGTTCTCCGGCCGCGTCTCGGTCGACGCCTTCCACGGCCTGCTCATCGACTACTGCCGCGCCATCGGTGCCGGCACCATCATCCGCGGCCTGCGCGCGGTGGCCGACTTCGAGTACGAGTTCCAGATGACGATGATGAACCGGCATCTGGCACCGGATATCGAGACGGTGTTCCTGATGGCTGACGAGGCGCACTTCTACACGAGCTCGCGCCTGGTCAAGGAAGTGGCCACCCTGGGTGGCAACGTCCATGGATTGGTTCCCGATGCAGTCGAGATACGGCTGCTCGGCAAGCTTGGAAGAGATCAGTGATGCCCAGCCTCTCGTCCCGACTATCGCGTGTGAAGCCCTCCTCGACCCTTGCCATGACCGGCAAGGTGCTCGAGCTGCAGCAGAAGGGCGTCAAGGTCGTCGGTTTCGCCGCCGGCGAGCCCGACTTTCCGACCTGGGAACACGTCTGCGAGGAAGCGCACGATGCGATCCGCCGCGGCGAGTTCCGCTACACGGCGGTCGGCGGCACGCCGCAGCTCAAGCAGGCCATTCGCACCAAGCTCGAGCGCGACAACGGGCTGACCTACTCGGACGCGGAGGTCATCGCGAGCTGCGGCGGCAAGCACTCGCTCTACAACGCGATGCAGGCCGTGCTCGACGAGGGCGACGAGGTGCTGATTCCCGGGCCGTACTGGGTCAGCTACCCCGACATGGCCGCGCTCTCCGGCGGCGTTCCCAGGTTCGTCATGGCCAGCGAGGCCAACGGCTTCCTTCTGACTGCCGCCGAGCTGGAAGCGGCGCTGACGCCAAAGACGAAGCTCGTCATCCTGAACAGCCCGTCCAATCCCACCGGCGCCACCTATTCCGAGGCGCAGATGGCCGAGCTCGGACGCGTGCTGGCTGCGCATCCGTCGTGCTGGGTTATCGCGGACGACGTCTACGAGAACATCCGCTACGACGGCACGCGTCCCCGCCACATGGTGGCGATGGAGCCCGCGCTTCGCGAGCGTGCCATCGTGTGCAACTCGGTCTCCAAGACGTACGCGATGACGGGCTGGCGCATCGG
>DASPNH010000188.1:0-3330 GCA_035626675.1 Binatia bacterium
GCTCGCGAGCGTCGGCCGCGCCAGCGAACCCATCGCGCCCGGCGACCTGGTGGTCACGAGTGAGCACTCCAAGATGGCGAGCGCGGAGCAGTGGATGGTGGTCAAGGCGTTTAGGGCCCTCATGCCCGAGGCGACGGTGCACTTGCGCGTGCACCGCATCTCGTTGAAGGGCGATTCCGCGCCGCCGCCTGTCATTCAGCATGGAATCCTTGTGATTATGAAGCACGGGCCGTTCACGCTGCGGCGGGAATACGCGTTGGTCTCTTCGGCTGAAGCAGTGGCGGCAACGTAGCCGGAACGAGGCGGTTGCGATCGCCTTCTGTTTGCTCAATCGTTACTGGCGCACTACGATGACGATTGACATCATGGCTAAAGGTCGTGAGCGTGCCAAGGAAATCAAGAGTCGATTTGACGCAGCGCACAGGGACGGCATGTCGGCTTTGAAGACGGGCGACTACGACAAGTTCGACGATGCTGTTCAACGCAAGCGCGCGGCTATAGAGGATCAGGCCGACGTACTGGCGGAAGTCGCAGCTGAGACGAAAGACGTTGCTACTGCAGCCGCGAGCCGTAGGCCGAAGCGAAAGAAATAGTCGGCTGTTTGACACGCCTGACCGACAGGCGTAAATTTCGAGCATCTCTCGCTGTGGCCGTCCTGGCCACCCCCTCACGTCGCCCGACGTGAGGCTTCGTTCCACCTCGTCGCCCTCAGGGCACGCAGAAAGGAGCACTCCAATGAACGGGACAGGTGTGTCTGCTGTCAACGCGTACACGGCTCACCGGGAATGGGCATCGCGCCCCCCCGACGAACGGTACGCCAGCGTTCAGGCCCTCTACGATGCGGCGCGCGCACGTCGCCTCCGCACCGAAGAGCGCACCATCAAGACCCTCGCACTCAGGACCGAAGCGGTGGCGTCCGACGCGCTCGCGTTACGCGACACGTCGGGTCGCCAAGCCGCCCTCACGCACTGGAGCTTCGAGCAGCTCGCCGGCATAGCCGCCGCGCCGCCGAAATACCTCCGAACGCTGCCCGCCGCGATTGCATCCGATGCGATCAACTACGGGCTGCGTCGTCAACGTCGCGAGCAGCACCAGCTCCTCGTCGACCGCGACGAACCCTGGACCGTCCACGCCGTCACCTCTCCGAGGTACGCGCGGGTCCACCACGACGAGCTGGCCGGCCGGGTGCTCGACCTCGTGGCCCAGCATCCGGCTTGGTCCCTACCGCTCGCATACAAGGACGGCGTGTACGGCGCCGAACGAATTCCGTCCGGCGCTTACCTGGGAGACCGAGACATGTTTCTGTTCCTCGTGGACGGCAACCGCGATCTCGACGACCCGACCGACGCGTCGCATGCTGGCTTGTTCCGCGGATTCATTCTCCGGAACAGCGACGTCGGTGCCGCCGCCCTGACCCTGGATGTGTTCCTGTTCCGCGCCGTGTGCGGCAACCACATCATCTGGGGCTTTCAGCACGTCGTCGGCTTCCGGCGCCGACACGTGGGTGCGTCGATTCAAGAGGCTTGGACCGCATCGCTCGACAGTGTCCGGGCTGCGCTCGACGCCGACCCCGCGCACGATCGCCTCGTTCTCCTGCGGGCCACGTCCCAGGAGCTCGGGCCGACCCGTGACGCGGTCGTTGATACGGCCGTTCAGCGACTCGAGCTGTCGCAGAAGCAGGCCGCCGAGGCGTACACGCTCGCAGAAGCGTTCGAGACGAATCCCCGTTCGGTCTGGGGCTACGTGCAGGGGCTCACGCGTTTGAGTCAACGCACGCCCTGGCAGGATGGACGTTTCGCCCTCGATCGTGCCGCCAGCCGCCTCCTGACCACGGTCCACTAGACCGGTCATTCGCCGCTCGGGCGCAGCCCCGCGGCTCCTTCCACGCACAAGGGGCGTCGGCACACGCCACGTCCTTCACCCGCCCCTCGCGACCTCCGTCGCGCAGGTGGCCGCCTTCGCTCCCAGAGCCGGGCGCTCTGCCGGAGGTGTCTGCCATGCGCGACGGATCCACACGCCGACGAAGCACGAGCCCACAGTCAGCGGCCGGGTTGATCGACATCAACCAGGTTCACGACTGGCGACGACACGGCCGTCTCGATGACCTTCGCACGTTAGCCGAAGCGGCGAACGGTCTCACGTTGTCGCGCGGGCTGCTGCACGCGCTGCTCGAAGAACTCCACATCAGCGACGACTTCGACGTGCTCGTCGGGCGTGTGGCCCAGCTGCCAATGAGTGAGTACCCCCGCCTGCTCGCGATCGCGCTGCTCCTGAGACACAGCTGGTGTCCTCAGGACTTGTCGCGCACGGCCGCGCGACTCGGACTGCCGCGTCTTGGCGGCGGTCCTGCGCCCTTCACCTCCGAATCACCCACAACTCGCGACCGCGGACACCGCCGCCGCGACATCACGCGTGCGTCGCTCCCAGAGCCGCGTACGCACCAGCGCTGAAAGGAGAAGCCATGGTGAATCCGTCTGTCTCGTCTTCGGTTCCACCACGCGGTCACCGCGTGCGAGAACTCGTCTACGCCTATCGACCGTTGCGCGACGGCGACGGCCGCGTCGTCGACGTGCCTACCGTCGTTCTCAAGGACCCACGCACGGCCGCCGTTGTCCTCGCGCCGCTGATCGCCGATCAACCCGTCGAGGTCTTCGGTGTCGCGTGCCTCTCGACGAAGAATCGGCTGCTTGCCTGGCACGTGCTCTCGCGCGGAACACGAGCGAGCACGCCCGTCTCGATGCCGGATGTCTTCGTGCCCGCGTGTCTCACACCCGGCACGACCGGACTGATGGTCGTTCACAACCATCCGAGCGGCGATCCCACACCCAGCCCAGACGACGCACGACTGACGCTGCGCCTGTGTGCCGCGGCAGACGTGCTCGAGATGCCGTTGCTCGACCACCTGATCGTCGGTGACGAGCACCGGTACTACAGCTTCCGCGAAGCCGGAGTGCTCGGAGCCACTCCGACAGCGAGGTGATGCACATGCCCGCCGCTCCGACATCTCGATTCTGTGGAAGTGCTCGCCCGCGTCAAGGCTTCGCTCGCTGCGCTCGCCGCTGCGCGGCCTTGACTCGGTCTCGGCACTTCTCACGGAGGGCATCTATCGAAGCGGCGGGGGATCTCGAAGAAGGGAGAACTCTCATGTCAGACAGGTCGCTCGCACCGAGCATCAACGTGACGATCGGCCAACACACGCGCGTCTACTTCGCGTACATCACGACAGCGCCGATCAATCTCGATTCGCCGGCGACGGTCACGCTTCACGGCGGGGCCTTCTCCGAGCTGGCGGGCTTTGCCGCAGACCCGATGACGTTCGACGACACCAGG
>DASPNH010000189.1:0-20232 GCA_035626675.1 Binatia bacterium
GCTGGCGGACTGCGGCGACGGCTTCGTCCAGCCGGGCAACGGCGAGGAATGCGACGACGCCAACACGTCCAACACCGACGCCTGCACCAACGCGTGTCAGAACGCCGAGTGCGGCGACGGCTTCACCGGTCCTGGCGAGCAGTGCGACGACGCCAACACCAGCAACGCCGATGCGTGCACGAACGCGTGCACGCTGGCCGACTGCGGCGACGGCTTCGTCCAGCCGGGCAACGGCGAGGAATGCGACGACGCCAACACGGTGGATACCGACGCCTGCACCAACGCGTGTCAGAACGCCGAGTGCGGCGACGGCATCACGCAGGCCGGTGTCGAGGAATGCGACGACGCCAACACCAGCAACACGGATGCCTGCACCAACGTCTGCGATCTGGCGGACTGCGGCGACGGTTTCGTCCAGCCGGGCAACAACGAGGAATGCGACGACGCCAACACGGTGAACACCGACGCCTGCACCAACACGTGTCAGAACGCCGAGTGCGGCGACGGCATCGTCGGCCCGGGTGAGGAGTGCGACGACGACAACCTCAGCAACACCGATGGATGCCTGAACACCTGCCAGACCGCCGAGTGCGGCGACGGCTTCACGCAGGCCGGTGTCGAGGAATGCGACGACGGCAACAACAGCAACCTGGACGCCTGCACCAACACGTGCCAGACGGCCGAGTGCGGTGACGGCTTCGTCCAGACCAGCGTCGAAGAGTGCGACGACGGCAACAGCGTCAACACCGACTTCTGCCTGAACAACTGCATGGTCGCCGAGTGCGGTGACGGCGTGGTCCGCGCGGGCTTCGAGGAGTGTGACGACGGCAACGGCATCAACACGGACACCTGCACGAACGCGTGCACGACCGCCGAGTGCGGCGACGGCATCGTCCAGGCGGGCGTCGACGAGTGCGACGACGGCAACACCGTCGATACCGATGCATGTACGAACGCGTGCACGATCGCGGAGTGCGGCGACGGCATCGTCCAGACCGGCGTCGAGGAATGCGACGACGGCAACACGGTCAACACCGACGCCTGCACGGCAGCGTGCGACATCGCCGAGTGCGGCGACGGCATCGTCCAGGCCGGTGTCGAGGAATGCGACGACGGCAACACGGTCAATACCGATGCATGCACGGCAGTGTGCGACATCGCCGAGTGCGGTGACGGTATCGTCCAGGCCGGCGTCGAGCAGTGCGACGACGGCGACACCATGTCGGGCGACGGCTGCAGTGCGGTCTGCGTGATCGAGTTCTGCGGCGACGGCATCGTCAACGACACGGTCGAGACCTGCGACGACGGCAACACCGCCAACGGCGATTGCTGCAACAGCAACTGCCTCTTCGACGGCCCCGGCACCACCTGTACCGGTCAGGGCACCGGCGACGAGGAGTGCAACAGCAACACCTGCAACGGTGCAGGAAGCTGCATCAGCATGCCGGACAACGACGAGGGCGCCTGCACGCCGGACGAGGACGTCGACGTCTGCGTCAAGACCTACGCGTGTGACGGCGGCGTCTGCGAGCCCGACAGCCAGTTCATCACCGGCGATGCCTGCGACTGGCTGGTGGTGTCGGGCGTCTCCGACGGCAGCAAGGCCAGGATCATCGACCACTCGACGAACACCGGCGACATCTGCGTGGACAACGCCGACATCGGAACCAGCGTGACGATCAACGGCAACGTGGTCAGCACGAGTCCGGTCAACGATGACCTCGTCTTCTTCGCCGACTCGTTCGTGGCCTTGGACATCGCGACCAACAACGCGAGCGTCAAGGGCGCCAACGGGACCACGCTGCCCGGCCTGCCCGGTGGCACCAGCTCGGTGCCGGCCGGCGTGATCGTGATGAAGTCGAACGGCGGCGTCTACGACACCACCGGCAACCACGAACTCATCGACGACTGCTTTGCTGCGCAGCTGGACATCAACGCGGCCTCCGCGGCCATCGTTGCTCTGCCGGCTACGCAGACGCTGGGCGTCATCGACCTGAGCTCGGGGTCGACCTACAACATCACTCCGACCGTGGTGGGCGGCCTCAACGTCGTCGACATCACCAGGCTGGTCGCCGGCAACGATGTGACCATCAACATCAGCGGTGGCGGTGACCCGAACACGGTCTACATCTTCGACATCCTGAACCAGCTGAACACGGATCTGAGGACGACGATCAACCTGACCGACGGCCTGACGGCGGACAACGTCCTGTTCCACGCCCTCGGCGGTCGCTGCGAGATCGGTGACAACAGCGTCGGCGCAGGCACCATCCTGTGCCCGAACGCGACGGTCATCCTGAAGCAGAACACGGTCTGGGGCGGTCAGGCTCTGGGCGACGACAGGAAGGTTCAGGTCGGCGACTCGGTGACCTTCACGTACATCCCGTTCACCGGGTTCTGATCCGGAAACGATAACGCCGCGGCGCAAGCCCGGCAGAACCAGCGAGGCCGACTCCGAAAGGAGCCGGCCTCGCTGCTTTCCGAGCCTCGCTCGCGGTTCCGCGAGCCGCAGAGCGTCGCGGCCATGCCGCCCATCGGCCGAGCCGGAGGAACCGGGCGCCGCGCCGCAGACACGGCGGCGGACGCGAAGAGAATCAGAACAGCCGGGCGCCGAGGGGCGAGCAAGTCGAAAGCGTTCGCGAGAACCCGGCTGGCACTCCCACCTCCAAGCCGAGCGGTCCTTCGGGCGCATCCCGATCGAGGACGACGTGAAGGTGCAGCGGGCATCCTTCCCACCGCAGCGTCAGCTCGCGCGGGCTCTCGTCGGCAATGCCGGCGCCGATCAGGTCGTGCCACTGCGCGCGCGCACGGCCGAGGTCGCGACTGGCGAGCCGCACGCCGAGCAGCGAGACCGCCGGCTCCGCCGGTGATGCGACGACCGGCGCAAAGGCTCCCCACGTGTCCTCGCTGCTCAGCTCCGGATGATTCTCGGCGAACTGGACGACGATGCCCTGTGCCTGCCTGGGATGGAGGAAACATTCCTTCCAGCTCGGCCAGCGATCGTCGAAGCCGACGACCTCGAAGCCGGCGAGCCGGGCGCGGTCGCGCGCCTGGTGGATGTCGGGGACCTTGAACGTGACGTGATGGATGCCCGCGCCGCGCATGGCCAGGAATCGCTGGACGAAGCTGGTCTCGCCGGCAGGCTCGATGATCTCGAGCAGCGCGCCGTTGGCGAAGGACCACTGGCGGCCGTTGAACTCCGCGTTGGGCCCGCCGCGGTAAGGTCGAGCGCCGAGCACACCCTCCAGGTACGGCGCCACCTCGGCAATGGAAGCGACGCCGCACGCGACGTGATCGAGCTTGTTCGATGAGGCAGGCATCGGCGTTCTCCGTAGGGCCGGCGGATTGTACGCGTGCAGCGGATTCCCGCCAGGGCGCCTCATGCGAGACGCTACCTGGTTCCTCTGCACCCACGCCCTTTGTATAGGAAGCCATGAAGTACGGACTCTTCGGCATCAACTTCGGCGCGTGTGCCGATCCCGCCACCGCTGCCGCCGTCGCACGAGCGGCCGAAGTCGCCGGCTTCGAGTCGCTGTGGACTGGCGAGCACGTGGTGCTGCCCGATCCGCAGGTTCCGCCGTCTCCCGTTCCGGCGCAGGTTCCGTTTCTCGATCCGGCCGTGGCGCTGGCCATGGTCTCCCAGCACACCAGTCGCGTCCTGCTCGGCACCGGCATCATCATCCTGCCGCAGCGCAATCCGCTCGTGCTGGCCAAGGAGCTGGCCAGTGTCGACGTCGTCAGTGGCGGCCGGCTCCTCTTCGGCGTCGGCATCGGTTACCTGGAGCCGGAGTTTCGCGCGCTCGGCATTCCCTTCGACGACAAGGGCGCCCGGACCATGGACTATCTGCGGGCGATGCAGGCGATCTGGTCGATGGACAGACCCGCCTACGACGGACGCTTCGCCAGCTTCTGCGGCGTGGACGCGCAGCCGCGGCCCGTGCAGAAGCCGCATCCGCCCATCGTCTTCGGCGGACACACGGCGGCTGCCTTCCGCAGGGCCGTCGAGGTCGCGCAGGGCTGGTACGGCTTTGCAATGGACGTGGAGACGACGCGCAAGGCCATCGAGGGCATTCGCATGGAGGAAGGCCGGCGACAGCGCGACGAGGGGCTGGGGCGCCTCGAGATCAGCATCACCCCGCCCGCCGGTCTGCCCGATCCCGATACTGCGCGCGCCTACGCCGACCTCGGCGTGGACCGCCTGATCCTGCTGTCGGCCTCGCCGACGAAAGAGGCGTTTCTCGATTACGTCCGTCGCGCCGCCGAGACTCTGATCGGCCGGGTCTGAGCGGGCCTGCGCGGTGCTCTTCACCTCGCTCCAGTTCCTGATCTTCCTGCCGGCGGCGGCAGCGGTGCTCTTTGCGCTGCCGGCGCGCTGGAGAAACCTCTACCTGCTGCTGCTCAGCTACGGCTTCTATGCCGCGTGGAAGCCCGCCTACGTCCTGCTGCTGGTGCTGGCCACGGCCATCTCCTACGGCAGCGCCATCGCGATCGAGCGTGCTTCCTCGCCCGCCGCGCGCAAGGCGTGGGTCACGGCCAGCGCCATCGGCAACCTCGGCGCGCTCTTCGTCTTCAAGTACTTCAACCTGTTCGGACAAAGCGGCGAGGCGCTGCTGCGCGCGCTCGGCGTGCAGGTGCAGGTGCCCGAGCTGAGCCTGCTGTTGCCGGTCGGCATCTCGTTCTACACGTTCCAGTCGCTCGGCTACACGATCGACGTCTATCGCGGCGTGCGTCCCGCCGAGCGCGACGTCGTGCGCTACGCCCTTTTCGTCTCGTTTTTTCCGCAGATCCTTTCGGGACCGATCAATCGCTCCACACACCTGCTGCCGCAGTTCCTGCGCCCGTCCTACTTCGATTCGGAGCGGATCGTGGCGGGCATGCAGCTGATGGCGTGGGGCTTCTTCAAGAAGATGGTCATCGCCGACCGGCTCGGCGTCTACGTCGACCAGGTCTACGACGATCCCACCGGCGTCGGCGGCCTTCCGATCTTCGTGGCCACGGTCCTGTATGCGTTTCAGGTCTACTGCGACTTCTCGGGCTACACCGACATCGCCATCGGCACCGCGCAGATCCTCGGCTACGAGATGATGGTCAACTTCCGCCAGCCCTACCTGGCGGCCAGTACCCAGGAGTTCTGGCGGCGCTGGCACATCTCGCTGTCGACCTGGTTTCGCGACTACGTCTACATTTCGCTCGGCGGCAACCGGGTCTCCGCCTGGCGGCGCTATCTCAACCTGTTCGTGGTCTTCGTCCTGAGTGGACTGTGGCATGGCGCCAGCTGGACGTTCGTCATCTGGGGCGCGCTGCACGGGCTCTACCTGGTCGTCGGTGTGGCCACCAGGGATGCGCGCGAGGCATGGGCGCAACGAAACGGCCTGGCGGCGATGCCGCGGCTTCGCTACGCGCTGCAGCTCCTGATCACGTTCGCGCTGGTGGACTTTGCGTGGATCTTCTTCCGGGCCGCGACCTTCGAGGATGCCCTCTACGTCATCACGCACATGTTCCGCGGCTGGGACCTTTCTGCGGGGATCTCGCTGGGCCTCGGCACCTACGAGATGACGCTGGTCCTGGTGGCCATCGCGATCCTGCTGATCGTCGACTGGCTGCAGAGCCGCACGCCGCTGCGTCCGGTCATCGCCGAGCTCCCGACCTGGGCGCGATGGTCGCTCTATTACGGCGTGGTCATGTGCGTGCTGCTGCTGGGCAAGACCGGCGGCGGCAAGTTCATCTACTTCCAGTTCTGAGGACGCCGGCGCGATGGAACCGACACGATTCCGCTCCATGAGAATGGCCGAGCTGCGATCGTTCATGCGCCGCGTGCTGGCGATGGGCGTGCTCGTCGTGATCGGATACGCCGCCATCCTCGTCGCGCCCACCACCAAGAACAGCTACCTGTCGGCCGTCATCGACAAGCAGGCGCGACTTGCCAGCCTGGGCTCGCCCAAGCTGGTCTTTGTCGGTGGATCGAATCTCTCCTTCGCGCTGGACAGTCCGCGCATCGAGCGCGAGCTCAGGATGCCGGTGGTCAACATGGGCCTGGGCATCTACGCGGGGCTGCGCTTCATGCTGTACTCGGTGCTGCCGCGGCTCGGGCCTGGCGACGTCGTCGTGATCTCGCCCGAGTACCAGCTCCTGCGCGGCCTCTACAATGGCGAGGAAGAGCTGCTCGAGGCGCTCGAAGCGTTTCCGCAGGGGATCGCCACGATCGGCTCGCTGGAGCAGTGGATCGGGGTGGTGCGTGCGCTGCCCACGTACGTCAAGAACAAGGCCAACCGCATGCTCGCCCAGCTCGTGCAGAACCCCGATCCGAAGTGCGTCTACTGCCGCCGCGCGTTCAACGCGTATGGCGACCTCATGGCGCATGCCGGCGTGCCGGGCACGGACGTCGCGGCGATGCCGATGTTCCGAAGCAAGAGCGAGCAGGGTCCGGTCGACCAGGAAGCGATCACGGGGCTGCGGGAGTTCGCCCAGAAGGCCGCCGAGCGCGGCGCGCGCGTGGCGATCCTTTTCCCGGCCGTGCCCGACTCGCATCTGGCCCAGAACGAAGAGGTGATGGAGAAGGTCCACCAGGCCTTGCGTGACAACGTCCCGGCAACCATCCTTGCCACCCCGCGCGAGAGCCTCATGCCGGTGGGCCTGTTCTGGGACTGGGTCTACCACCTCAAGATGGAAGGCCGCGAGCAGCGCACCACCTTCATCATCGACCACCTCCGCCCCTTCCTCGGCGGCGTATAAGGGGACAGTCCCCTTATACCTTTTACTTCTGGAGTATAAGGGGACTGTCCCCTTATACCTTTTACTTCTGCGAGAGGTCGTCGAGCAGGGCGAGCTCTTGTTCGGTGAAGCCGGCGCGCCGGCGCAGGTCACGCGAGACCGGCGGCTTGATGCTGCCGCGAAAGTGCCTGCGCAGCGCATCGGCGAACGCGGTCACCGCATCCAGCCCGCGCTCCTCGCACAGATGGTGGAACCAGCGCGAGCCGATCTCGACGTGTCCGATCTCGTCGCGCAGGATCACCTCGAGCACCGCCGCGGTCTTCTCGTCACCGAAGCGCCGCAGCCTAGCGATCAGCGCGGGCGTGACGTCGAGGCCGCGCGCTTCGAGCACGCGCGGCACCAGCGCCATGCGATCGAGCACGTCGCCCGCGGTGCTCTGCGCCATCGTCCACAGGCCGCCGTGCGCCTCGAAGTCGCCGTACTCGTAGCCGAGCTCGCGGAGCCTGTTGCGCAGCATCGAGAAGTGCAGCGCCTCCTCGCCGGCAACGCTGGCCCAGTCGCCGTAATACGCCACCGGCATCGCGTCGAATCGCCACACCGCATCCCAGGCAAGATTGATGGCGTTCCACTCGATGTGCGCGATGGCGTGGACGAAGGCGGCCATGCCGCGCGCACTGCCCATGCTGCGCTTGGGAACTTCGGCGGCATGGGTCAGGACCAGTCGCGCTGGCAGGCCTGCGATGGGCTGACGGTGATGTTGGTAAGCTTGGGCGCCGCTCCCACTGGAAACACCGGAGGCGCTCGCAAGGCCCACGGTCCCGCCCAGCCACGCTGCGAACGCGCTTCGGCTGCGCTCGACCTTGGCATCGAGGTCGGTCTCTTCGAGACATGCGCGTGCGAGCGCTCGTAGCGCGAGTACCGCACCTGCGTCACCGATTGAACACATCGTCAGTCGAAATGTTGCATCACCGCACGGCGAAATCATGCCTTCGAGTCTTGACCGGCCGCGACCGTCGGTGATAATCGCAAGCGTTCGCTGTCGCTTTCTGGCCACCGGGGGAAAGGAGCGATGGCGGGCGCGTTCGATGTTCGGCGGGGTTGCCCTTCCGGTTCTGGGGGGAGAATGCATTCCAATTCGGTCTTTCCGCTCGCAATGGCGGCCATCGCGCTGCTTTGCTCGCCGCATGTTTCCACGGCCGCGACGGTCTTCGGCGGCGGCAGTCGCACGACCGACTGCTCGGTGACCTTCGAAGTTCCCGGCGCCAACAAGCCGGCGCCGCCCAAGGCACCCAAGCTCGTCGATTGCGTGGACGGCGACGTCACCTGCGACGGCGACGGCGAGCGCAACGGAGCGTGCATCTTCCCGCTGCAGGTGTGCATCAACTCGAGCGGGCTCGAGGGCTGCAGCCCCGACAGCGTCGAGGAGATCACCATCGACCACGCCGTCGACGACGGCTCCGACTCGCGCTTCGACCCCGACTTCCAGGCGCTTCAGCTGCGCGTCAACCTCCTCGGCCTGCCCAGCACCTCCGAGTCCTGCACGAACAGCAGCAGCATCACCGTGCGCCTGCGCGGCCCGGACTCGAACAGCGTCATGAAGAAGAACAAGAAGACGTTGTCCTCCGAGAGCGAGGTCGTGATCACCGCCGGCGACACCGTCGACAACGACAAGATCAAGTTCACGTGCCGGCCCGAAGGCGACGGCGTCTATCTACCGGTCGACCTGTACGAGGGGACCTTCGACCGCATCCGCCAGCAGATCTTCACGCAGAGCTGCGCGCTTTCGGGATGCCACGACTCGGAAAGTCACGCCGGCGACCTGATTCTGCTGGCAGGAGCCGCCTACGGGAATCTCGTGGGCGTGACGCCGTCCAACGCCGCTGCCGAAAGCGACGGCCTGCTGCGCGTCACTCCGGGCGATCCCGACATGAGCCTGCTCTTCCACAAGCTCGGGGACGACCTGAACCCTGCCTATGGCAGCGAGATGCCGGCCGAAGGCGCAGACCTCGACCCGGCTCTCATCGAAATCATCCGTCTCTGGATCATCGGCGACGGCGACCTCGGCCCGGCTCCGGAAACCGGATGGGTCGAGGGCACGGACCAGTAGGAAAAGGAGACTCGCGATGGCGGTTTGGAATTACGAGAACGCTGCGCACCTCCTGCGACGAGTGGCCTTCGGCGGCACACCGGAGCAGATCCAGACATTCCTGAACAGCCACGACTCGGTCGAGAGCGCGGTCAGCTATCTGCTGTCGTTCCCGGCCTCGTCGCGCAAACCGCCCAAGGGCGGCAGGGATTTTTCCGAAGCGCAGCTCAAGCAGCAACGCTGGTGGCTCAAGACCATGCTGCGCGCACGCACGCCGCAGGACGAAGCGCGTGAGAAGCTGGTGCTGTTCTGGCACAACCACCTCGCCAGCGGCTTCACCAAGCAGCCCGAAACCGCGTTCATGTCGATCCAGAACGGTCTGTTCCGGCGCTTCGCCAACGGAAACTTCCGCGACCTCATGCGCGAGTTCAATCGCGATCCCGCCAATCTCTACTATCTGGACGGGATCCTGAACTACGCCAGCGAAGACGGGAAGAACGTCACCGTCAACGAGAACTTCGGCCGCGAGATCATGGAGCTGTTCACGATCGGCATCTTCCAGCTCGCTGCCGACGGCAGCGACGATCCGGACAAGCCCAACTACTCCGAGTCCGACGTGCACCAGCTGGCTCGCGCGCTCTCGGGATGGGTCGACATCCAGGGCAGTCGCGGAGTGTGGCGCCAGTGGGCGTGGGATGGCGGCCAGTACGACGACGATGCCGACGGCAATGCCGATCCGGTGACGATCTTCGGAATCACCAACAACAACTTCCGCATCGACGACGAGGTGGCCGGCACGCCCGACGACGTGCTGCAGCTGCTCTTCGGCCGCCAAGACGACGTCGGCAATCCGCAGGCGGCGATGTACCTGGCCCGCAAGTTCTGGACCTGGTACGCCTACCCGGCTCCGGCTCCGGGCCTGAAGACCCTGCTCGAGGGCTTTGCCGCCACCTTTGCCGCCAACGATTACGAAGTCGTGCCGATGCTGCAGCAGATGCTCTCGCACGACGAGTTCTACAGCGATGCCGCCAAGTCGCGCACGATCAAGAGCCCGGTCGATTACGTGGTCGGCACGATCAAGGCCCTGGGCGTGCGCAGCTCGGGACGCTACATCGGCGACTCCGACGAGATGGGCGACATGATCGCCGAGATGGGCATGGACCTGTTCGAGCCGCCCAATGTCGCTGGCTGGCCAGGAGGCAAGCGCTGGATCACGACGGGCACGCTGGTGAACCGCCTGGACTTCGCGCGTCGCATCGCCGAGCTCGACTACAGCTCGACGATGGTGCGCATCGGCACGTTCCCGGGCATGCCGCTGGGCCAGGAGAACGCCGATCCGGCCGCGATCATCGATGCGATCCTGGCGCAGCTCGGCCTGGACGGCTCGCAGGGCGGCATCGCGTTCACTTCGGCGCAGCGCGATGCACTGCTCGACTTCGTCACCGACGGCGGATCGCTGGCGACCCTGGACCTGTCGCACGAATACACCGACCACGCCCTGTACCTGGTACGCGGCGCCCTAGCCCTCGCCCTTCAGTCGGGCGAGTACCAGATCTTCTAGAGAGGTGCCCTCATGGCTCTGACGCGAAGACAGTTCCTCAAGAGAAGCGCCATCGTCGGTGCGGGCGCCGCCGTGGGCCCGCACATGAAGTGGCTGCCGGGCACCAACGTCAGCTACGCCGCCGGCCCTTCCGACGCCATCGTGGTGTTCGTGCAGCTGTTCGGCGGCAACGACGGTCTCAACACCGTCTACCCATTGAACGGCGCGCAGCGGGTCAAGTACGACGAGTACCGTCCCACGCTCGGGCTTCCCGACACCGTCGGCGGTCTGGCTCCGTTTGCCGCCGAGGGCTTCAACGCCTCCACGCTGCTCGACATCGGACAGGACACGACCAGCACCAACTATGCGCTCCATCCGGCGATGAAGGCCTTCCACGACATTCATCTGAACGGAGAGCTGGCGGTCATTCCGGGCGTGCACTACCCGCACGCGGACTACTCGCACTTCCGCAGCGAGGTCATCTATTACACCGGCGATCCCATCGGCAGCAGCGGTCTGGGGTGGATGGGCAAGTACATGGAGCTTGCGGGCTTCGCGCCCACCGAGGTGCCGGCGGTGATGCTGGGTGGAGAGTACAATCCGCTGTTCACGCCCACCGGAACCAGCCTGTTCGCGTTTCGGCAGCTCGGGCAGCTTCGTTTCCCTGCCGGCAGCCTGAGCGCACAGCGCGAGGCGGCGTTCCGCGCGCTCTACGTCGAGAGCGCCGACTCCGATCCTGGCGTGTTCCCGGAGCTGTCCTCGCTCGGCACCACCGGCGTGGCCTCGGTCGACAAGTTCGCCGAGTACTATCGCAGCGGCTGCTCGGCATCCGGCAAGGTCGAGGCGCTGCTCACCGACGACGAGGGCTGTTACGACGCGAACTATCCGCTCAAGTACTCCTCGCCGCTCAATCCCGAGAACAACGCGGACCTGGTGGGCAACCGTCTGGCGCGCGATCTGCGCCACGTGGCGGCAGTGATCCGCTCCAACGTCGGAGCGCGCTTCTTCCACGTCAACGTCGGAGGATTCGACTCGCACTCGAGCCAGGAGCAGGGCTTCTACCACTCGTATCTGCTCAACACGATATCGGAGGCGGTGGGCGCGTTCTGGAACGACATGAAGCAGACGGTCTCGCTGCCGCCCGAGTACACGGGCTACCAGACCGGCGACCTGTCGTCGAAGGTGCTGGTGATGACGCTGTCGGAGTTCGGGCGCACCAACAAGCAGAACGCCGGCTCGATCGCCAACGCCGGCACCGACCACGGCCGCAGCGCTCCGCAGTTCGTGATCGGCTCGACGGTCCAGGGCGGGATCCACGGCGAGTATCCGACGCTGAACGACCCCGACCTCGACGACGACCTGCGCATGACGTTCGACTTCCGTGACTTCTACGGGACCATGCTGCAGCGGTGGCTGAACATGTCGGCGGCCCAGATCGGCCCCGGCCCGGGCAAGATCTTCGCGGCCACACCGCAGGTCGACGACCTGGGCCAGTCCTACACGACCTTCACTCCGATCCCCTATCTTCTGCCGTAGCACGAAGACGCCCCTGGCGAGCCCAGGCCGGCTCGCCGGGGGCCATCGCATCGCGGTCGCGCCCTCGCCGCCGGACATTCGAAGGAGCGTCGAGCCGGAAGCCGCCTGATTCCCTTTTCGTTTTTGTACCTGTCGCCTTTCTTCGAAAGGATGCGGGCAGGTCATGCGTTGCCCGCACTGCCAGCATGAGAACCAGGAAGGTGCGCGCTTCTGCCAGGAGTGCGGCACCTCGCTGACTCCCGACTGCACCAGCTGCGGCGCCAGGCTGCCGGCCGGCGCCAAGTTCTGCATCGAATGCGGGACGCGCGTGGCCGGTGTCGTCGCACCCATCCCGCCGCGCAGCATGACGCCGGCCCATCTGGTCGACAAGATCCTGCGCAACAAGAACGCCCTGGAAGGCGAGCGCAAGCAGATCACGATCCTGTTCGCCGACGTGCAGGAGTCGATGTCACTGTCGGAGACCGTCGACCCGGAGACCTGGACGCGCATCCTCGACGGCTTCTTCGCCATCCTCTCCGACGGCATCCACCGCTTCGAAGGCACCATCAACAACTTCACCGGCGACGGCGTCATGGCCCTTTTCGGAGCGCCCATCGCGCACGAGGACCACGCCCAGCGCGCCTGCTTCGCCGCGCTCTATCTCATCGACGAGCTGGCCAAGTACGCCGAGATCGTTCGCCGCGACGAAGGCCTGAACTTCTCGGTGCGCATGGGCATGAACTCGGGCGAGGTGATCGTCGGCCGCATCGGCGACGACCTGCACATGGACTACACCGCGCAGGGCCACACCGTCGGTCTGGCCTCGCGCATGGAATCCCTGGCCGCCGCCGACAAGTGCTACATGACCGAGCACACGGCCACCCTGGTCGCCGACTACTTCAGCCTGCGCGACCTCGGTCCGCATCGCATCAAGGGCGTCTCGGGAATGCTGCGCGTCTTCGAGCTGCAGGGTATCGGCGCCAATCGCACGCGCCTGGACGTCTCGCGCTCGCGCGGTCTGTCGCGCTTCGTCGGGCGCGAAATCGAGATGAATCTGCTCGAGGAGGCGCTCGAGAAGACCCGCGCCGGGTCGCCGCAGATCGTCGGGGTGATGGCCGAGGGAGGCGCAGGCAAGAGCCGGCTGTGTTTCGAGTTCATCGAGCGCTGCAAGGGACGCGGCCTGCGCGTGATCTGCGGCCACTGCGTCGCGCACGGCACGATGATCCCGTTCTATCCGGTGCTGGAGCTGCTGCGCGACTACTTCGGCATCGAGGAACGCGACTCGGGCCAGGCCGCGCGCGAGAAGGTCGCCGGCCGCCTGCTCCTCATCGACGACAAGCTGCGCCCGAGCCTGCCGCTGGTGTTCGAATTCCTCGGCATTCCCGATCCGGAGTGGCCCGCGCCTCCCATGGACCCGGAGCCTCGCCGCCGCATACTCTACGGCGCCCTGCGCCGCGTTCTGGACTGCGGCACCAGCGATCGGCCGGCCCTGATCGTCCTGGAGGACCTGCACTGGATCGACGGCGCCAGCCAGTCCTTCCTCGAAGGCATGATCGAGGTCCTTCCCAGCACCTCGTGCATGATGCTGCTGAACTACCGCCCCGAGTTCCGCGCGCCATGGAGCGAGAATCCGATCTTCGCTCAGGTCGCGCTGGAGCCGCTCGGTGCCGAGGCGATCTCGGCGCTGCTCGTCGATCTTCTCGGCGAAGACGGCGACCTGGCGCCTCTGCGCGCGAGCATCGAGCACACCACCGCCGGCAATCCCTTCTTCGTCGAGGAACTGGTGCATGCGCTCGTGGAGGCGGGAAGCCTGGAAGGCACGCGCGGGCGCTTCCGCCTGGTGCGGCCGATCGAGGACATCATCCTGCCGCCCACCGTCCACTCCGTGCTGGCGGCGCGCATCGATCATCTGCCCGAGGCGCAAAAGGAGCTGCTGCAGACCGCGGCGGTGGTGGGCAAGCAGTTCGGCGAGCAGGTGCTCTCGCGCGTCAGCACGATGAGCCCGACCGACCTGCACGTGGCGCTGCAGGCGCTGTGCGACGCCGGCTTCCTCTACGAGCGCGAGGTCTACCCGCAGGCGCTCTATGCGTTCGCGCATCCGTTGACGCAGGAGGTCGCCTACCGCACCCAGCTCGGCGAGCGCCGCCGCATCATGCATGGCGCCATCGCGCGCGTGCTCGACGATCTCGACACCGACGGCACCGGCGAGAACGCCGCGCTGCTCGCGCATCACTGGGAAGCAGCCGGCGAGATGCTCGAGGCCGCGCTGGCCTATCGGCGTGCAGCGGACTGGGCCAGCGGCAGCGAGCTCGCCGAATCGCGACGACACTGGACCAAGGTGATGGAGCTGCTCGAACGGCTGGCTCCGGGCGCCGACACCAACGAGCTGGCGGTGGCGGCGACCGAGGGCATGCTGAGCATCTGCTGGAGGCTCGGCTCGCCGCAGGAACAGGCGCACGGCTTCTACGACTGGGGCTGGACCTGGGCCGAGCGCAGCGGCCTGGCGTCGGCCAAGGCGCGGCTGCTCGGCGCCTACGGTATCTGGCACAGCTTCATCGGCGAGATCGAGCAGTCGCTGGCGCTCTACGATCAGGCCGCCGACCTGCTCGACGAGACCTGCGACGTCGCGCTTCGCATCACGCTGCTGAGCCGGCGCGCGTATTCGAGCCTGCTGGCGGGCAAGCTCAAGACCGGCCTGCGGCTGGCGCGCGAGGTGCTCGACAAGCTGGGCGACGACGGCCCCGGCGACGAGGTGCCGGCCGGCGACTACCTGTTCATGATGGGCTTCACCGGCCTTGCGCTGACCTATCTCGGCAGGCTCGAAGAGGCCGGGCGCATCCTCGACCGCACGCTCGCGCTCGGGTTGGAAGCGGGCGAGGTCGCCACTGCCAACTCGCTGCGCGGCTTCGGTGTCACGCATGCCTGGTTCACCGGCGATGCCGTGCGGGCAAGCGCACTGGCGCGCGGGCAGCTCGACTTCGCCGAACGCATCGGCAGCCCGGCCCTTCGCACCGGCGCCTACGATTCGCTCGGCATCGCACACCTGCTGCACGCGCAGTGGGACCCGGCGGTCACCGCGCTGGAGACGGCGCTGACCATCGCGCGCGAGAGCGGAACGTTCCTGCAAGCCGAGGCCCTGATGCTTTCGAACATGGCCGAGGCCTATCGCGGCCGCGGCGACTTCGACCTTGCCGTCGAGATCGCGACCGAGGCCCTGGCGGTAGCGCGCAGGCGCCGAACGGTCATGCACGAGTGCCGGTCGAGTCTGTTCCTGGGCCGCGCTCTCATCGCGCGCGGCGATACCGCCAGCCTCTCGGCCGCTGCCGTCGCGCTGAGCGATGCGCTGGCGATCGTCGAGCGCACCGAGGCGCGTGCCTACGAGCCCTACGTTCGCATGGAGCTGGCATCGCTGGCGCAGGCAAGCGGAGACATGTCGGCGCACCGGCGCGAGCTGGCGCGTGCGGTGCAGCTTTTCCGGGAGATCGGCGCGCCGCGGCGCGCCGAGCAGGCAAGCCTGGAGCCGGCTGCCTCCAGCTATTGATCGTCCCTTGGATCGGCTCACGACTCAGCGCGGCGCTCGCCGGAGCAGGCTGACGAGGCCCCGGCGAGCAGCGGCATGAGCGATCGCGAACCCGCACCGCTGTCCCCGCCGGAGCAGGCCGACGACGCCGCAGAGCGGATCGGCATGACCGGTCTGGTCGCACCGCCGCTTGCGCATCCACCTTCGAGCACGCTGACGCCGCAGCGACGCCGGCGCATTCTCGCGCTGGCCATACCGATCATCGGTGCGATGGCCTCGCAGAACGTCCTCAACCTCGTCGACACCGCGATGGTGGGTCACCTCGGGGACGAGGCGCTGGCAGGCGTCGGCATCAGCGCGTTCCTGAACTTCATGGCCGTCTCGTTCGTGATGGGAATGTCGGCGGGAGTGCAGGCGATGTGCGCGCGCTGGCGCGGCGCGGGAAGGAGCGGCGAGATCGCCATCCCGCTCAATGGCGGTCTGCTGATGTCGGCCGCGATCTGCATTCCCGCCTCGCTGGTGCTGGTGGCGCTGGTGCCGATGCTGATGGCCCAGATGGCGCCCGAGCAGCGCGTGGCCGAGCTCGGCACCTCGTATCTGAGCCTGCGCATTCTCGGCATGACCGCGGTCGGAATGAACTTCGCGTTTCGCGGCTACTGGAACGCCATCGACATGTCGCGGCTGTACATGGGCACGCTGCTCTTCATGCACGCGATCAACATATTCCTGAACTGGATTCTCATCTTCGGGAATCTCGGCGCGCCGGCGCTCGGCGTGGCCGGTGCCGGAATGAGCAACCTGATCTCGGTCTATCTCGGCTCTGCCTGTTACTTCGTGCTGGCGTGGAAGCATGGCCGCAGCGCGGGCTTCCTCTCCGGCATGCCGTCGCGCGAGGTGATGCGCGCGATGCTGTCGACCTCTCTTCCGGCCGGCCTGCAGCAGCTCCTGTTCGCATCGGGGATGGTGGGACTTTTCTGGATCCTGTCGCGGCTTGGCACGGCCGAAGTCGCCGCCGGCAACGTGCTCATCAACGTGATGCTCGTGACCATCCTGCCTTCGATCGGCTTCGGACTGGCGGCGGCGACGCTGGTCGGACAGGCGCTCGGTGCGCGCGAGCTCGAGGAAGCCAAGGCCTGGGCGTGGCACGTGGGCCGGATCGCGATGGCCGTGGTGGCGGTCGTATCGCTGCCCGCGGTGATTGCGCCGGAGCTGGTGCTGAGCCCGTTCCTCCACGACGCCGAGACGCTCGCGCTCGCTGCCGGCCCGCTGCGGGTGGCGGCGCTGTCGGCACCGTTCGAATCGCTCGGCGCGGTGCTGATGAATGCGCATCTCGGTGCGGGCAGCTCGCGTCGCGTGCTGGCGATCTCGGTGCTCACGCAGTGGGGACTGTTCCTGCCTGCCGCGTATCTGCTCGGTCCCGTGCTGGGTCTGGGCATCCTGGCGATCTGGGTTGCGCAGATCGCGTATCGGCTCGTCAGCATCATGATCTTCGCATGGAGCTGGCGGCAGGGGAGTTGGGCGGAGGTCGACCTTTGAATGGCGTGCGGTGCCAGGCAGCCGCCGTGCATCGGGCATGGCTGCCTGCGTAGCGGTGGCGAATGGTCGCGCGCGGTGGCAAGGGTCGCGCGCGGTGGCAAGGGTCGCGCGCGGTGGCAAGGGTCGCGCGCGGTGGCAAGGGTCGCGCGGTGGCAAGGGTCGCGCGGTGGCGAAGGGTCGCGCGGTGGCAAGGGTCGCGCGCGGTGGGAATGGTCGCGCGCGGTGCGCTCGCGGTCGGGCTGCGGTTTTTGCAGCGGTGCGGCATGCGCGGCCGCGTCCATGCGAATGCAACGCGGTCTGAGCGAACAGTCGTCGGCGCCGCGACGGCCGTAGTGTCGCGGGCTGAGACACTGCGTTCGGATGCTGGCGCCGGTTGCCGCACTTCCCCCTCATTGTGGCGTGGAGGTTTCGGACAGGGCCGCTTCGATGGATCTGGTTCGTGTTGCGGATTGAGACGAAATGGCGCCGGCGGCGCTGTCGAGGTCAGGCCGGCTGACCACGTCGTAAGCACAATTTCTGGCCGTTTTACGCAGTTTCCGGGCTTTTTTTACTGGCGAGAGCCCGACCATTGGCCTACCTTCATGACCCATGGGACGTTTGGTGGGGAGTCTGTTCATGATGCTCGCGCTGATCCTGCCGGCTGCGAGCTATGGCGACACCGCGCGGCAGCAGGCGCGCCTGAAGCTGACCGATCTGGATGGCCGCACGGCCAGCCTGCAGCGTCATCGCGGCAAGGTCGTTCTCGTGAACTTCTGGGCTACGTGGTGCGAGGCCTGCGGTGCCGAGCTTCCGGTGCTCGTCGATCTCGCCGAGCGCTACAAGGATCGCGGCCTGGTCGTGCTCGCGGCTTCGGCCGATGACGTCAAGGCCAAGGACGCCGTGGCCAAGGTCGCCAAATCCGCCAAGGAACTCCAGATCTGGGTCGGCGCCGACGGCAACGACATGCAGGACTTCGGGTTCGCGGCCGCATTGCCGGCCAGCGCCCTCGTCGACCGCAACGGCCGCATCGCCGAGCGCTTTGCCGGCGGCATCGGCAAGGGCCAGCTCGACACCGCCATCGAGATGCTCCTGCAAGAGAACATCGGCGGCGCCGCCGCCCCCTTCGCCCTCGAAGCCTCCGGAACCGGAACGGGGTCAGGTACTGAAAACGCGGTTTTGGGGTCAGGTACTGAAAGTGCGGGCCAGCCGCCGGCGTAAGTAGCCTCTCAAGCACGGATACTGAACACGCCGAGCGCGTCGCTCAGTACCCGCGACCGTATCTTTGCCGCCCGATCGCCTGATGGCGATCGGGCGGTTTTTTTTTTGTCGCGGCCGTCGTGCCCGCCGCGGCGGCCATCGCCGGCGCGGACGTCACTTCGATACATCGCTGACATTGCACGTGGCCGCGGCGTCCGCGGACAATGGCCGCGATGGCACGCCCTCTTCGCATCCAGTTCGACGGAGCATTCCAGCACGTCACCGCGCGCGGTGATCGGCGCGAGTCCATCTTTCACGACGACATCGACGCCGGCATGTTCGAGTCCCTTCTGGCGGACGTCGTCTCGCGCTACCGGTGGCGATGCCACGCCTACGTGCTGATGCCGAACCACTACCATCTTCTCATCGAGACGCCCGGCGGCGAGCTGTCGCTCGGAATGCGGCAGCTGAATGGCGTGTACACGCAGAGGTTCAACCGGCGGTATGAAACGACCGGCCACGTCTTTCAGGGCAGGTTTCACTCCGAGCTCATTCACAAGGAATCGCACCTGACCGAGACGACGCGCTATATCGCGCTGAATCCGGTGCGCGCGGGGCTGGTCAAACGGCCCGAAAAATGGCGACGGAGCAGCTACGCGGCGACGGCCGGAATCGTCGCCGCTCCCGCGTGGCTGGAAGTCGAGATGACGTTGAAGCGTTTTGCGGACGATCCCGCGGTGGCGCGCGCGGAGTTCATTTCGTTCGTGCTCGGCGATCCCGAGCGATGGGATGCCGCCGGCGCCGGCACGCGCCCGTGGGAACGACGCGTTCCTCCAGGAGATCGCGCGTCGCGTGCGTGAGTTTCCGCCCAAGGTTACGGCCGCGGCGCCGCGTTCGCAGCGACACGCTGGGCGCCCGTCGCTCGGCTCGCTGCTGCCGCCATTCCTGCGCAGGGACGAGCGCGATGAACGAATTCGCGCGGCCTGCCTGATGCATGGCTATACGGTGCGCTCGGTCGCCGAGCACCTTCGGCTGCATCCATCGACGGTGAGCAAGGTGCTCGGGCGGTGCGGGTAGATGTTTGCGCGGCGGCGCATCGCAAGCGCCTGGCCGGCCGCCCCGCCCAATTCACGACCTGACCCCAAAACCGCGTTTTCAGTACCTGACCCCGTTCCCGGCGGCGGGGCGGAGCTGGAAGCGGAGGGGCATGTGCTTGATGCCGCCTACGAAGCTGGAGCGCAGGCGGCGTACGGGGCCGGCGAGCTCGCAGTGCTCGAGGCGCGGGATGAGCTGGCGGAAGACCGAGCGCAGCTCGAGGCGTGCCAGATGCGCGCCGAGGCAGACGTGCTCGCCCATGCCGTAACCGACGTGCGGGTTGGGATCGCGCTCGATGCGGAACTCGAAGGGATTTTCGAACACGTCTTCGTCGCGGTTGCCCGACGGATAGAACAGCGTCAGGTTCTCGCCGGCGCGGATCTTCTGTCCGCGCACCTCGACGTCGCGATTGGCCGTGCGGCAGAACTGGATGACCGGCGACGTCCACCGCACGATCTCCTCGACGGCCTTGTCCAGCAGCGACGGATCGCGCCGCAGCTTCTCGAGCTCGCCAGGGTGCTGCAGCAGCGCGAGCAGGCCGCCCGTCGTGGCGTTGCGCGTCGTCTCGTTGCCCGCCACCACCAGCAGATAGAAGTACGACAGCAGCTCCAGTGGCCCGACGTCCTCGCCATCGAGCTTGGCGTTGGCGACCACGCTGACGATGTCGCTGCGAGGCTCCTTGCGCCGCATTTCGACCATTTCGGCGTAGTACTGGAACAGCGCCATGCGGGCACGCTCGCCGGTCTCTTCGGGCGTCTCGCCTTCGAGCTGGTACTCGGGATCGGTGGCACCGATGGTCTCGTTGGTCCACCGGAACATCAGCTCCCAATCCTGCCGCGGCACGCCGAGCAGGTCTGCCAGCACCGCAAGCGGTAGCGGAGAGGAGACCAGCTCGACGAAATCGCCCTCGCGCATGCTGCCGTCGCCCATGGCCGCATCGATGATCTCCTTGGCGATCTCGTCGACGCCGCCGATCATCCCCGACACGGCCCGAGGCGTGAAGTGCTTGCTGACCAGGCGCCGGTACTTGCCATGGTCGGGCGGGTCCATGTT
>DASPNH010000190.1:0-11414 GCA_035626675.1 Binatia bacterium
GGTTCGCGGACGGCAGCGTCTTGCCGTGGTCAGCCAGGCCGGCATCGAACTGGCAGCGGTGACGTTCGAGGTACGCGGCGGGCGGTCGCCGCAGGAGTGACTCGCCAAGCACGCCCGCGCCTGGCGTGCAGCAGTGTAGCGACCAGCCGTCATCTTCGACATAGGCGGCGCAGGCCGACCTGTGCCGGCCGCAAACGCGCGTACCGCCTACTTGCCCTGGGCCATCCCGAGCAGCGCCGCCTCCAGCCCGCGCGTCAGCAGCGCCATGCGATGATGGTCGAGCCGCTCGGGCCGGTCCGACGAGCGATGGTAGTGGGGATCGCGAAACGTCGCCGTGTCGGTGACCATCAGTGCCGGCACGCCGCGGTCCCAGAACGAGCGATGATCCGACCAGGCAACGCCCGGAACCTCCTCTGGCAGCACGGCGACTTCCGAGGCAAGCGAAGCTGCCGCGCGAAAGCGCGCGACGACGTCGTGCACGAATCCGCTCGAGAGCGGGTTGCCGATGAATCCGATGAAGTTTCCCTTGTCGGGATAGACCGGCCCGACCTGCGGCGGATAGCGCTGGCTGCCCGGCTCGTCGCTGTAGTAGCCGACGGTCTCTACCGAGATCATTCCCCGAATCTGCTCGCGCGGCCGCGAAAACGTCGCTGCGTACTCCCTGCTGCCCATGCCGGCGCCGGTGTTGAAATACGGCGGCTCCTCGTTCGGAAACGCGACGAAATGAATCGGCGTGGCCACGTGCTTGGCGGCCAGCGCGCGCGCCAGCTCCAGCAGCACGGCGACTCCGGAGGCGTTGTCGTTGCCGCCGGGCGATCCCATCGCCGAGTCGTAGTGTGCTCCCACGACCAGGATCGGCGTATCCGCCGCTCCGGCCAGGACGGCTTCGACGTTGTGGAACGTTCTTCCCTCGTGCTGGTAGCTCTGCAGCCGCGGCTGGTATCCTGCGCTGCGCATCTCGCTTTCGACGTACGCGCGCGCCAGCTCCAGGTTGCCGTAGTGCGAGGCGTTGCGCTCGCCGATGCGGGCGGCCAGATCATGGGTATGCCGCTGCAGGCGGTCGCGAAGGGCCGCGTCCGAAGGATTCGGCTGGGCCAGGGGCGCACCCGCCGCCGGTTTCGGTTCAGCGAAGGCCTGCGGCTGCACGCATGCGAGCCACCCGGCCGCCGCCATGGTCATCACGACACGCCGATTCATGACACCTCCGGCATCGACGGTCGCGCCGCACGCGGCTGATCGCGCCTACCAGGCATCCACGCACGGCCGCTTCTTGCCCGTGCGCGGCAGCGGCGGCGGCGCGCTTTCGAGGGCGCGCAGGATCCAGCGGCGCGACTCGGCGGGATCGATGACGTCGTCGATCTCGAAGTAGGACGCCATGCTGACGGCCTTGCCGATCTCGTACATGCGCGCGACCATCTCATCGAACGTGCGCCGGCGCTCGGAGGGGTCCTCGATGGCCGCGAGCTCCTTCTGGAACCCGAGCTTGACCGCACCTTCCAGGCCCATTCCGCCGAATTCGCCGGTGGGCCATGCCACCGTGAAGATCGGCGCGTGAAAGCTCCCGCCCGCCATGGCCTGCGCTCCCAGGCCATAGCCCTTGCGCAGGACGATGGTGAAGAACGGCACGGTCAGGCTCGCTCCCACCACGAACATGCGCGCCGCATGGCGCACCATCGCCTTCTTCTCGATCTGCGGCCCGACCATGATTCCGGGCGTATCGCACAGGAACAGCACCGGCACGTCGTGCGCGTCGCATAGCTGCAGGAAGCGCGTGGCCTTGTCGGCACCGTCGGGATCGATGGCGCCGGCCAGATGCGAAGGATTGTTGGCGACGATGCCGAACGGTCGCCCCTGTACCCGTGCCAGGGCGGTGACCATTCCGGCGCCGAAGCCTCGCCGAAGCTCGAGCACCGTGCCGGCGTCGGCGAGCGTCTCGATCACTGCCCGCACGTCGTAGATGCGGAGGCGGTTTTCGGGAATGGCCGCGCGCAGCAGGCGCTGATCCGCGCATTCCCACGACGAAAGCGGTCCCTGGAAGTACGACAGGTATTTCCTGGCGGCCGCGACCGCTTCGGCCTCGTCGGCCACCGCGATGTCGACGACGCCGTTGGCGGTCTGCACGCTCATCGGTCCGACCTCGTCGGGATGAAAGACGCCGAGGCCGCCGCCCTCGATCATTGCCGGTCCGCCCATGCCGATGCTCGAGTTGGCGGTGGCGATGACGACGTCGCAGCAGCCGAGCAGCGCCGCGTTACCCGCAAAGCACCGCCCCGAGTTGATTCCGATCAGCGGCACCAGGCCGCTCAGGCGCCCGAACAACTGGAAGGCGCGGCAATCCAGGCCGGCCACGCCCGAGGCATCGGTGTCGCCGGGCCGCCCTCCCCCGCCTTCTGTCAGGATGACCACGGGAAGCCGCTGCTCGCAGGCGATCTCGAACATGCGGTCTTTCTTGCGATGGTTCTGCAGGCCCTGGGTTCCTGCCAGCACCGTGTAGTCGTACGACATCACGACGGCGCGCGAGCGATCGGCAGGAAAGAGATCGCCATTGATGCTGCCGAGGCCGCAGATCATGCCGTCTCCGGGCGTGCGACGGATCAGATCGTCGAGGTCGCGCCGGCGTCGCTGCGCGGCGATGACGAGACTGCCGAACTCGGTGAAGCTGCCGGCATCGCAAAGGTCGTCGACGTTCTCGCGCGCGGTGCGCTGGCCGCTCTTGCGGCGGCGCGCCACGGCCTCCGGACGCGCCTCGTCCAGTCCGAAGCGGTGGCGCTGGATGGCTTCGGCAAGGTCGGGGCGGATGCGGTCGAGGTCCGCTGCTGCGGCATCAGCGGTCACGGGCAAAGCCACGTCCGCTTCCTCCAGATACAGAAGAGGCTCGCCCTCGAAGAGCGTGTCGCCGGCGGCAACGGCGAGCTCGGCCACTACGCCTCCGATGGGCGCGCCGATGACGTGCTCCATCTTCATCGCTTCCATCACCAGCAGCGCCGCGCCGGACGCGACGCTGTCGCCTGGTCGCACGTCGATGCTGATGACCGTGCCCTGCATGGGCGCGCGCACGGCAATGGTTCCCGGCGGCGCGTCGTGCTCCTGGCGCGGTGCATGGCGGGGCGCTTCTTCGTGCGCCGGAGCGAGGCGCTCGCCCGAGTCCTTTCCGTGCCGAACCACTGCCAGAGGATCGATGCGATCGACTTGCGCACCGGCTCGTCCCGACCTCTCGGAGCGAGCGCCGCCGCCGTCCGCGCCGCCGAAATGCCCACTCGGCTGCTGGCGCTGCGCGCGGTCGAGCAGCTCGGGCAGACGATTCTCGACCATGCGCGTGTAGACGTGCCCGGCCGCGACTTCGCCATCGGCGAGCAGGCTCTGGAGGAACTCGATGTTGGTGGCAACGCCTTCGATGCGAAAGGCCGCGAGCGCGCGCCGGGCCTTGGCCACCGCCTGCGCGTAGCTGCCGGCGTGGACGATGACCTTGGCAAGGAGCGAATCGAACGCCGGCGAGGTCGTGTAGCCCGCATAGCCGAAGCTGTCGACGCGGATACCCGGGCCACCTGGCGGTTCGAAGACGGCCAGGGTACCGCCGCCGGCGCGCACGCTTCCGTCGGCAGAGAGCGTTTCCATGTTCACGCGCGCCTGCACGGCAAAGCCCCGCATCGGCGGCGGCCGGCCGATGCCGAGCTCGGCCAGCGTGGCGCCGCCGGCGATGCGCAGCTGCAAGGCCACCAGGTCCAGGCCGGTCACTTCCTCGGTGACGGTATGCTCGACCTGCAGGCGCGCATTGGCCTCGAGGAAGTAGAACGCGCGCGCGTCGTCGTCGACGAGGAACTCGAACGTGCCAAGGCTCCGGTAGCGTGCGGCCTCGGCCATCGAAACGGCCGCGGCCGTGATGCGCTCGCGCAGCTCTGCCGAGAGCGCCGGGCTCGGCGCGACCTCGACGATCTTCTGGTGGCGGCGTTGCAGCGAGCATTCGCGTTCGCCCAGATGCACGACACCGGCGCCGTCGCCGGCGATCTGCACCTCGATGTGGCGCGCGCGCGGCAGCAGCTCCTCGACGTAGAGATCGCCGCAGCCGAAAGCGGAGACGGCCTCGGACTGGCACCGTGCGAAGGCCGATTCGAGATCTTCGGCCTGCAGCACGATGCGCATTCCGCGGCCGCCGCCGCCGGCGATCGCCTTCAGTACGACCGCGGCTCCCTCGGGCCGCGCGGCAAGGAACTGGCGAGCCTGCTCGAGAGTCGTGGCCCGGCTGGTTCCGGCAAGAACGGGGACGTGGCAGCGCTGGGCAAGGTCGCGCGCCGAGGTCTTGTCGCCGCAGAGCCGAAGCGCGTCGGCGTCCGGGCCGATGAACACGATTCCGGCCTGCTGGCATGCGAGCGCAAGTTCGGCGTTCTCGCTCAGGAACCCGTAACCGGGGTGCAATGCATCGCATTGCTGGTTGCGGGCGGCGTCGACGATCTGCCCGATGTCCAGGTACGCGCGCGGCCCCTTCCCGCGCAAGGTCACGCAGCGATCGGCGCGCCGGACGTGCAGCGAGCGCGTATCGTCCTGCGAGCAGACGGCCACGGTCTCGATACCCAGCTCGGCGGCCGTCGCCATGATGCGTATGGCGATCTCGCCGCGGTTGGCGATGAGGAGCCGCCTCACCAGCCCGGCCGCCAGAAGCCGACGTCTTCGTAGGCCACGTCATCCAGCGCCGGCGTCGTGCGCGAGATCGCGCCCTTGCCGATCCCGCCCAGGCCCGCCAGCTCGATGGCCACGCGGACCTGGAACTCGTCGGGGTTTACGCGTTCGATCACGCCCAGTCCGATCGACCAGCAATCGCACGAGGACGTGAACGTGATGCCGCCGGCCTTCTCGACGAAGCCCGTGCTGATGAAATCGTATCGTCCCTTGAGGCCGATCGAGATGTTGCGCGTCAGCCCGAGGCGCGCCAGCAGCTCGCCGGATTCGAGGATGTCGGGATCGGGGATCACGTCGTCGGGGTCGGAGCTGCCCGAGTCCTCGCGAACGTAGCGATAGGCAGCCGCCACGCGCGTGGACGGGCCGCGCAGGATCCGATTGGGCCCGGTGTCCCAGGCGAGCGACCCGTACGCACCGCGAAACTCGTTGGAGCCGACGTTGTAGGAGGTCAGCGTGCGCAGTGCCAGACCTTCGATCGGCTGGACGAAAGCCGCCAGGTCGATGTCGGAGAAATGATCGTCGACGACCTCTCGACTGATGTTGTAGGTCTGGAGAAGGGAGATGCGCGCCAGCTCGAACGCGGTCTGGTCGGACTGGCGACCGCGCAGGAAGAAGCGGGAGTCGATGCCGTAGGTGGCAACGTCGCGACCGTCGATGGCGTCGAGGCGATCGAACAGCGGCAGCTCGGAAAATTCCGCGGTCGTGTTGAGGTAGCGGATCCCCGCGAACGGCTCGATGGAATTGTAGAGGTCCTTCCAGTGCGGGCTGTCCAGCGCGTAGGGACGCGCAAGCTTGGTGCGCACGTCGATCCCGCCTTCGAAGACTCCGCGCACGGGGAACTCGTCGAGCCTGGCGATGGGATCTCCGCTGAAGGGATCGACGGGAAGGCCCAGCGGGTTGAGCTCTTGTCGATCGGAAAGATGGTAGGCGCTCGCGCGACCGGCAACCCACGCACGCGACACCACCGCGCCGCCGGTCAGCAGTGGCAGGCCGAGTGAGGTCGCCACGTCGAGGCGTTGCCCGTCGGTGCTTTCCTCCCGCATGAACGTGGCCAGGCTCGAATCGATGCCGAACACGAACGGGCCGAATCCCTGATCGCTTTGCAGCCAGGCGGTGGCCGGCTTGTGCAAGGTAAGATCGTTGGACCCGAAGCCGGCAGCGTGAGCGGTCTGGCCGGTTTCCCACGGAGGACTGGTCCCCAACGTCTGGTACGCGGTCGACTGAATGCCGCCGCTGGTGAACCCTCGCCTGCCTTCGACACCCAGACGCGAGGCCGTGTAGCGCCGCGAGCGCCGCAGGTCGCCGTTCTCATTCCTGTCACTGAAGCTGTCGGTCTCGCGAAGGAACAAGTCGTCGCTGACTCCGTGGAGATCGGCGTACGCCGACCAGTTCCTTCCCACCTCGCGATGCAGGAGATCGAGCGACCAGCGATTCTCGGGAATCTCCGAAGAATAGAAGCGCGAAGAATCGATCTCGCGCGGCAGACACACGCCATTGCCATCGAAGGAGCACTCCGAATCGTCGCGGCAGGTCCTGGAACGGTTGCCCGAGCACACCTTTCCTCCGCCGCGCAGCCCCTCGTTGTAATACGCCAGCTGCAGCGCGCCGAAGCGGTTGCGCGAGGGCCGATACCGGTACTCGCCGTCCACGCCCACGCGAGCTTCGGTTTCGAGCACGCCGGTGACGGTTACGTCCTGCGACTTGTCGATGGCCCAGAAGTACGGCTCGGCCAGCACGAAACCGCGCCGGCTGCTGTGGCCGACTTCGGGCGCGAGGAATCCGCTCTGGCGCGTCTCCTTGGTCGGGAGCACCAGATACGGCACGTACAAGACCGGCACGCCCTTGATCTCGAAGCGTCCGCCGCGAAGACGCGCGTAGTCGTCCAGGCGCACGTCGAGGCTGCTTGCGCGAAGCTGCCAATCGGGCTCGCTGTCCTCGTCGAAGCCGCAGGTGGTGAAGTAGCCGTCTTCCAGACGAAAGCGCCGGCCTTCGAGCTTCTCGGCCCTGGCGCCGCCAAAACGGCCCGACTCTCCGCGCATGCGCACCTCGACGTCCTCGAGCGTGCCGACCTCGGTATCGACCTCGAGCGCGGCGCTGCTTGCCGTGGCGCGCATGTCGGGTGAATCGTACTGGACGTTGCCGGTGGCCGAGACCTTGCGCGCATCCTGATCGACGTCGATGGTGCCGGCCTCGAGGCGGCTCGACTCCCACTGCACCTGCACGTTGCCTTCGGCTCGCACCTTGTCGCCCTTCTCTTCGACCTCGAGCTTGTCGGCCTCGATGACGATGGGGCTCTTGCCGCCGCCCGCGCCGGCCTGCGCCGCTTCGGGCGCGTCGACCTCGGGCGGAGGCGGCTCCGTGAACGCTTGCGCGCACGGATCGGAGGGACGCGGATCGTCGCGGCGGTCGCCCTGCTCCGACCTCTGCTCGACCGACGGGGTCCATGACGAGACCGGAATGCTGGAGGTCGAGGGCGCAGGCTGCGCGCCGCCGGCATCCGCGGCGGCCGTGCTGGCCGAGCACGCCATCACCAGCACGACGAAAGGGGACAGTCCCCTCATGCGATAAGGGGACTGTCCCCTTTTGTCAGTCGGACAGGTCCTGCTCGAGGAAGGCTCCACCGGCGCTTCTGTATAGGTGCCCGAGCAGAAAGATGGAACCGGCGACCACCACCGATCCTGCACTTGTCGACAGCTCGCGCGCCAGGGCCAGGCCTTCCTCCGGCGAAGACGCCACGTGCGCCGACGGCCAGGCCTCGCAAAGCTTTTGCGGCGCCTGCGCGCGCGTCATCGGCAGCGCGACGAAGACGGCGGCGTCGACGCTGGCGCGCAGTTCCTCGAGCATCGAGCGCCAGTCCTTGTCGGCCATCGCGGCAAAGACGAGCACGCGCGGCCGGCGCGCCGACGGCTCGGCCTCCAGTGCGCGCGCCAGCACGGCGGCGGCCTCGGGATTGTGTGCGGCGTCCAGGATTACCGGCGGCCGGCCATCGATGATCTCGAGGCGCCCGGGCCAGCGTGCCTCGACGATGGCACGCTCGCGCACCTCCGGCGCGACCGGAAAGCGCGAGTCGAGCTGTGCCAGGGCCGCCTGCGCCACGGCTGCGTTGCGAAGCTGATGCTCGCCGAGCATCGCCCTGCCCTGGCGCTGCGCCTGTGCCATCGGTGCGAAGTCGCCGAAGTCGCGGCCGTAGGCCAGCCATCGCGCGCCGGTCTCGGCAATGCGCTGCTCGATGACGGGCATGGCGGCAGCCGGCAACGCCCCGGTGACCAGGACCGAGCCGGGTTTGACGATACCGGCCTTCTCGAAGGCGATCTTCTCGATGGTGTCGCCGAGATACTCGGCGTGGTCGATGCCGATCGAGGTGATCGCGCAGACCTCGCCGCGCGCGACGTTGGTGGCGTCGAGACGGCCGCCGAGACCGGCCTCGATGACGGCCACTTCCACTTCGCGAGCACGCATTGCCACGAACGCGGCAAGCGTGACGATCTCGAAGAACGTCAGCTCCTGCCGCGCCGCTTCCATCGCCACGCGCACGGCGGTGACGGACGAGACCACCTCGCGGCGCGAGATCGGCGCGGCGGCCGGCGCAAAGCTTTGCCTGTCGCCTCTGTTCGCGATGCGGATGCGTTCGCGGAAGGAGACCAGGTGGGGTGAGGTGTAAAGGCCGGTGCGGTACCCGCCGGCGCGCAGCGCGGACTCGATCATGGCCGAGGTCGAGCCCTTGCCGTTGGTCCCGGCCACGTGCACGCAGGCGAACGCGCGCTCGGGATGGCCGAGCCGATCGAGCACGGGCTCGAGGCGCGCGAGGCGAAAATCCATGCCGCGTCTGGCTTCCAGGTTGTAGAGCCAGTCCAGAATCTCTTCGTAGGTTGCAGTCACGGCAGGGCTGCGGGCGACGGCAGCGCTCAGCGCGGTTTTTCGGCGTTGGCGGCGGCGCCATCGATGCCGGCTCGCAGCGACGAGATGAACTCGCGTGCCGCGGCGGCGCCGCCCTCGTGCACGCGCCGCACCAGCGCCGAGCCGACGATGACCAGGTCGGCATAGGCGGCAACCGACGCGGCCTGCTCGGGAGTCGAAATGCCGAAGCCGACGCCGATCGGAAGATCGATGATCGCGCGCGTTCGGCGGACCAGATCGTGGATTCCGGCTGCCGGAGCCGCCTCGCGGGCACCGGTGACGCCGGTGACCGAGACCATGTAGACGAAGCCGCTCGCATACTGCGCCACTGCGTGCATGCGCTCTTCGTTGCTCGTCGGTGCCAGCAGGAAGATCCGGTCCAGCCCATGGCGGCGGCAAGCGCCGGCAAGCGGACCTGCCTCCTCGGGCGGCAGGTCCGTGCACAGGATGCCATCGGCGCCTGCCGCAGCGGCATCACGCGCGAGCGCTTCGTCGCCGTAGCGGAAGAATGGATTGTAGTAGCCGAACAGGATGAAGGGAGTGTCGGTGCGCTGGCGCAGCCATGCGACCATCTCGAGCACGCGCGGCAGAGAGCAGCCTGCCGCCAGCGCACGCTGGCTCGACTCCTGGATCACCGGTCCGTCTGCGATGGGATCGGAGAACGGGATGCCGAGCTCCAGAATGTCGCCGCCGGCTTCGGCCACGGCAAGAATCGCATCGCGGCTGGTCTGCAGGTCGGGATCGCCGACGGTCAGGAATGGAACGAGGGCCGTGCGTCCCTGCTCACGCAGGCGCGAAATGGTCGTGGTGATGCGGCTGGACACGCTGCGCGTATTAGCGGGAAAGCTGCGAGAACGAAACGACCTGCGACCGGGCGCGCGCCGCACCTTGCCCTTTCAGGCGGCCGACAAGTCCGCGTACATCGGCTCGGCTTCCATGGTTGCCGCGGCCTCGCCTACCGTGAAGTAGAAACAAGATCCGCGACCGAGGCTCGCCTCGGCCCAGATCCTGCCGGCGTGGCGCCGCACGATGCGATCGACCGTGGCGAGACCGATGCCGCTGCCCTCGAATTCGTCCACGCGATGCAGGCGCTCGAAGGGACGGAACAGCTTGGTTGCCTGCGTGGCGTCGAAGCCGACGCCGTTGTCGCGCACGAAGTAGGCTCCGCTGTCGTTGCAGCCGACCTCGATCCGCGGCGTGGGCGTGTTGCGCGTGAACTTCCACGCGTTGCCCACAAGGTTCTGCAGCACGATGCGGATCATTCCGGGATCTCCGCGCAGGCTGAGGCCGCCCTGGATGCGGATCTCGACGGCTCGCTGCGGATCACCGTGCGACAGGTCGTCGATGACCGAACGTGCCATCGCGCTGAAGTCGATGTTCTGGTCGTTGCGCGGCGCACGCGTAAGACGCGCCAGCGACAGCAGGTCGTCGATCATGGCGGCCATGCGCACCGAGGATGCGCGAATGCGCTCGAGACGTTCCAGGTTGGTGTGGTCCAGGCTGCCACGCGCCTCCTCCAGCACCATCTCGCTGTAGCCCGCCATCGCGCGAAGCGGCGAGCGAAGGTCGTGCGAGACCGAGTAGCTGAACGTCTCCAGCTCGGCCACGGCGCGCTGAAGCGCCGCGGTGCGCTCTTCGACGCGCGCTTCCAGGTCGGCGTTGAGCTTGCGGATCTCCTGTTCGGCCTGGCGGATCTCGGTGATGTCGAGTGTGGCACCGGTGAGGCGGATGATGCGGCCACTTTCGTCGGTATCGCTTCTGGCCACTGCGCGAACGATATGCTCCGTGCCGTCGAGGTCGACGTGGCGGTACTCCTGCGTGATCTCGCGCTTTCCGCCATCGGCGATCAGGCCCGCCAGCGTGCCGGCGACCCGGTCGCGGTCGTCGGCGTGGACGAACGCGATGGATTCCTCCAGCGAGAAGCTCGGTACCGGGCCCGTGCCGGGACGGGGATTGTCGCTCAGCAGCAGCTTGCCGGTAGTGACGTCGAGGTCCCACGTGATGACGCCGGCCACACGCTGGGCTTCCTCGAGGCGCGCCCGGCTGGTGTGCAGTTCCTCCTCGGTGCGACGCCGCGCGGTGATGTCGTGCAGCACCGTCAGCATGACCGGCTTGATGCCTTCATCGAGAAGGTAGCCGACGACTTCGACCAGGCACGTGGTGCCGTCGGGACGGCGGATGGTGTACTCGACGAGACCGGGGTCGATGCCCTGGGACATCTTCTTCAGATTGTCGGCGGCACGGGCCATGTCCTCGGGGCCGAGGATCCCGAGCTCGAAGAGGTGGCGTCCTTCGGAGGTCTGGGGCTCCAGCCCTGCGATCTGGCAAGCTGCCTTGTTCATGCTGACCAGCGTTCCGTCCAGGTGCAGCAGGATGAAGCCGTTGGGCGCGAACTCGAAGACGCGGCGCCACAGTTCCTCGGCGGTGCGGCGCGCCTGGCGATCCTGCTCGGCCTGGCTGCGCTCCTGGAGCGCTCGAGCCCATAGACGGCGCATGGTCACGACGCCGCCGAGGGCGAGCATGGCGACACCCAGGCCGAGAGCCTCGCCGATGGTGAATTGCAGCGAGACCTCGGAGGACGGCGGTTGGTCCCAGAGGCTGACGAGCTTGCGAAGCGTCATCAGGAACAGCGAGGCGGCCACCATCCGCCAGGCCATCAGGACGCGGCCGCGACCCGGCGCCCGCGCTGCCAGCACGCCGCCCGCGACCAGAAAAATCAGAGAGAAACAGCCGAAAAGAAACGCCAATGCCCCCTAGCCCCCAATCTTGGAGCCTTACCACACCGGTCGGCATGCATGGAAGCGCGGGTTGCCGAGAAGTGCGGTGGAGCCCGGGCGGCGGCG
>DASPNH010000191.1:0-18528 GCA_035626675.1 Binatia bacterium
GGCTTCGCTCGCCTCGTGCCGTCGGGAAAAGGTCAGAGACAAGTGAGCGGTCGACTCTTTTCTGATAAAAATTGACGTCAATGAAGATCTGCGCCTGCTTTCGCGGTGGTGAGTTTGGCGGATCCAGATCTAGGAAAACTTCCGCGGGGATGTCCCACTTTTTGTCGCCGTCCTTCTCTTGAAGAATCCGGATTGCGAGATACGCGCCGTTAATTCTGTGTTGGCCGTCGATGACAGAGAAGTTTAGCGATTTGTTGTTTTCATCGAAGATAAGATGCCCCGATTGTGTGCCGGATGACGTGCCGCCACCTTTGTCTAGGGACGCGCCATTCACGTGAAGGAGGATGTTGGAGAAGGTAGGAAACTCGCTTCGCTCGTATCCGATTACGCGGGACACGCGCGGAGGCCATTGTCGTCCAGGATGAAGCGGGCCGGAGCCATAGAATTCGGCAAAATAGCTGCTGATGCGATCGCTGGCATCGAGGATTTCGGCTTGGAGTAGATAGGCAGCAATGTGCGCGATACGTTTCCAATCCAAGGAGCGTTGAATCGCAGTAACCTTTTGCGCGTCACGATGTGGTGTGTGGGGTGTTCCAGGCCACCAGTGCATAAGGTTTTCAACGTCAAGGGCGGTCAGGCAGTGGTGAACCGCCTGCAGTTCGGGAGCAACGAACGGATTTGCCGGAACGATGACCGAGATTCTTTGGATTGAATGGTTACCCATCGTTTCCTTTGTGGAAGGGGGGATGTCCGAGCCACTCACAGTTTCGTGGGAAGCTGGACGACTTCAGCTAAGACCTTAAGTTCAATTGCAAGGTCATAGAGTTCAAGTGCTCGCGATGGATCGATTTGCCCGCGATAAAACTCCGAAAGCAGGCGGTCGATCCGCGCTATTAGAAGCGCGACGTCTAAGGCGGGTGCGTTGGCTTGCGGCGTCTTTTTTTCGATTAACGAATCCGCCGGAGCGACGACGCCCAAGCTCGGTCCATCAGCACAGTTGCTACGTAGGCTTGCTAAGAGGCGCTGGATCCCCTCTCTGTTCCGGAGGCAATCAGCGACAGCGTCCAGATCCAAGACGAGAAAACGGGCACCAGTGTCGGAGGTGACGACTCGGCAAAACACGGACTCACTATGTGCGACCTGCCCTTGTGAGGCAATGGGTGGCAATCGCCAGAAGCGCGAACCGGCCGAGGAAGGCCTACCAGCACTCGCGCTGTGTGGCTGGCGTTATCGTTTGCCCAGTCACGGGGATACGAAATCCGGATGTCCGAGCCGACCGGAGATAAGCTACTCAGGCTTGGTGGTAGCGCGCCACGCAATGCGTCGTACGCTAGTTCGCTACTTGCCGAGGATGCCCATCAGGCCGCGCGAGGTCATGTCGATCATCGTGATTCCGACCATGATCAGGAAGAACAGCACGCCCGAGGCGATGGTCAGCCAGATCAGCGGCGAGCTCTCGCGCACGTGCATGAAGATCAGCATGACCATGACGGCCTTGGTGATCGCGATCGCCATGGCCACGACGTTGTTCATGGCGCCCATGTCGATGTAGGCCGCTGCCACCGTCAGCGCGGTGAAGACCATCAGCGCGCCGAACACCATCAGGTAGGAGCGTACCGTTGCTGCGGGATCGTAGTGGTGAGTCGACATCGCCGCGCTCCTACCCGTGCCTGCCGATCAGATAGAGCAGCGGGAACAGGAAGATCCAGACCAGGTCCACGAAGTGCCAGTACAGGCCCATGATCTCCACCGGCGTGTGCCAGCGCGGGCCGTAGTGATGCCGCATGGCCTGCACCAGGATGACGGCCAGGATGGCGATGCCGATGATCATGTGCACCGCATGCAGCCCTGTCAGCGTGAAGTAGATCGAGAAGAACAACCGCTGAAGCGGCGCGTCGTCGGCCTGGTAGAAGAAGTTTCCGGGGAACAGGCCCTCGTGGAACTTGTGCGTGTACTCGTAGGCCTTCACTCCCAGGAAGACCAGGCCCAGGAACATCGTTCCGACGAGATAACGGGCCAGGTCGCGCTGCTCGTCCACGCGCGCCGAGTGGACGGCCATCGCCATCGTCAGCGAGCTGGCGATCAGGACCACCGTGTTGAAGGCGCCGAGCACGACGTCCAGGTGATGCGCTCCGTGCGCGAAGACCTCGGGATAGTGCGTGCGGTAGACGATGTAGGCGCAGAAGACCGCGCCGAAGAACAGGATCTCGGTGACCAGGAACACCCACATCCCGAACGTGGAGGCGTCGAGCTGCTGCTCCTCGTTGGCGAAATGATGCTGCAGGCGCGTTGCCGTATCAGACATGGGCCAGGCCCTCCGGCGGCGTCGGCTGCCCCTCGGCCAGCGTCACGTGCGAGCGCGACTCGCCGATGCGTGTCGGCAGCTTGTGCATCTCGGGATAGTCGTACGGCTCCCAGGTCACGGTCGGGGTGTGGTCGAAGTTGTGCGGCGTGGGCGGCGACTCGATCATCCATTCCAGCCCGAACGCTCCCCACGGATTGCGTCCGGCATGGCGCCCGAAGCGCAGCGAGAAGAGCAGGTAGAACAGCGGCAGCAGGTAGCCGAGTCCGAGCACGCTGGCGCCTGCCGTCGAGAGCACGTTCAGGACCTGGTACTCCTCGGGATAGTAGTGGTAGCGCCGCGGCATTCCCGCATAGCCGGCGATGAACTGGGGGAAGAAAGTCAGGTTGAAGCCGACGAAGATCAGCAGCGCGGCGGCCTTGGCGGCAAGGTCGTTGTACATGCGCCCGGTGATCTTGGGCCACCAGAAGTGCAGGCCCGCCATGTAGCCCATGATGGCGCCGCCGACCATGATGTAGTGGAAGTGCGCGACCACGAAGTAGGTGTCGTGCACGTGCAGGTCCAGGCCCAGCGCACCCAGGAACAATCCGGTCAGCCCGCCGACCAGGAACAGTCCGATGAAGCCGAGCGCGTAGATCATCGGCGCTTCGAAGCTGACCGCGCCCTTGTAGAGCGTGGCCGTCCAGTTGAAGACCTTGACCGCCGACGGGATGGCAACGGCGAACGTCAGCACCGAGAACACCAGGGCGGCGTACATCGACTGGGTCGTGGTGAACATGTGGTGTCCCCATACCAGGAAGCCGATGAGCGCGATGGCAAGCGAGGAGGCCGCGATGAAGCCGTAGCCGAAGATACGCTTCTTCGAGAAGGCCGGGATGACCTCCGAGATCACGCCCATGGCCGGCAGGATCATGATGTAGACGGCCGGGTGCGAGTAGAACCAGAACAGATGCTGGAACAGCACCGGGTCGCCGCCGGCCTTGGGATCGAATATGCCGAGCCCGAGCCCGCGATCCAGGCCCACCATCAGCACGGTGATGGCGATGACCGGAGTGCCCAGGATCATCACCAGGCTGGTGGCGTAGTGCGCCCACACGAACAGCGGCATGCGAAACCAGGTCAGCCCCGGCGCGCGCATCTTGTGCACCGTGACGATGAAGTTGAGGCCGGTCAGGATCGACGAGAACCCGGTGATGAAGATGCCGAGCGCGGGGAAGACGACGTTGGTGGTGGCGTAGCCGGTGCTGTACGGCGTGTACATGGTCCAACCGGTGTCCAGGCCGCCGCCGATGGTTGCCGCGATGCCGATGCTGGCGCCGACGATGTAGACGTACCACGACAGCAGGTTCAGGCGCGGAAAGGCCAGGTCCTTGGCGCCGATCATGATGGGCAGCAGGAAGTTCCCGAGCACCGCCGGGATCGACGGGATCAGGAAGAAGAAGACCATGATGATCCCGTGCAGCGTGAACGCCTTGTTGTAGGTGTCCGACTGCATCAGGTCGCCCTGCGGAGTCAGCAGCTCGGCGCGCACGGCGCCGGCCATGAGACTGCCCAGGAAGAACATGATCGTGATCGAGACCAGGTACAGAAGCCCGATGCGTTTGTGGTCCACGGTCAGCAGCCAGCTACGGATGCCGTGATCCACGTTCAGGTAGTTCACTCTTCGTTCGATCGCTTCCATTACTGGACCCCGACTTGCTGCCGCGCATCGACAGCGGTCGCCTCGCCGGCGCCTGGCTCGGCGCGCAGCGACTTCACGTACTCGACGAGGGCCCGCGTCTGCTCCTCGCTGAGCTGACCGGCAAAGGTCGGCATTACCGGCGGATAGCCCTTCACCAGCTTGGCCATCGGCGTCAGGATCGACTCGCGGATGTAGGCGTCGTCGGCGGTGACCGTCTCGCCCGTGGCCAGCTCGACGGTATGGCCGGCAAGGCCGCCGAGCTGCGGGCCGATGCCGCCGGGCGAGGTCAGGTGGCAGGTCTGGCAGGCCTTTTCGAGGAAGAGCTGCTCACCGACCTTGGCGGGCGAGGCGGCCTGCCCGGTGCTGGTCGCCATCGCGGTTGCCATGCCGCCGCCTGCCGCGACGTCGGTGACGTTGCCGGTGGTCAGCCACGTCTGGTACTCGGCCGGCTCCATGACGACGACGCGACCGATCATGCGCGAGTGCTCGGTGCCGCAGTACTCGGCGCAGAACAGGTGGTAGGTGCCGAGCTCGGTGGCCTCGAACCACGTCGTCGAGTAGTGGCCGGGCACGACGTCGGCCTTTACGCGGAAGGCCGGGACGAAGAAGCTGTGGATGACGTCCTCGGAGGTCATCGTCAGCTTGACCGGCACGCCCACGGGAACGTGCAGCTCGTTGATCTCGCGTCGCCCGGCCATGTGCTGGATCTTCCACATCCACTGCTTGCCGGTGACGAACACTTCCATGGCGTTGTCCGGCGGCCGCGACAGCTTGAAGTAGAGGCTGGCGCCCCAGACGAAGATGAACATCACCGCCACGAACGGAATGAACGACCAGACCAGCTCCAGAGGCGTGTTGCCGTGGATGTCGGCGCCGATGGTGTTGCCTGCCCTGCGACGGAACCGGTAGGCGAACGTGAGCATGGAGATCACGACGCCGAGCGCGACGGCCGAGCACAGCACGATCAGGAACACGTAGAGCGCGTCCACCTCGAAGGCGTGCGTCGAGGCCTGTGGCGGGAAGAGGAAGAGGGACAAGAACATTCGGTCAGCTCCTCGAGGGAGTGCGCTTCTCACGCGCGCGGCTGAGCAGGATGAAGCCGAGCAGGCCGGCAACGGTGGCCACGCCTCCCAGGCGCACGGCGGCCAGCGCCTCGGTGCTGTACTTGCCGATGGCTGCGTCGTAGCGGAAGCAGAACAGCATCAGCGCATCGACGAGGTTGCCGATCTTCTCTTCGGCCGCCTCCACCAGCGCCAGGCGCAGGTCGCGCGACGAATACTCGATGCCGTACAGGTAGCGCGCCAGACGGCCCTGCGGCGTCACCACGACGATGCCGGCGGCGTGCGCATAGTCGCCGGTCTGCGGCAGGTAGCGGTAGGAGTAGCCGGCCGCGTCGGCCACCGCGCGGATCGACTCCTCGGTTCCGGTAAGAAAGTGCCAGCCCTGGCCGTTGCCGCGCCGCTCGTAGCTGTCCAGGTAGACGTCCTTCTTCTTGCGCGCCAGCTCGGGCGTCTCGGTGGGATCGATGCTGATCACCACCACCTCGAACTCCTCTCCGGCGGTGAAGCTCATCGGGCGCATGGCCTTGACGGTGCCGTTGAGGACGAGCGTGCACAGCATCGGGCACTCGTAGTAGGCCATCACCAGCACGACCGGCTTGCTGCCGAAGAAGTCGCCGAGCATGACGTCGTTGCCGTTCTCGTCGACGAAGCGAGTCTGCAGCGGCAGCTGCTCGCCGAGGCGCTGCTGGAAGTCGACGCCCTGCAGCGATGCCGGCGCCTCGCTGGACGCGGGCGCGGCGTCGGGCTTGCTGCGCGCCACCGGAGCGAACGGCGTGGCCGCCGCTGCGGTTGCGGCAAGCGTCGCTGCCACGGCGGCAGCGGCTATGAGCCCCGCGCGCTTCATCGTTGCTCGGGCGAGATCGGATCGTGCGCGTCGTCGGGACGCGGCGCGCTGGTTCCGCTGTTGTTCTGTGCGCCCGAGTGCCCCGGCTGCATCGAGGGCGCCTTGCCGTCCAGTGCAGGCTGATCCGTCGACGGCTGCAGGGACGCGCCCTGCGCCGGTGATGCGGGCACGGCCGCAGGCGCGGCACCGGAGGGCGCCGATCGCACCGGCAGGCCCTTGCCGACCACGATCTCCATCGCGCGCTCGATCGGGACCTGCACGACGCCGTTTCGCCGATTGATCCAGCCGAGCTTGCCGAGCGCGGCATCCTCGGCGGCGCGCAGCATCAGAAGGTCGCCGCGCGGGTCGGCCTGCAGGCGCGGCTCGGGCGGCTGCTTGCGGGCGAAGCGTGCCGCCATCGGATTGGCCGGCGGGCTCGTGGCCGCCTCCCGTGCCTTCAGGTACTGGAACGTGAACCAGGCCAGCGTGATGAACGAAACCGTGGCGACCAGGGCATAGATGGCCGCCAGCGTGATCGGCCGATAGTTGATGTCGGTCTCTTCGAAGCGGATCCCGGCCACCTCGGTGTGCTCGTGGCCCTGATGGCCGGGCTCATGGGCTTTCTCGTGCTTCATGCCTTCTCGAGCTCCACGGCGATGATCGGGTCGTTGAAGGCGATCACCGGCTTGCCGACGAGGTTGCCCAGGAACGCGTAGGCCCAGATTCCGCCGATGCCGACGAGCGTGGTCAGGTGCAGTGGGTGCAGCGTGAAGTCGCCGGGCGAGAACGAGGGCGTGATCAGCCAGTACAGGTCGATGAAACGCACTACCACCATCGCAGCGGCGACCATGCCGAGGGCGCGCGGGTCGCGCTTCACCTGCCGCGACAGCAGCACGATGAAGGGCAGGACGAAGTGCGACAGCACCAGCAGGATCGTCACGGCCTTCCAGCCGCCGGTGGTGCGCGCCGCGTACCACGGCACCTCTTCGGGCAGGTTGGCCGACCACATGATCAGGAACTGCGAGAGGTGGAAGTAGGCCCACACCATGATGAAGGCCAGCAGCAGCTTGCCCAGGTCGTGGAAACGCTCGGGCGTCAGCACCTTGGCTGCGCCGCGCTCCTGCGACAGCATCGAGGACACCGCGATCATCGCGGTCATCGCCGTCAGGATCTGACCGCCGGTGACAAGGATCCCGTAGATGTGCGAGAACCAGTGCGACTCCAGCGACATCGCCCAGTCGATGGCAGCGAAGGTCATCGTCAGCGCGTACAGCATCAGACCGCCGCGGCTCAGGAAGTGGAAGTTGCGGCCGAGCCGGTCGCTGTGGCCCTGCTCGTCCTGCAGCGTCGACCACGCCACCAGCTTCCTGGCCAGCACCGTCCAGACCGCGAAGTAGAGGATGGCGCGGATCACGAAGAAGGTCGGGTTCAGGTACGGCGACTTGTGCTGCAGGATCGGATCGTGCGCGACGATGGAAGGATCGGCCCACTCGTAGAGCGCACGCATGCCGATGGCGATGGGCACGAACAGCAGCGCCATGAGCGGAACCGTCGAGGCTCCCGCTTCCAGCGGGCGCCGCAGCGCCGCGCCCCAGCGGCCGCCGGTGATGAACTGCAGCATCAGGATGCCCATCGAGCCGAGGGCCATGCCGAGCCAGAACATGTAGGAGACCAGCCAGGCCTGGAAGAACTGGATCGGCCAGATGAGCGCGCCGAGGATGCTCAGCACCACGCCGGCGCCGCCGCCGATCATGGCCGGGCGCTGCCAGCGGCGCAGCGCATGACTGGCGCCGAGCGCGAAGTCGGCACGGGAGTGTCTGATCTCAGCCACCGCGCTGCTCCTGTGCCGGCGCCGGCTCGCCGTGCTCGCCAGTGCCGGGGTGTTCGGTCGCGGCCAGGCGGGCGCGATCGTCTTCGCTCAGATCGTCGTAGCGTGCGTTCTGGCTGAGCTGGAGCGCGCGAATGTAGGCGACGATGGCCCAGCGATCGGCGACCTCGACCTGCATCGCGTAGGAAGGCATGGTGGCGAACCCGTTGGTGATCACGCTGAAGAAATATCCCGGCGGACTGTTGCGCAGCCGCTCTTCGTGAAAGGAGGCAGGCTGCTTGAACCCGCGCATCACGATCATCCCGCGCCCGTCCCCGACCCGCGAGTGACACGGCGAGCAGTAGATCTCGTAGCGCTGCTTGCCGCGCGCCATGACCTCGGCAGTGACCGGAAACGGAAAGACAGCACTGGGTCCCGCACCATCGCGGCCAGTGGTCAGCAGCAGATCCTCGGAAAGCTCGCCGCGCGCAATCGTCCCGCGAACCAGCGGCCGCGAAGTGCGCTTGTCCTTGAAAAACGAGCTCTCCTCGTACGGTTCGAGACGTGGCTGGTCGTGCATGTCGTTGCGGCATGCGGCGAACGAAAGAAGGGCTAGCGCTACGAGACACCGGGCGACGCGCATAGCGGCCCATCTGCTGCGTTGTCGGCGAGGTCGCGTGCTCAGCGGGCAGGAAGCCCGCCTCCGCGCGCTCCTCTCGCCTCCGCCTTGCATCTGGACCACTCTGCGCGCCGCTGCACGGGCGATGCCGGCGTTGCGCTGCGGTGGGCGGACGATCGCTTCGCTCCGTCCTCGCGTCACGACTCCACCTCGCTGACCTGCCTCGGCTCCAGTCTGAGCAGAAACCGCCACGTATCGTCGATGTGAAACTTCGGGTCAGACGCTTCGATGCACACGAAGAAGCGGTCCTTCGATGCCAGGGCGAACCTCTTCACGTTGAACACGGGATGATACGGCTGCGGCAGCTTGTTCAGGCCGAGCATGCCGAAGATCGTCGTCAGTGCGGCGAACAGGATGATGCACTCGAAAATGACCGGGATGAATGCGGGCCAGGAGTGCAGGGGGCGTCCGCCGACGTTCAGCGGGTAGTCGATGACGCTGGTCCAGTAGGCCAGGCCGTAGCCGAAAAGGCCGCCGGCGATGCCGCCGAGAAGCACGAGCTTGGGCAGCACGCTGCCGTGCAGCCCCATCGCCTCGGCAGCTTCCTCGATGGGCAGCGGGCTGTAGGCGTCGAAGCGCGTGTAGCCCTCGTGCCGGACGGCCTCAATCGCCGCCACGAACTCGACGGGATTGGAGAACTCGGCCATCAGGCCGTGAATGGGAAGGCGCTGCGCCATGGGCTCAGTCCTCCTCCCGGATCTCGGCCTCGGGCACCAGGGTCCTCATCTCGAAGATCGAGATCATCGGCAGGAAGCGGATGAACAGGAACAGGAGCGTGACGAACAGGCCGATGGTGCCGATGAAGACGCCGAAGTCCCAGCGCGTCGGCGTGTACATGAACCAGGCCGACGGCATGAAATCGCGGTGCAGGCTGGTGACGATGATGATGAAGCGCTCGAGCCACATGCCCACGTTGACGAACATGCAGATCACGAACAGCCACAGCGAGCTGGCGCGGATCCTCTCGAACCACAGCGCCTGGATGACGACGCCGTTGCACAGGATCAGCGACCAGTAGATCAGCGCGTAGGGACCGACGAAGCGGTTCAGGATCATGTAGCCTTCGTACTGGTTGGCGCTGTACCAGCCGACGAAGGCCTCGGTCAGGTAGCCGTAACAGACGAACAGGCCGGTGGCGAGCATGACGCGCGCCATGTAGTCGAGGTGCTGCTTGGTGATGAAGTCCTCGAGCTTGTAGACCTTGCGCAGCGGGATGGCGATGGTCAGCACCATCGCGAAGCCCGCGTAGATGGCGCCGGCGACGAAGTAGGGCGGGAAGATCGTCGCGTGCCAGCCGGGAATCACGCCCACGGCGAAGTCGAAGCTGACCACGCTGTGCACCGAGATGACCAGCGGCGTCGAGAGCGCGGCCAGCAGCAGGTAGGCGGTCTCGTAGCGGTGCCAGTGCCGCACCGATCCGCGCCATCCCATCGCGAGCGCGCCGTAGATCTTCTGGCCGACGATGTTGCGCGAGCGGTCGCGAAGAGTGGCCAGGTCGGGAATCAGCCCGACGTACCAGAACAGCGCCGAGACGGTCGCGTACGTGGAGACCGCGAACACGTCCCAGATCAGCGGGCTGCGGAAGTTCGGCCACATCGCCATCGTGTTCGGATACGGGAAGAGCCAGTACGCCAGCCACGGGCGTCCGGTGTGGAAGATCGGATAGATGCCTGCGCATGCCACGGCCATCAGCGTCATCGCTTCGGCGAATCGGTTGATCGAGGTGCGCCAGTCCTGGCGCAGCAGCAGCAGGATCGCCGAGATCAGCGTGCCGGCGTGACCGATGCCGATCCACCAGACGAAGTTGATGATGTCGAAGCCCCAGCCGACCGGATTGTTGACGCCCCAGATTCCGGTGCCCTGGATGACGAGGTTGCCCAGCGAGACGATCAGGACGTTGAGCAGCAGGAAGCCGATCAGGAATCCGACCCACCATCCGCGCGGCGCCTTGCGCGTCAGGACGACGGCCGAGATCTTGTCGGTGACCGTCTCGAAGGTGTGGCCGGCACCGAGGACGGGCGGCTTGTAGGGCCGATGTCTTGCCTGGACTGGAGCGCCCATCAGTGTGTTCCTCGCTCGGGCGAATGCGCCGGATCGCCCTTGACGCCTTCATCTTCGCCGGCGCCGTGCGATCCGCCCTGGCCGTCGGTCTCGCGTCCGTGCTCGCGGCCGCCGTGGGTGTCCTGGTGCGCGCCGGGCGCATCGTACTGGTCGTGCCCGGCCGCGTGCGGATCGGGCCTGGCCAGCGACGGATGGGGATTGTTCACCGAGGCCAGGTAGGTCGTGCGCGGCTTGGTCCCCAGCTCCGAGAGCAGCGCGTAGTTGCGCGAGTCGAGCTTGGACTTGGCCACGGCACTGTCAGGGTCGTTGATGTTGCCGAAGACGATGGCATCGGTCGGACATGCGCCCTGGCACGCCGTGACGACCTCGCCGTCGCGCACCGGCCGATCTTCTTTGCGCGCCTGGATGCGCGCCTGGTTGATGCGCTGGACGCAGTACGTGCATTTCTCCATGACGCCGCGGCTGCGCACCGACACGTCGGGATTGCGCTGCAGCTTGGTGCTTTCGGTGACCCAGTCCTGGAACAGGTGGAAGTTGAAGCGCCGGACCTTGTACGGGCAGTTGTTGGCGCAGTAGCGCGTGCCCACGCAGCGGTTGTAGACCATGTCGTTGAGGCCTTCGCTGCTGTGGACGGTGGCGTTGACCGGGCAGACGACCTCGCACGGCGCCTTCTCGCAGTGCATGCACGGGACGGGCTGGTTGTAGAGATCGGGATTGTCGAGGTCGCCCTCGAAGTAGCGGTCGACGCGGATCCAGTGCATCTCGCGCCCGTTCAGGACCTGCTCCTTGCCGACCACGGGAATGTTGTTCTCGCTCTGGCAGGCCATCACGCACGCGTTGCAGCCGATGCACGCCGCAAGGTCGATGGTCATGCCCCAGGCATTGCCCTCGTACTTCCAGTCCGGGTAGAACGAGGCGTTCTCGTCGATGCCGTGGTGCTTGTGCTGCGCGAAGGCCGGATGCTCCTGGTAGGTGGCAAAGCTCGCGTTGCGGAACAGGTCGCGGCCTTCCAGGCTGTGATGCGTCTGCGTGGTGGCCAGCGGATAGGTGCTGCCGGCCTTGCGCACGCCGGCCCTGCCGGCAAACCACGGCGCCTTGGACGTGCGCAGCGCGTAGGCGTTGAATCCCACCGCGTTGCCGACCTGGCCTGCTCGTTCGCGCCCGTAGCCGAGATGCAGCGCGATGGTCTGCTCGGCCATGCCGGGCTGGATCCACGCCGGGATCTGGATGGCGCGATCACCGAGCGTGATCTCGAGCATGTCGCCGCTGGCGATCTTCAGCTTCTCCGCCATCGCCGGTGAGATCAGCGCGGGATTGTCCCATGTCAGCCGCGTCCACGGCTTGGGCAGCTCCTGCAGCCACGCGTTGTTGGCGAAGCGGCCGTCGTAGGCGGATGCGTCGGCGCGGAACACGATCTCGATGTCGTCGTCGGACTGGGTGCCGCCGGGCAGGGAGGCAAGGTGCGTGGTGGCATCGCCGCGCATCGCGATGGTCAGCGCCGGACGCTGGCTGCCCGAGACGAAGCCGTCGTGGACCGCACGCCGCCACGCGGCTTCGAAGTCCCCGCTGGTCAGCTGCTTCCAGTGATCGCGCACGCGATCGTAGTCGGTCCGGGCCGTGTCGCCCGACAGGATGGACACGACCTCGAGCGCCGTCTTGCCATGGTAGAGCGGCTCGATCAGCGGCTGCAGGATGGTGACCGTGCCATCGTAGGCGCGCACGTCGCCCCAGCTTTCCAGGTAGTGCGCGGCCGGAACGTGCCACAGGCTCAGGATCGAGGTCTCGTCCTGGTGCGAGGACAGGTGCAGGCTGAAAGGCACTTTGCCGAGCGCGGCGACGAAGCCGAGATCGGCCGGCGCGTCATAGACCGGATTGCCGCCGAGGATGAAGAGCGCCTCGACCCGGCCCGCGTTCATGTCGGCGACCAGCTCGGCGATGCCGTCGCGAGCCTCGGGCGCCGCGTCCTCGACGGGCTCGGTGTAGAGCACGGTGCGCCCGGCGTTGCCCAGCTTCTCGTTGATGGCGTGGCAGAGGGCGTGCACTTCGGGCGGCTGGCTCGGGCCCGCCAGCACCAGGCCGGCACCGCGATGCGCGATCAGGTCCTGACCCGCTGCCTTGATCCAGGCCTCGTGCGCTTCCAGGCCCTTGGGCTTTGCCACGGCGACGCCGACTTCGATCGCAAGCGCGCGTGCCAGCGCCGCGATGCGGCTGCTGCGCAGCGGCAGGCGATGGTCGGCGTTTCCGCCGGTGACGGTCGGAACGCTTTCGGCCACGTAGAGCCGGTTCATGCGCGAGGACTTGCCCGAGACCTTGCGGCGGCTGCCGAAGTCGCGCGCATAGCGGACCTGGCCCGGGCCGTCGAAGAGGAAGTCGCTCTCGAGCGAGACGATGATGTCGGCCTTGGCGAAATCGTAGCGCGCGTCGATGACGCGGCCGAAGCCGAGGCGCGCGCCTTCGCGCGTGTTCTCGCGGCCGACCGGCTCCCAGCGATGCCAGCGAGCCTGCGGCAGCGCGGTCAGCGCAGCCTGCACCGACGCCGCCAGCGTGGGCGAGAACGTCGGCGCGGTAAGAATGCGCACGCCGCGGCCCTGCGTGCCCTTCCATTTGCCGAGCTCGGCAGTGACCTCGGAGACCAGGTCGTCCCAGGTCCGGATCTCGCCCGCGCGCAGCAGCACCTGGGAGCGGTCCGGATCGTAGAGGTCGAGCACGCTGGCCTGCATGAGCGCGCTGGTACGGCCGAGGCTTGCCGGATGCTCGGGATTGCCTTCGATCTTGGTCGGCCGGCCCATGTGGCTCTCGGCCAGCACAGGCAACGCGCCGCCGCTGAGCGGGAACGCGGTGGCAAAGAACAGCGGCTTGCCGGGGACCAGCTCCTCGGGCTGCTTGACGTACGGAAGGATCTTCTCGAGCGGCTGCTTGGTGCACGCGCCCACGCCGGCAAGCGCAAGCGATGCGCCCATCAGCTTGAGGAACTGGCGCCGGTCCAGGCTCGAGGTCAGCGACTGTGCGCTGGTCGGGAATTCCGCGTTCAGGAAAGCCTGGAACTCGGGCGTCTCGGCGACCTCCTCCAGGCTGCGCCAGTAGGTGCGGCCGGTGGACCGGGACAGCCGCTCGCGTACCGCGGCCAGGTCGAAAGGAGGTGCTTCAGGATCGATGCCGATCTTCATGATGTTGCTCAGCGATGACAGGTCGAGCAGTCGGTGCGGGGCGCGACGTGGTACTCGGCCATGAGCTGCTTGCCCAGCGTGGCCTGGTCGATGGGCGCGGCATGCGCGGCGCCGCTGTTCCCGTGGCCTTCGGCGCCTGCGTGCGCGGCTGCATCAGGGTCCGCTTCGCCGTGCTCGGAAGTGTTCTCGCCATGCTCGGCGTTGGCACCGGCAGTTGCGGCCGCACCGCCGTGGCCGGCGCTGGCGCCCTGGGCGGCGGCACTGCCGCCGACGGCGGCGGTGGCGGCCTGCGCGTCGTGTCCGCGCAGCACCCAGCTCGTATCGAAGACCTTCTCGCGCGGCCGCAGGTTGCGGGCCGGATCGCGGTGGCAGGACAGGCACCATTCCATGGTCATGGGCGCGGCCTGCCAGGTAAGGTTCATTGCCGCGACGTCGCCGTGGCAGCTCGCGCATCCGACGCCCTTGGCGACGTGAATGCTATGGTCGAAATAGACGAAGTCCGGGACGTCGTTGACGCGTGTCCACTCCAGCGATTGGCCGGTGCGGTAGCTGGCGCGAACCGGCTCCAGCATCGGGGCGTCCTTCCAGATCTGCGAGTGGCAGTTCATGCAGATCTGCGTGGCAGGCAGGCCGGCGAAGGAAGAAGTCTCGACGGCGGTGTGGCAGTAGCGGCAGTCGATGCCGAGCTCGCCGACATGATGCTTGTGGCTGAAGGGAACCGGCTGCTCCCGGGCCACTGTCTCGTTCGTCATATAAGAGGAACGGTTGAACTCGTTCAGGCCCAGGAGCAGGCCGCCGATGGCGAACAATGCTCCGAAGATGCTGAGCTTGGCGTAGGTGTTGCTGCTCGGTTTGAAAAGCTGCGCCATGGCTGCCGAAAGCTACTGTCCGTGTTGGGTAACGCAAAGCGTTACCCACGCTGCGACTGTGAGGTTTTGAAAGCTTTTCTAATCTTCGGGTCCGCAGGGCCTAACGGACCGCAGGACGTCGCTCCTTAGATAAAAAGACGGCACAGGTCGAGCGACGCGGCGCGGCGCGGATGGGGTTTGGGCGACGCTGGGCGCAGGCGCGGCCGCGGCCGTGTCCCGGTCGGTCCCGGCCAAAGGAACCGCAAGGCCCGCGCCAGACACGGCCGCGGCCGCGCCGGAGGGCGCGTCGAGCTTGGCCGACGTGCCCAGACACGGGCCGCGTCCGCGCCGGAGGGCGCGTCGAGCTTGGCCGACGTTTGGGGATTGGGGTTGTCGTGGTGTTTCGGGGCGGCGGGTTGGGATGGGCGCTGGCCGCGGGTGTCGCAGGGAATGGTCGGGTGCCGGGCGGGGGCGGATTGCGTGGGTGGTGTTGGGTGGTGCTTGGACGTAACGCAGGGGGCGTGGGGGAGGGGAGACGAGTTTCGTGTCGCTTGGGCGGCGTTGGTGCGGTGTTGATGCTGGCGATGGTGGCGCAGCCGTCGCTCGTGCTGTCTGCGGTCCTTGCGCCGCGCGGGGCGGCGACCTTCTCTCCCGATCAAATCATCTTGAAGCTTCGGGCGGGCGCTCGCGCCGATCTGGGCGCGGCGATGCGGCAGGGGCGCCAGCTTGGCGAGATCGTCGAGGGCAGCCGTCTCGACGACGTGCACGCTCGGTATTCGGCGCGCAACGCCCGGCGCCTCGGTGTCAGCTCCGGCACACGCGCCGCGCTGCGGGCACGATTCACGCAGCGCGGACGGCGCGGCGAGGCTCGGGCGACATCGGGCTCTCTCGCATCTGGATCGTGGAACTGGCTGGAGGCGTCGACGTGCGCGAAGCGGCAGCGGCCTATGAGGCCGATCCAGCCGTCGAGTATGCCGAGCCCGACCGCAAGCTGTCGGCAGCGGTGATTCCGAACGACCCGTTCCTGTCCAGCAGCGGAAGCTGGGGCCAGGCATTCGCCGATCTGTGGGGTCATCATCGCATCCGCGCGCCCGCTGCATGGAACCTTGCCACCGGCGCCGGCACCACCGTTGCCGTCATCGATACCGGCATCGACTACACGCACCCCGACCTTGCCTCCAATCTCTGGCGCAACACCGGCGAGGTGGCCGGCAACGGCATCGATGACGATGGCAACGGATACGCCGACGACATCATCGGCTACGACTTCGCCGATGCCGATGCCGATCCGCTCGACGATCACATGCACGGGACGCACGTGGCAGGGACCGTCGCGGCCGTTGCCAATAACGGACGCGGAATTGCCGGCGTCGCCTTCGGAGCGCGCGTGATGGCCGTGCGCGGACTTGGCAGCGACGGCAACGGCGCCATCGCGGGTCTGGCGCAATCCATCATCTATGCGGTCGACAACGGCGCCGACGTCATCAACGCCAGCTGGAGCGGCGGCGGCCGCTCGCAGGTGATCGGCGATGCGGTCTCGTACGCGCATGCAGCAGGTGTCGTTTTCGTCACCGCTGCGGGCAACCTCGGCAGCGACACCGCGGGTTCCACTCCCGCCAACGAAGCCGATGCCATCACGGTGGCTGCCTACGACTCGCAGGACGAGCCTGCGTCCTTCAGCAACTTCGGCGTCAAGCTCGACGTGGCCGCGCCAGGCGGCGGCGACGCTCCGCCGCCAGCGCTGGCGCAGACGCCGGTCTACAGCGTGCTCTCGGCGTTCGGTGAGGTCGGCCGCTACGGCGACCACCTCGAGGTGGCGCCCGGCTACGCGCGCCTTGCCGGCACCAGCATGGCAGCGCCGCATGTCAGCGGCGCCGCCGCGCTCCTGCTGCAGGCGCATCCTTCGTGGACGGTCGAGCAGATCCGCCAGGCGATTCGGCGCACGGCAGACGATGTGGGGCCTTCGGGTCCGGACCTCGCTTCCGGTTTCGGCATGCTCGACGCCGCCGGCGCGCTCGATGCGACCGAGCCCCTTGTCGCACATATCCGCAGCCCGCATGCCGGGACGCTGTCGGCGCCGACCACGGTCGAGATCGCCGGCAGCGCCTACGGAACCGGATTCGTCTCCTACACGCTCGAGTATGGCGCCGGCAGCGACGGTTCGTGGACGACGATCGTCGCCGACCAGCCTGTGCCGGTCGTCTCGGGGACGTTGGCGACCTGGGACGTGACCGGGCTTCTCGATGGCGCCTACGTCCTGCGGCTCACGGTTCGCCGCGCCGGTGCCAGCTACCTCGACCGCGTACCGGTCACGATCGGCAGCGCCGACATGACCTCGCCGCTGCCTGCGGAGTCGGTCCGCGGCGGCCCGGCGCTTTCGATCCACGGCACCGCTGCGGGTGCAGGATTCACCTCCTACACCGTCGAATGGCGCCGGCCTGCCATCGATCCGGACACGTGGAGCTCGCAGGGCATCGTGCGCACGTCGCCCAACTCGCCGGTGCACGGCGGAGTGCTGGCGACGTTCGATACCTCCGGCATCAACGAGAGCGATCGCTATGATTTCCGGCTGCGGGTCTTCAACGCCAGCGGGATGGTCGAGCGCGTCCGGGAGGGCATCGCCATCGATCCGGCGCTGCGCGCGGGCTGGCCGCGCCAGATCGTGCCCGTGTCCGATCATCAGTATCTGACGGTCGCGAACCTGGATGGCGATGCGACCAAGGAGGTCCTGGTCGGCTCCGGCAACGAGGTCGTCGTGTTCCGTCACGACGGAACGGTGCGGGCCGGCTGGCCTCGATCGGTGGCGGGAACGCACCCGACCTCGACCACGACCGGATCGCCGGTGGTGGCCGACATCGACGGCGATTCGATCCTCGACGTGGTGGCCACCAATCGCCATGAGCTCTTCGCGTGGTCTCGCAACGGCACGCTCAAGCCCGGCTTCCCGGTGGCCACCGACGTTTTTCGCGGCGGCGCGGCCCACCTTGCCGCCGGCGATCTGGACGGCGACGGCGATGCCGAGATCGTGTGCAGCTCCGACAGCGGAACGCAGGCTTTCGACGGTGACGGCAGCGTCGTCGCGGGATGGTCATGGACGTCGAGCCTGAGCGACGCGGCGCTTGCGATCGCCGACGTCACCGGCGACGCGCGCGTGGAGGCTGCCTTCTACAGCCGCAACGACAACTCGCAGACGCCGCGACGCACGTTGTCGCTGCGCGACGGCACGCGAGGGCTGCTGCCGGGGTGGCCGGTGCGCGCGCGCGTGGGCTCGCTGCATCCGCGCATCGGCATCGCCGACATGGACGGTGATGCCCATCAGGAGCTGTTCGCACTGGGCGAGGCGTCGATGTCGAAGGCCAGCGCGCGTGCGTACACCGTCGACGGCGAGCGTTTGCGGCTGAGCGTGCTGCGCCTCAAGGACGTGTGCGCGGCCGAAGGCTCGAGGTGCCTGCCGTCATCGAACGGCCTGGCTAGCTTCGCCGATCTCGACGAGGACGGCCGCGCCGAGGCGTATCTGTACGCGCACACGCCGTCGCAGCAGGCGGTCGCGCAAGGCTTCGGACAATTCGTCCAGGTGCGTGCCGATCGCGAGCGACAAGCGGCAGGGTCCATCCATCGCTACTTCAACACCGCGATGGACCTCGCATCGCTGGCCATCGGCGACATCGACGGCGACGGCGAGCAGGAGCTGGTCACGGCCAGCTCCGGATACGACGGCAGCGGCATCGTTCGTCATGCCGTGCTGGCCGCCGCACCCGATGGAACGCTGCATCCGTTCTTCCCGCGCGTCGTGCCCATTCCCGTCTATGGCGGCGGGGATCCGCCGCAGGTGCCGGGCACCGACTTCGCGCACTACGACGATGCGCGATTCGCCTCGCCGGCCATCGCAGACCTGGACGGCAACGGGCTGAAAGAGGTGGTGTGGGTGGATCCGTTGCTGATGCGCGTGTTCGTCTGGAACGTGCCGGGGACGCCGTCACCGGAAAAGAGCCACTGGCCGATGTACCACCACGATCCGGGCCACGGCAACGCATTGCCGTAGCTGCCCGTCGCGATCTATAGGTCCACGAGCTCGAAGGCCGAAAGCTCCTCGCCGAGA
>DASPNH010000192.1:0-5184 GCA_035626675.1 Binatia bacterium
CGATCCGATCTTCGCGCTCGCTCCGTTCCTCGACCAGCTGAGTCTGCCGCCGGCCGATGGCGACTTCTGTCAGAGCCACGGCCTTACTCCGCTCGGCGAGTTCTTCGTCAGCGAGGTCATGCGCCGCGGAATGATCCTGGAGATCGATCACCTGCCGCGCCGTTCCTACGCTCGCGTCTTCGAGATGATGACCGAAAACGACTACCCGGCCGCAGGCACGCACGGCCAGGACAACCACGGCGCGCTGTACGCGCTCGGCGGGATCTCGACCTCGGGCTTTGGACGCTGCCGAAGCGCGTCGACTCCGGCCACGATGGATGACGGCTTCCAGAACCGTTTGGCGACAATGGTCGCCAACGGCGGCTATCCCGGACTCGGTTTCGGTTTCGATCTGAACGGTTTTGCCGGCGCGCCCGGCCCGCGTTTCGGAGCAGGCGCCAGCTGCGCGGACCCGCAGACCGACCCGGTGACCTATCCGTTCACGTCCTACGCCGGCGACGTCACCTTCACCGAGCCGAAGGTCGGCAACCGCACGATCGACTTCAACACCGAAGGACTTGCGCACATCGGCACGGTGGCGGAGCTGATCGAGGACGTGCGCGGCGACGGCGTCAGCGACCAGGAGCTGGAACCGCTGTTCCGGTCGGCGGAGGCTTATCTTCGGATGTGGGAGAAGGCCGAAGCGCGGGGGGCGGTGCTGCGGCAGTAGTGCGGACTGCGCGCGGCGGTGCAGCGCTGGGCGCCGACGCAGACGCCGCGCGCTGGCGCCGCCTTCGCGTGTCGGTGCAGCGCTCCGCGCCGACGTCGCGCGCTGGCGCCGGCTTCGCGTGCCCGTGCAGCGCTGCCGCCGACGCCGCGCGCTGGCGCGGCCTTCAAGTGGGGAATGGCGGCGCGGGCCTCAGGAGCCGACGCGACCCGACGCCGCGGCCCGATCTATACCGCGGCGAATCGTCCCATGTACTCCTGCGCCGTGAGCTTCAGCACCCTGGGCGGATCAGTTCCCACGATCGCGGCCTTGAGCCACCGATTGCCGTTGAGCGTCATCGGGGAGATCTCGACGATCTCCAATTTTGCAGTGCCCGGCATGAGCCCCGCTCCGACATCCGCGCATTCCCTTGCGAACGTCAGGTGCTTGATCATGTCGTTGCTCACGAAAAGTTTGGGAGTGATCACCGCTCCGACTTTCACCTGGTGCAGTGGTGTGACTGGTCTGGTCATGAGCTGACCGTAGTTACCCTGCGAACCTCAAGCAAGGCGGACATCAGGGGTAGTCGCGTTGGACCGCGACGTTCTGACGCCTTGCCGTGCTCGAGGAGTTGTCCGGCGTCAGGACAATTGTCGACCTCGACGCAGCGGCGTAGTACCCGAGTACCGCAGCACGCATCAGCGATCGGCAACGGCAGCGATCACCGCTTCCGCCAGCGGTACCGTCCCATCGTCGCCATCGTCGGGGAACGACCAGCCGAGCCGCACGATGACGAGCTCTTTGGACGGAATGACCAGAACCCACTGACCACTGTGCCCACGCGCCGCGTAGGCATCGGCGGGCAGCGAGGGCCAGGGGCGCTCGCTCTGCGCCGAAGGCTCGCCGGCGTTGAGCCACCAGTGCGCGCCGTATTGGCCTTTGGGCGCACGCGCCGTCGGCGTCGTCACGTAGCGGACCCAGCCCTCGGGCAGCACTCGGCGTCCGTCGACAACGCCATCGTTGCGGTGCAGCTCGCCGAAGCGTGCCCAGTCCCGCGCCTTCATGAACACGAACGAGGAGCCGACGGGCGAGCCCGAGGCATCGGCCTCGAAGAATGCGCTGCGAATGCCGGCGAGAGAGAACAAACGCTCCTCGGCAAAGCGGGCGACGGCGAGATAGTCGCCGCCGAAGCTGTCGCGCAGCATGCGCGCAATGATGTTGGAGGTGCCGCTGGAGTACGACCAGACGCTGTCCGGCGCGAAAGCCAGTGGCGCGGCGGCAGCGTAGGCACCCGTGTCCGGCTGTGTGAACAGCATGATCGAGACGTCGTTGATGGAGCCGTAGGTCTCATCGAAGTCGAGGCCGCTGGACATGCGAAGCAGCTGATCGAGCGTGATGGCACGGCGAGGATCGCCGGCATCCGACCACTCCGGCACAGGCGCCGGCCCTTGCAGCGATAAGCGCTCGTCGCTCACCGCAAGACCGACCACCGCCGCAAGAACACTCTTGGCCATCGACCACGAAAGCATCGGAACGTCGGCGCCGAAGCCCGCCGCGTAGCGCTCGGCGATGAGCTGCCCGCGATGGACGACCAGGACGGCCTTGGTCTGACGGATCCGCTCGTCCTGCGCGCTTTCGGGCTCGGTAAAGGCGGCATCGACGGCAGCCTGGACCGCTGGTATCGCCGGTGCCTGCAGCGGTGCTTCGCCGCGAGGCCACGGCAGCGTTGCATCCAGTGCAACGCGCTCCGGCTTCCAGCCTCCCTGCATGCCGATCTCGTTCTCCGCGCGGCCGGCAAGCAACGTGCAGCCGAGACCGGGACGATAGACCGCGCGCGCGGAGAAGATGCCGAACGCGCTGGCGCTGGCACAGCAGTCGCTGGGCTTGAGACTGAGCCGACTCGCGACGGGATCGAGCTCGTGCTCGAGGTACTCGCGCCGGATCACTTCCGGATCCTGCCTGGCCACGAGGGACAACGAGCATGTCAGCTTGGCGGCGTATCCGGTGGCGACCTGGAGGCCCAGGCCCGCGTAGTACGCCGCCACGGTGCAGAGGGCTGCGACGGTCAGGGCTAGGACAAGGAGTAACTGTGAATGCACCCTGCCCTCCGGATCGGCACCGCAGCGGCTAATGCGCGCGAATTTCCGAGATGCGGATAGCCGCTTCGACCGGCTCGCCCTCGATTGTGCTTGCCTGCAGGCTGAAATCGGAGGGCTCAGGAAAGAACCTGTCCGGTGTGTCGAAGCGACACGTCACAAATCGCTGCGCATGGTCGGAGACCGTATGGCTTAGGGTCCCCGTCAAAGTGCGATCGTTCTGGTTATGGGTTACTGAGACGTCGAAGCCGGCAAAACCGGTGCAGCGCGCAGTCGGAAAATCGGCGAACTGCCCGACAGCCTGCGAATAGCCCAAAACGAATCCAAGCGTCTCCAGATCTGGTTCCATCAGCTCCAGTACGACAGAGAATCGCCGGGTCGCCTTGTCTGGGCCGATCGTGCCCGGCAGGCACGGGACTGGACAGTTCATTTCGACTTCCAAACCAACAGCCTTGCGGAGCGTTATCAGCGCATCCGTGCCGGTGATCTGCCCATTTCCATTCGAATCGCACGACGTCGCAACCGTCTTGCAACGCAGTATCCCGACGGCGGTGGACAGCGTCCACAATGCATCCGACGCCTCTAAGCGTCCATTGAAATCGGCATCTCCGCAGAACGGCCCAGGAATCCAATCGTCCGCACGGGGAACGCCAATGTCGCAGTGATGAGCCGCCACGCAAATTCGTGGTGGCCGCACGGGCTCGCCAGCAGAAGTCGTGGCTGCCACACCCCAGACACGGACCTTGTCATAGGTGATCAGAAAGGGCGGCATCGTCGTGTCCATCGTCGTCGTACCGAAGCAACGGGCGACTACAGTGCCGGGCGGTATTGGTGAGGAAAGCTCGGAGACCTCGAGGTGAAGATCGTCTACTATCTCGAGTTTCGCCGAGCCGGCGCCAGGCGACAGCGAGCAGTTCGCTGCGTCATGCAACGGGGACGGCCAATGGTCGTCTATAAGGATGCTTAGAGTTTCGAACGACCCGCCTTCCGGGAGAAGCAAGTCATACTCGCATTGGACCGGGAAGGTCAGGTATTCGGTCGTCGTGGAGCTCGAGCTCGTTGTGGAAAACGCCGCGATGGCGGACCCTTTCCACATCACGATCGCGAAGGCAGCCACGCACCGCGCTATCGATAGGAAGCGGGAGCGGTGTCGGCTGCTGCGCTCGTTGTCGCCTGTACCTATGGTTCTCACCGGTAGAGCCTCCCTCGACCGACGGGCAGCTTGCATCGGGTCGGCGCGCGTCCACTCGAGCGGACGCGGAACGCGGACGCTACCCGACCGCCCATGCTGAGGGAACGGGATGCTCAGGTTCCGTTACGCCGCGATGAGTTCGCCTTGTTTGGAAGGTTCGGGGGTTCCGGTCGCCGGGGCGACTGCTATCCCAGGTCCGCGCAGCAGTCGCACGCGAGTGGAACGTCCTGACCAACGGCATGGCGCAATATCGCCAGAGAGTCCGTGGCCACGGTCGATCCCGATCGATTCACGTCACACACACACTGCCGGCACAGCGCGGTTCCTACCGCAGCGCGCAAAGCGTAGAGCGCATCGGTTGCCGTGATGCCCTCGGGGCCGGCGGGGTCGCCGCAGACCTCGTCGGGCGAGGTGGGTATCTCGATGACGCTCGCATTGAAGCTGCCGGAGTTGTTGAACCAGCCGATGCCGTCGGTCGTGCCAAGGAAGAGACCCGTAGCATCGGTCGGCACGACGAACGCCTGGGGCGTACCGTCGAACATGCTGGCGCTGGTATCGGAGGTCAGGCCGTCGCCGATGAAAAAGATCTGACCGATAGCCGGGGCGACGCTTGTAAATGCCAGCCCGGCGGTGAAGTCGAGCTGCGCCGGCGTTTCGCTTCCCGTTGGCGACTCGTCGCCCAGGAACACGCCGACGAGGGCGTTGGCTCGAACTTTCATGGGAGACGAGATGCCGTCGCCGAAGTTCGTCATGTCCAAGGCGCCATCGCCGTCGGGGTTGTTGCCTGGCGGCGATCCGGGCGAGAACGAAACCTGCCCCGTCACGGAAAAAGCCAGCTCGCCGCACGCTTCGATGGTCAGTCCGGCGATCGCCACCGGTGATTGGCCGGGTACCGCGTCACCGCCGCAGCAGATGTAGCCGTGGGCGCGTCCGGCCAGATTCGGATTGGCCGGTCCAGGAATTACGGTGTCCGCAGCAATCGCGCTGACGTGGAGGAACAGAGGGATCGGGAACAGACGAAGAACTCGTGCGATTTGCATGATCGACGATGCGACCTTCGCAGGCAGGCTACAAGGGTGATTCGCCGTGGAGGTTTATTGCGCGCCGACGGGTGTACGAGAGTCGTGGGGCGGGTGCGTCCGATCGATGTGATTTTGCAGAACCATGGCCCCAGTCATTTGCGCAATCATGCCCCCGAGCCCGAGGCAGTT
>DASPNH010000193.1:0-37498 GCA_035626675.1 Binatia bacterium
GATGAAGCTCTCGGGCGCCGAGGGCGACGGGATCGCGATCTACATTCACGATCCGGACGGGAATCAGCTCGAGATTCGCTATTACGAGTGAGGGGCGGACACGTCACTCCGCAAACTCCGCCACCACGCAGTCGAACCCGACACCGAACGAGAGCGAATCCGGCTCTCCCTCCGCATCCGGCAGGTAATTTCCGCTCTCGTCCATGAGATCGACATCCGGCTGGATCAGGCCCGCCACCAGGTCGCGGTCGCGAACCTCGGCGGTCGTGATCGTTCCGTCGCGCGGATCGTCGTCGAAGAGCCCGAGATAGGACTTGCTGACGAGATCGCACATCGAGTAGTCGCCAGTAGCAGCACCGGGCCGGCATTGCGCCGGAATGTGCGCGTCCATCGCCTGCGCGAAGTCCGGGAGGAATTTGTCTTGGAGATCCTCGGCCGTGATCGCGCCCCCGACACGTCCGCTGCTGCAACCGCTCGCGGTGACGTCCGCGGCAACCTGGCCACCCACCAGGTCCAGTCGCAAGGCAGGCTGTCCCGGCACGAGCGCGAGCTGGATCGGCAGCCGAGCCTGACTGCCGAGGGGAAGCTCCGCAACCAGGCTGCCATCGACGATCGAGCCCTCGAGCTCGTCCAGCATCGCTCCGTCGTCGGCGACGGCGAAGTCGTCGCTGCCGTCGAAGGCAGGCGGCGAAGGGGCGATTCGCAGTCGCCTCGATGCAAGCGGTTCACGGGTGACAGTGGCCATCGGATCCTCCTGTTCGCCACGTGCGGGCTGTCACCGATTTCCGCCGCGGTATGCGGGCAGTCAAGCAGGCGGCATGCTCATGTGCGTCGGGCGCGCGACGTTGTCACGGCTCCAGCAGCCGATGCACTGCACCGAGATATTCGGCCACCACACGATACGCCCATGAATCGGCGCTGCCGGGCCCCTCGATGAAACCGCAATGTCCGCCGCGGCGGGTTACGGCCAGGGTCATGCGCGGCAGCTTCTGCAGGTCGTCCAGATGACGATGGACGTTGCGCAGGGCGCAGACCGGATCGTCGGCCGCATTGATGACGAGCACCGGCGCGACGACGTCGCGCGCGACCTCCATCGGATTGGACGCAAGATAGTAGGCCCGGCGGCTTCCGAAGCCGGCCAGCGGAAAGAGCCGGTCATGAAACTCGGCCATCGTGGTTGCCTCTGCGCAGTGATCGTAGCCGTCGATGGAGCCGAGGACCTGCCTGTTTCTGTGCAGGAAGAAGCGGATCATCCTGCGCGTCAGATAGCGGTCGTATCCGCGGTGGGCGTACAGGAACGCGTCGCGAATGTCGTAGGCCGGGCACAAGGCGACTGCAGCGCGGAGGCGTGATCGCGCAGCTTCTTCTCCAAGATACCGCACCAGCAGTCCCGAGCCGGCCGAGACACCGATGCCGTACATTGGCGCCTGCCGACGTCGGCGCCCTATCGCCTCGAGCTGCCGGCGAAGATCCGCGGTCGCACCCATCGTGTTGATCCGCGGGGCGGTCAGCTCGAGTCCTGCATGCCCTCGCCGATTGCACGCCGCGATGACCCAGCCCAGCCGTTCATGCAGGGAAGAGACGAGCCGTCGAAGACCGTCGCCGCTGCCGGTAATGGTGTGCAGCACGACCAGCACCGGCGTGCGCATCGGCGCGGTCAGGCCGAGCCATTGAATGGAGACGGTGCCGGCGTCGGGCAGCGTCAGGCGCTCCTCCATGTCCCACTTCAAGGAAGGCGCCGCGTCGTCGCGCATGACCGTCAGCACGTTCTGGACGTGAGAATTGCGCACCCAGTAGGACGGGCGGAACCCTGCGCGAAGCGAAGCGCACGACGCGACAATGGCGCCGTGCCAGTCGCCGTCGCTGCCTCCGTAACAGGTGAGGTTGCCGTCCACTCGCCGCACGCGGGCATCGTCTCCAAAGTCGGCGACGAAAGCCATGCGAACTCGGCGCGCACGGCCCATCGCGTGGCAACAGCGAGGATGGACTGACGTTGCAGCCGAGGCTACAGAGGACACGCAGGCGAGCGCGTGAAGGACGACGAGATTCCCGACGTGCGCGACGGGCTGACCCGCCAGGAGCGCATCGTTCTATGGGTGCTGCACGAGACCCAGAAGGAACGGGGCGACCGCAACGTGCCCACGGCGATGCTGTGGGGCAGGATATGCGAGCATTTCTACATCAGTCCGGAAGAACTCTCGGCGATGCTGGCACGACTCGGCGCGCGCAAGTGACCGTGCCTTCCTGAGCCGTGCTGGTCCGTCTGCTGCCTACGGCCAGCGGTCGCCAGCGGTGGCGAGGGCGGCAGCCGCGTGAGGCTGCCGCCCTGCTCGTACTACGGGCAGGGCGTCCCGAACTTGTTCCACAGGTCGATGTCGCGCAGGAACCACGCAAAGAAGTGCGGCGTGGCCGATGGCAGCTGCGGCCGGCCGCTCGCGTTTCTGGACTTCCCTTACCCACGCAGCTACCTCCCGCCCATGGAATTCCACCTAGCCCAGATCCACGAAGCCGTCGCCGCCTCCTGTCCCGATCGTGAATGCCTGGTCTGGCGCGACAGGCGACTGACCTACGCGCAGGTCACCGACCGCACGCGCCGCCTTGCCAACTACCTGCGCTCACGCGGCCTCGGCAACGCGCGCGAGCGAAGCGAGCTGCAGGGATGGGAGTCAGGCCAGGACCATCTGGCGCTCTACCTGTTCAACTGCAACGAATACATCGAAGGCATGCTGGGCGCGTTCAAGGCGCGAGTTGCGCCGCTGAACGTCAACTACCGCTACGTCGAAGAGGAGCTGCTCTACCTGCTTCGCGACGCGCGCGCCCGGGCCGTGATCTATCACGCGGCGATGGCGCCGACGCTGGCCAGGGTGCTGGGCCAGCTTCCCGACCTGAAAGTCCTGCTGCAGGTCGCCGACGAATCCGGCAACGCATTGCTGCCCGGCGCTGTCGACTACGAGGGCGCACTTGCGAGCGCGTCGGCGGACAAGCCGCCGCAGGAGCCTTCGCCCGACGACCTCTACATTCTCTACACCGGCGGCACGACGGGCATGCCCAAGGGCGTGCTGTGGCGGCAGTCCGACATCTACTTCGCGGCCCTCGGCGGGACCATGCCGGGCATGGGGGAGCACGAAAGCATCGAGTCGGTCGTCTCCATGGCCGGCGGCGGTGCGCGCGCGCTGGCGTCGCCGCCTTTCATGCATGGCGCCGCGCACTGGGCCGCGTTCAATACGATGAACACCGGCGGCACCGTGATCATGCAAAGCGACGTCCAGAAGCTTGATCCCGACGACATCTGGTCGACGGTCGAGCGCGAACGCGCGCAGATCCTGCTCATCGTCGGCGATGCCTTCGCTCGCCCGCTCCTGGATCAGCTCGAGCGCAAGACCTACGACCTGTCGTCCCTGGTCCTGCTGGTCAGCGGCGGCGCCGTGCTGAACGTGGGCCTGAAGGAGAAGCTGCTCGACAAGCTTCCGGACATCAACATCTACGACGGCATCGGGTCCTCGGAGACCGGAAGCCAGGCCGTCAACATGAGCTCGAAGATGGGCGGCGCCTCCACCGGCAAGTTCCTCCCGCAGCCCGGCAACTGCGTGCTCGATGCCGACCTGTCACGCGTGCTGGAACCGGGCAGCGACGAGATCGGCTGGTTCGCGCGCGGCGGGCGCGTGCCGCTCGGATACCTCGGCGACCAGGCCAAGACCGAGCGCACCTTCCCGACCATCGGCGGCCAGCGCTTCTCGGTACCCGGCGATCGCGCGCGTCATCTTGCCGACGGCAGCATCGAGGTGCTCGGCCGCGACTCGGTCACCATCAACTCCGGTGGCGAGAAGATCTTCGCCGAGGAAGTCGAGCAGGCGCTCAAGCATCATCCCGCCGTCTACGATGCGGTCGTGTGCGGACGCGCCAGCGAGCGCTGGGGACAGGAAGTCGTCGCCATCGTTCGCCTTCGCGACGGAAGCACCTGTGAAGAGAAGGACCTGCTCGAGGAGGCCGCCAGGCACCTGGCGCGCTACAAGCTGCCCAAGTGTTTCCTGTTCCGCGACGAGATCGTGCGCAGCCCCAGCGGCAAGGCCGACTACCGCTGGGCCAAGGCCCAGGCCGAGGCGGGCGCATGACGGCAGGGCTCAGGACGGCTGAACTCGCGTTGCGGCCGATCGTTGCAGCTGCACGGAAGGCCGGCCACGCAGATCGCGGCCAGCGCGAGCGTGCTCAGCAGACGACGCATCCCGCCTGATACCGCCCGAGTGGGCTCTGGTCGATGGTACGGTCGCAAAGCGTCAAAGCGGGCGGGCGGGGTCATTCCGATGACGCCGAAGGAAGCCGACCGCGCGCGGCCAGGCATCCTTTGCGGCTTTGGGCCGGTACGTATCGGCGCGTGTCGAGTTGAAGAAGGCATGACCGGCGCCGGGATAGATCCGTATCTCGAACTCCTTGCCCGTCTGCGAAAGACGTGCGCGCAGCTCCTCGACATCGGCCGCCGGAATGAGCGCGTCGTCGCCGCCGAACAGGCCGAGGTACGGACAGTGAAGCTCCGGTACCATGTCGAGAGCGTGGCGCGGTTTCTTCGGCGTGATGGCCTCCTGTCGCAACATTCCGTACCAGCTCACGCACGCCGACAGCCGCGCGTCCCGGCACGCCGACATCAGCGCGTACTGGCCGCCCAGGCAGTAGCCCATCACCGCAACCGCTCCCGTGCAGTGCTCGTGACTGGCCGCGAAGCCGACGGCGGCAGCGACGTCGCCGAGCACGCGTTCGTCGGGCAGCTCGCGAATCCACGTGAAGACGCTGTCCATGTCGGGCAGATCGGGCACGCCCTCACGGCTGTAGATGTCCAGAGCGACTGCGAAGAAGCCTTCGGCCGCCAGGGTCCGGGTCAGATCGCGATAGAAATCGTAGACGCCGCGCACGTCGGGAATCAGAACGACGGCCGGCGACTTCGCCCCGTGCGCCGGCCACGCGGTGAAAGCGCGCAGCTCGGCGCCGTCGGCAGGGCAGGGGAAGCAAACGTCATCGCATGGAACCGTGGTCGGCATGGCCCCTCGACTACAACTTGGGCGGCCGAAATTGTAATGAAGCGGTGATGCCGAGCTGGAGCGAGATTGCCGCCTTTGCCCTGATGGGGGCAGGTGCGCTGCTGATCGTTCGCAACGTACGGTCGTGGCGCAAGGCCGCGGCCACGCTCCACGATCCGGAACGCGCACTATGGCTGGCGCGCGGATTTCGCGTGGGAATCGTCGGGCTGTGTGCAGTGGCGGCCGGTGCAGGCTGGTACTGGCAGGTCTACTGGTTGATCGGTCTTGCCGTCATCATTGCCGGCGAAGAGCTGCTCGAGACCACGGTGCTGGTGATGGCGCTGCGCGACGGCCAGCGCCAGCGCGGCGCCGAGACGGCCGAGCCTCCGCTTTCGCAAGAGCCGCCACAACGTTAGGCTCCGCACATGCCGTTTCTGGAAGGACCAAGGCCGCGCCTGTTCGCGCATCGCGGCAGCTCGGGCACGATGCCGGAGAACACCCTGGAATCCTTCATCGCAGGCATCGAGGCCGGCGCCGACCGGATCGAGCTCGACGTTCACGCCACCAGCGACGGCCACGTCATCGTCCTTCACGACGAGCATCTCGGCCGCACCACCAACGGAACCTGCCTGGTCCGCGAGATCACGCTCCAGCAGCTCAAGCAGCTCGACGCTGGCCATACCTTCTCCACCGACGGCACGTCCTTTCCGTACCGTGGCAAGGGCATCACGGTTCCCACTCTGGACGAAGTCCTGCAGGCGCTGCCGCAGGTTCCCGTCAATATCGAGATCAAGCAGCTCAAGCCGGCGATCCAGGAAGCGGTGATCGACGTGCTCGATCGTAACCACGCCCGCGATCGCGTCATGCTCGCCGGCGTCGACCAGCGGGTGCTCGAGCGCGTGCGCAGCCTGGCGCCGGACATCGCCACCAGCTTCTCGGCGATGGAGGTCGCCAGCTTCATCAGCCTGGTGCAGTCCGAGGCGCTCGACAACTACGATCCGCCCGGGCGCGCGCTGCAGGTACCCTCCAGCTACGAAGGCACCGAGATCGTCTCGCCGGGGTTCGTCGATGCGGCGCACGAGCTGGGATTGGAGGTGCACGTCTGGACCGTCAACGAGGAGAGGGAGATGGAGCGACTCCTCGACCTTGGAGTGGACGGCCTGATGAGCGACTTTCCCGCACGTGCGCGAGAGGTGCTGGTGCGGCGCGGGCTGCGCTGAGCTGTGCACCGGTGACGATCCGAGCATGAGCGAGCCGCGAGTCCCTTCCTGCGATGCCGAACCAAGCGCCGCTGCGGCCGTCTACGATCGCGTCATCGGCGCATCGGTCGAACGCATCTGGGAGAACGTGCTGGACTGGGAGCATCTGCCCTACCTGCACTCGCAGGCGTTCGGCGACGTGCGGCCGTTATCCACCACCAGCGATGGCTGGCGCGCGCTGATCGACCTTCCCGGCGCGCGCGGGACGACCGAGGTGGAGGTGACGCTCGAGCGCGACCGCCTCCGCTATGTGACCGCGACGGTGGGCGGAATCGGCGAAGGCAGCCGCATCATCACCTCGCTGCTCGCGCAAGGGCCTTCGAGCACTGCGATTCACGTCGAGTTCATCCTGCCGTGGGCACCTGCCGAGGCAGCCGAGAAGATCGGCGAGGCCTATCGCTCGCTCTACCACGTGCTGTGGGATCAGGACGAAGAGATGATGGTGCGCCGCCAGCGCCTTCTGGACGGCGGCGAGCCGCGCGTGTCCGAAACGCCCGTGGTGCTGGGGCAGCTCGAGGACGTACGTCGCCGCCTTCCCTTCGAGGTCCAAACTGCCGGCGCGCGCGTGCGCATTTTCGAGGATGACGGGCAGATCCGCGCCGCCGATCTCCTGTGTCCGCATCTGGGCGGCATTCTGAAGTCCGCTGCTTCTGCCGGATGCGAGCTGGTGTGTCCGTGGCATGGCTACCGCTTCGATGCGCGCACGGGCCGCAGCTGCGACGGCCGTTCCCTTCGGCTGCGGCCCGCTCCGAGCGTCGCGGTCGACGGCGGTCGAAACGTCGTCCTGATCATGCGAGGCGTTGCGCCATGAGCTGGCAAGCGGGCGAGGACGCAGTGGCTGCACGGCGGATCTCGATGAGCGCAGCGACGAGCTGGCCGGCGCTCCGAGGTGGATCTCGATGAGCGCGGAGGCTGGCAAGGAACGCCTCGCTCTGCGTGCGGCGTCGGCACCTGCCGCCGCATCGGCTGCATCCGGCGCTGCGGGCGCGACCGCGCTGCCGTCGCGCACGCGCCGCGCCGTGCGCGCTCTTCGCGTCCCGGCCTGGTTCTGGCTCGTGTTCGCGATCTGCGTCGCCGCCAATCGCATCGCCGCCTATGCCGCCGTCGCCTCGATCGCTTCGATGTCGAACGTCTCCGACTTCGCCGAGACGGTGCGAGCCCATAACGTGCAATGGGTGCCGATCTGGCAGGCCGTCGTCTATCCGACCATCATCGCCAGCCTGATGCTGTATACGCGGCCGCTGTTTGCGTACTTCCAGGACGGCTGCCCGCAGGAAGCCCCGCTGCTGGTCAAGCGACGGGCAGTCAGCGCGCCGCTGGCATTTGCGGCCGCGGGTTTTTGCGGCTGGCTGTTCAGCGTTCCTCTGTTCATGGGCCTGACCATCGCGACGTTCGGTCGCTGGACGCCGGAGCTGGCGTCGCAACACGTCTTCTCGCCCATCATCAACGGCTACCTTGCCGCCGTCCTGTCCTACTTCGCCGTCGATGCGGTTTTTCGCATGTCGGTCTTTCCGCGCGTGTTCCCGCACGGTCGCCTTGCCGACGTTCCCGGCGCATTCCGCCTCGGCGTGCGAGGCCGCATGGCAGTTCTGATGTCGGCGCTGTCGTTCGTGCCGATGTTCATCATGCTCGGACTGACGCGCGCGGCGGCAGTGCGCTGGGAACGCGGTCTGGACCCGCGCGAGCTGCTCTCGGAGCTGACGCGCGCCAGCGAGGCGACCTTCGCCGTCTACGTCCTGGCCGGCACCGGCCTGGCGATGATCCTGACCCGCAGCCTGACCCGTCCGCTCGAGTCGATGGCCACCGCCCTGCATCGCGTGCAGCGCGGCGACCTGGGCGTGCAGATCCCCGTCGACTCCGCCGACGAGGTCGGGACGCTCGAAGACGGCGTCAACGATCTGGTGGCTGCGCTGCGCGACCGCGAACGCATCCTGCAGACGTTCGGACGGGTGGTGGAGCCGAGCGTGCGCGACCGGCTACTGTCGGGCCGTGTCGAGCGCGGCGGCGAGCGGCGCCGCGCCAGCGTGTTGTTCTGCGACCTGCGCGGCTTCACGGCGCTGTCGGAGCAGCAGGGCGCCGAAGAGGCCGTCGAGACGCTCAACGAGTTCTTTGCCGTCATCACGAGCTGGGTGCGCGAATGCGGCGGCTTCGTCGACAAGTTCATCGGCGATGCCGCCCTCGTCGTCTTCGGACTCTTCGAGGACGAGCAGGAAGCGGCGCGCTCGGGCTACGGCGCCGCTGCAGCCGTGCGCTGCGCCAGCGGCATCGTCGAGCGGCTGCGTCCACTGAACGAGCGCCGCATCGCGCGCGGCAAGGCGCCGCTGGCGGTGACCAACGCCGTGCACACCGGAGAAGTGGTGGCCGGCGTCATCGGCTCCAAGGACCGGCACGAGTACACCGTCGTCGGCGACACCGTGAACGTAGCCGCGCGCCTTCAGATGGCGGCCAAGGAGCAGGGCGGCACCGTGATCTCGGAGGCGACGTGCAAGCTGGTGCGCGAGGGCGGGACCGAGGTTCCGGTCAAGAGCTCTGAGTCCATCGTCCTGCGGGGACGAAGCGAGCCGGTGACCGTCTACTACCTGCGCGAAGCCGGCGCGTAGCCGCCGGCAATCGTCAGTCGCCGAACAATCGACGCGACAGCGCGCTGCGCAGCCTGCGCTGCGGATCCAGCCAGCGCCGCACTTCCAGGAAATCGGGCAGCCTCGGCTCCATGGCCGCAAAATGCTCGGGCCGCGTGAACGCATCCTTGGCCAGATAGATGCGCCCGCCTTCGGCGCAGACGATTTCGTTGAGGGCGTCGACCAGCTCCTGCGTGCGCTCGGTGACGGGAAAGTCGAGCGCGAAGGAGATGCCGGGTCTGGGAAACGAGATCATTCCGCGGCCCTGTTCTCCGCAATCCTTGACCACGCACAGGAATGGCCCGGGCCCGTGCGCGGTAGCCACGTCGACCAGACGACGGTAGGTGGCAAGGCTGGCGTCCCAGGGCAGTACGCATTGATACTGGGTGAAGCCGCGCCGGCCGTACAGAAGGTTCCACCGGCGAATTCCGTCCAGTGGATAGAAGAACTGATGCGGGCTGACGACCGAGCACCTCGGCATGAGGCGCACGGCCTGGAATCGCAGCTCGTTGTGCATCGCGATGCTCGTATTGTTCAGGACCCAGCTCGGCGCTGGCGCAGGCACGGCAAGCGAAGTCGCGCCGCGTGCCGCATCGCCCTTGGCCTCGTCCGGCCGGGCCCAGCGGCCGCACTGCACGATGCCGCGGCCGCGGCCGCGTCGCGGACCCGCCAGCAGATCGCACCAGGCCACGGTCATCGGGAACTCGCTGCTGGCCTGTCGCACCGCGGATACCAGCGCGTCCAGATCGCCGGCAAAACGCATCTCCTGCACGATCCAGGGTGACGGGATGGGCTCGAGCAGGAAGGCGACTTCCAGGATGTGCGCGGTCAGACCCATCCCGCCGATGGTGGCATCGAAGATCACGCCGCCGTGGCCGGCCTCGCTCTCGACGATGCTGCCGTCGGGCAGCCGCAGCTTCATCGCCGTGACGTGCTGGCCGAAGCAGCCCGCGACGTGATGGTTCTTGCCGTGCACGTCGGCGGCCGCCATGCCGCCGATGGTGACGTCCTGGGTACCCGGCGTCACCGGCGTGAAGTACCCGCGAGGCACGAAGAAGGAGTGCAGGCGGTCCAGGGAGAGGCCGGCCTGCACCCGCACTTCGCCCGAAGCAGCGTCGAAGGCCAGGATGCGGTCGGCGCGGCGCGTGTTGGCAACCCGCAGATCAGCTTCCGGCGGCAGCGAGGCGTCACCGTAGGAGCGCCCCATTCCGCGCGTCAGGACGACGTCGCGGGTGATTTCTTCGAGGTCCTCGCCCTCGACTTCGTACGCATCGATGACGGGATGGAGGCCCCAACCGCTGATGGCCCTGTGCTGAACCACGCTCAAGCGGCAGCTTCTAGCCCGTTCGCTGCGGCAACGCCCGCGCCGTCGCTGGCGACGGGATAGCGGCGCCGCGTGCTCCCGCCACGTTGCCTCCTATGCCTTCGACGACGCCAGCGCCAGTACCTCGGCATAGCCGTGCGCGACGTTGGCATCGTCGAGCAGACCGCGTTCCCTGAGCATGCGATGGAAGCGGGGCAGCTTGTAGTGCGGCACCGTCATCAGGAGGTGGTGCTCCAGGTGATAGTTGACGCGATTGGGCGCGAGCAGGAAACGCTCCCACCAGCTGGCGATCGTGGTTCGGGCGTTGTGGAACGCGCTCTCCGGACGTCCCGGCATCGAATGCTCGGCGATCGCGCGAATGCGCATGACGAGGCTGTAGGTCGTCATCCACGCGCCGATCCAAAGCAGGTACAGCTCGGGATGGCCGGCGGCCGCCAGCAGCGCCAGCAGCGCAAGGTTGGTGATGATCACCCCGCGCAGCGCGGACCACGCGCTCTGGCCCTGTCGCTTGCTCTTGCCTGCGCTCATCGAGAGATCGCGCCGCAGCGTGGCCACGAAGCGCTTGCGTCCGGTCTGTCCCGAAAGGTCGCGCCAGATCTTGCGGGCAAGACTGCGGCGCGTGACGGGAAAGGGCGTTGCCAGGTCCAGGTCCGGATCGTCGGCCGTCCAGTTCTTGGCGTGGTGACGCAGATGGTAGGGCCGATACGGCGTCAGGTCGGTCCAGACGGCATAAGCGGCCAGCCAGTTGCCGACGAAGTCGTTGAGCCGGCGATTGTTGAAGAGCGTGCGGTGCGCGGCCTCGTGCATGATGATGGACATGCCGAGCTGACGGCCGCCGATGATGACCAGCGCCGCCAAGATCGTCAGGACACCAGGCCACGCGGCGACCATGGCCATCGCCGCGAAGACGACGGCCCAATTCCAGATGACGCTGACCCAGGAGCGCCAATCCTCGATGACGAGGAGCTCGCGAATCTCCTCGCGCGTGAACCTGTCGGTCCACTTGCCGACGGCGTCGCGCGAGATGGCGGTATCGACGGCGTCGGGCGTGATGGCGGCGTCGGGCGTGATGGCGGCGTCGCGCGTGATGGCGGCGTCGCGCGAGATGGCGGCGTCGCGCGAGATGGCGGCGTTGGGCGCGGACATGTCGCCAGCGCTCGATGCGGGGATCGAAGACTCGTTCATGATGCTGCTCCGGGCTGAATCGGATTCGGAAGTGCTGCGGGCGTGGCCGAGATGCGGTCACCGATGCGCTGATCCATCGGCGCCGCCGTTGCCGGCAGGCCAAAGCCGCGCATGAAGCGCGCCCAGCATGCGCGGCCTGCAAGATCGTACTGGTTCATCGCCGCGAGCAGCGCGCGCCGCTCGGCGGCGGCAAGAATGGGCTCGGGAAGAAGCGGGTCGAGCACGATGCGGCGGATGGCCTGGCCGCCGATCAGGAAGGACTCGGCCATGGCCTCGGCGATGGGAAGCTCGGGCAGGCGCGCGGCGCTGGCCTCGAGCTCGGCGATGCACTCTCTGTAGCCGGCGCGAATCTCCTCGACCGGCCACAGGCCCCGCGCGCGTTCCTGCGCCGCCGGGTCCAGGCCATCGATGCGAAAGACGAGGGCGCGCAGGCCGAGCTGTTCGAGCATCGGACGCATGGCCGCCAGCCCATCGACGAGATTGTCGGGCCGGATCCACAGCCCCGGCTTAAGCGGTCGCATGCCGGCAAACTGCATGGAGCGTCGCTGGATCCTTCGCTCCCGCCCCCTGGGTGCCTCGGTGAAGGAGGCGGCAATCCAGCCGCCGTGCCACGGGGTCAGACGGGTTTCGGTGTGCCGCCAGCTTCGAACCTGGCTCTGGACCGGCTCGGCGGCGCGGCCCAGCCGATAGGCCCCGCGCTCGTCGCGCTCGACCAGACCGCCGGCGCACAACCGTGCCAGTGCCACGCGCGTCGAATTCTGGTCGATGCCGAACATCTCTCCGGCCGCGATGAACAGGCGCACCGGCGCCGACCTGCCGCGCAGCGTCGAGAGCAGATCCAGGATGATGCTCTTGGGCTTGGGCGCCACGTCGTTTCATTACGCCAGTGCCGATATTCGGTCAATCGCTGTAATGTTCATCGCCGCGGCTCGGGGCGCCGGTTTCGGCCTCGCTTGGCAGGTGCATGCGAAGTTGCTCTTAGGAGGCAGTGCGCGTCTATCCACTCACCTGCGGGCACGTGACCGGCGCGATGGCCGGCTTCATCGCCGGCGCCGAGGGCACCATCAAGGTGCCGGTCCCTGCTTTCCTGATCGACCATCCCAAGGGCCTGGCCCTCTTCGACTCCGGCATGCATCCGGATGCGGCCACCAATCCGAAGGCTCGGCTGGGGCGTCTCTCGCGGCTGTTCGAAGTGGACATGGCGCCCGGCGAAAATGTCGCGGCGCTGGTGCAGAGTCTGGATGTCGCTCCCGAGAAGATCGAGGTCGTGGTTCTCTCGCACCTGCACTTCGATCACGCTGGCGGCTGCGAGCTGCTGCCCAACGCCCGTCTGGTCGTCCAGGCTTCGGAGTGGGAAGCCGGCGCCGATCCGGAGGTATCGGCGCGCAACGGCTTCGATCGCAAGGATTATGGCCTGGGTCACCAGATCCAGGTCGTTCGAGGTGAGCACGACCTCTTCGGCGACGGGCGCGTGGTCTGTCTACCCACCTACGGTCATACGCCGGGACATCAGTCGCTGCGTCTGCGGCTCGACGATGGGTGCGAAGTCATCCTGTGCGCCGATGCCTGCTATCTGCGCGAGAACCTGGAACGCATGCTGCTGCCGACCGTAGTCCACGAACGCGAGCAGATGTTGGCCTCGCTGCGACGGCTGGCCAGCCTGCGCGACGGCGGCGGGCGCTTGATCTACGGACACGACCCTACGGGGTGGGAGCCGCTGCGTGACCATCGCACGGCCTTGACCGGCCCCTTGCTCAGCTGATGCATATGGCTTAATGCAAGGAAATACCGGGAGTTCGGGCTCCAGACCGCCGCGCTCTCGACCGCAGAGGGGAACAGACCGCGTCTACCGTGCCCATTAAGGAGGGGCTCAGCATGACGAACTCATCCCGTGTCCCGCAGGGGCGCGCACGCGCTTTGCGCAATCGATCTCTTCCATGGGCAGCGGCAACACTGTCAGTGGCCATGCTGGTTGCCGGCGCCCGAGCCGGCGACGAAAACTTCACTTTCACCACGACCTCCGATTTCGACGGCGGCAGCGTCCTCAACCTGAACTCCGACGACGACGAGCTGAAGCTGGCCACTGCAACCGAGCCGTTTCCCTTCATCAACGTTGCGGCATCGGACCGCGGCACGATCATCCGCATCAACACGGTGTCGGGCGAGATCGTGGGCGAGTACGAGTTCGCGCCCGAAGGCGGCGCCGAGAACGATTCGCGCACGACGGTCGATCTGCTCGGCAACGTCTGGGTCAGCAGCCGCGACGAAGCCGGCGACAACAAGGGGGCGATCCAGAAGGTCGGCCTCATCGTCGGCGGGACACGCGTGGATTCGGAGGGCAACCCCGACGAGCTCGGCGAGTATCTTGCGCCGCCGTTCTCCTACAGCACCTGCACCGACCGCAACACCGACGGATTGATCCACACCTCGCGCGGTCTCGGCAACATCCTGCCCTGGCCCAACGTCACCGATCTTGCCGGTGGCGAGACGGGAATCGTCGAGGATGCAGTCGACGAGTGCATCCTGATCTATCAGCGCCTCAACGACGCCATCAACACACGTCACGTCTCGGTCGATGCCAACAACGACATCTGGGCCGGCGGGTATCCGTTCGCCCAGCGCATGTACTACAAGCTGGACGGCGAGACGGGCGCGATCCTGGATTCGTTCGACGCGCGCACGTTCGGCTGCGGCGGCTACGGCGGCTTCATCGATGCGAGCGGGATCCTGTGGTCGGCGTCGATCTCGCAGAACAACGTGCTGCGCTTCAACCCTGCCGACAAGACCGGCTTATGCGTCCCAAGCGGCCAGGCCTATGGCCTCAGCGTGGACAGCAACGGTTTCGTCTGGAACGCCAACTGGCAGAACCATCAGCTCACCAAGATCTCTCCGGAGGGCACGGTGGTCACCGGGTTCCCCGTCTCTTCCGGCGGCAACTCTACGCGCGGCGTCGCCGTCACCGCCGACAACGACGTGTGGCTGGCGCACAGCGGCAGCAACACCGTCACGCGCATGAACAACTCCGACGGCGCGCTCAAGAAGAGCATTGCCGTGGGCGGGACGCCGACGGGCGTGGCCGTGGACGCGGCCGGTAAGGTGTGGGTCACCAACTACACCAGCCACAACGTCATGCGCATCGATCCGGCCGCTGGCGACGACGGCCTGGGCGCGGTCGACCTGACGGTGGAGCTCGGATCGGGCGCGGGCCCCTACAATTACAGCGACATGACCGGCGCCGTGGCCATCGGCACGACGGCGCCGCAGGGAACCTGGACGCGCGTCGTCGATGGCGGCGCGGTCGACTTCGAGTGGGGCCACATCGAGATCAACAACGAAGAGGCGGGCGACATTCCCGAAGGAGCGACCATCGAGTTGTCGGCACGTGCGTCGAACAACGGCGCGGCATTGTCGGGCCTTCCGTTCATGCCGCTGCAGACCGGTACGCCGTTCAGCCTGACCGGCCGCTTCATCGAGGTGAAGGCCGTGCTGAAGGTCAACGACAGCGGCGAAAGCCCGGTGTTGTCGGACCTGACGGTGGGGCCGCCCATCGGCGATCCGTGCGTCGGTGTGTGCGGCGACCCTGCCGTCATTCTCGGCGACATCACGGCGGTGGACGCGGGTTACATCCTGCGTGCCTCCGTGCAGCTGGTCGAGTGCGGCCTGTGCCTGTGCGACGTCGACAACAACGGCCAGATCGAGGCGCAGGACGCGCTGCGCGACCTGCAATTCGCCATCGGTCTGCCGGTGCAGCTGACGTGCCCGCCACCGGGCCTCGACAACTGAGCGCCGGCACCGACGCGTAAACGGCTCCTGGAAAAACGGCCGGTCCCTTGCGGGGCCGGCCGTTTTTCCTCGAGGCTCGCTCGCCGCGCCGTGCGACGCGATCGGAGAGGATGAAGGTCTTCGCGAGAGCCGCTGGCAAGGCAGTGCGCGCGCTTCTGTCACGTCCTTTCGACTGCGCGAGCGTTTTTCTCGCCGCCGATTCGCGGTAGCTAGCCGTCTGCCGCCGCCATGAGTCACGAAGAACGCAAGCCCTCGATCGCCGACTATCTCGAGCGCAGCATCAACGCGCCGGTCTACGACGTCGCCATTCAGACACCGCTGGAGAGAATCGCACGTCTGTCGGTGCGGCTCGGCAACCATGTCTGGCTCAAGCGCGAGGACATGCAGCCCATCTTCTCGTTCAAGATCCGCGGCGCCTACAACAAGCTGGTGTCTCTGGGGGCGGAGCTGCGCAGCCGCGGCGTGATCGCCTCCTCGGCCGGCAATCATGCACAGGGTGTGGCGCTGGCCGCGCAGCGCTTGGGCTGTGCGGCCACGATCGTGATGCCGGTGACGACGCCGTCGATCAAGATCGCGGCCGTGCGTGCGCTCGGCGCGACCATCGAGCTGGTCGGCGACAGCTACGCCGAAGCCGAAGCGCATGCGCGATCGCTGGTGCAGTCGCGCGAACTGACGCTGGTCCATCCCTACGACGATTCGGACGTCATCGCGGGGCAGGGCACCGTCGGCCTGGAAATCCTGCAGCAGGGTGGCCGCGCACTCGACGTGATCTTCGTGCCGGTCGGCGGTGGCGGGCTCATCGCGGGCATCGCCGCCGTGGTCAAGAGGCTTCGCCCGCACGTCCGCATCATCGGCGTCGAGCCCGACGATGCCGATTCGATGACTCGGTCGCTGCGCCAGGGTGCGCGCGTTTCGCTGGATCAGGTCGGCCTGTTCGCCGACGGCGTGGCGGTGCGGCAGGTCGGCGAGGAACCGCTGCGCATCTGCCGCGAGCTCGTCGACGACATGATCGTGATCGACACCGATGCCATCTGCGCTGCCATCAAGGACGTGTTCGAGGACACGCGCACCGTTCTCGAGCCTGCCGGTGCGCTGGCGGTGGCGGGGCTGAAGGCGTGGGTATCGCGCGAGGGGGCGCGTGACATGTCGCTGGTCGCGATCGCCTCGGGTGCCAACATGAACTTCGACCGTCTCCGGCACGTGGCCGAGCGCGCCGAGATCGGCGAAGAGCGCGAGGCGCTGTTCGGCGTGACGATCCCGGAGCGGCCCGGAAGCTTCAAGGAGTTCTGCGCGCTGCTCGGCCGCCGCAGCATCACCGAGTTCAATTATCGATACTCGGATGCCGGCGAGGCGCACGTCTTCGTCGGCATCGAGGTGGCCGGCCACGGCGAGCGTGGCCGCATCGTGGAAGCGCTTCGCGCCGCGGGCCTTCCGGCGGTCGATCTGAGCGAGGACGAGGCCAGCAAGCTGCACTTCCGTCACATGGTCGGCGGGCGCGCCGAGGTCCCCGACGAGGTGCTCTACCGCTTCGAGTTTCCAGAACGGCCGGGCGCGCTCATCAAGTTCCTGGAGGCGATGAGTCAGGGCTGGAACATCAGCCTGTTCCACTATCGCAATCACGGCGCCGACTACGGGCGGGTCCTGGTCGGGATGCAGGTTCCGGAGACCGAGCGCGGCCTGTTCGAAGGATGCCTGGCGGCTCTCGGCTACGACCACGTCGAAGAGACCGGCAACCCGGCCTATCGCCTCTTCGCGCGCTGAGTGACGAGAGCGATGCCGATACCGAAGGTCTCGCGCCGACCTCCAGGAGAATGTCCACGCAGACGTGCGCGCCCGAGCTCGGAAGAAGTGTCGATGCCCATCGCTGAGGCGTGGGCCCGAGGAGAAAGTCGATGGCGAGTGCCAAGACGGCCGTGAGACCGGCCAAGACCGCCGCCGCGTTCGAGGGATTTCCGAGCGATTTCCTCAAGTTCTTCCGCGAGCTCAAGAAGAACAACCGGCGCGAGTGGTTCAACGAGAACAAGGAACGCTATCGCACCAGCGTGCAGGTGCCGACGCTGTCCTTCATCTCGGCAATGGACATTCCGCTCGGCCGCATCGCCGACTGCTTCGTCGCCGACGCGCGGCCGATGGGCGGGTCGATGTTCCGCATCTATCGCGACACGCGCTTCAGCAACGACAAGACGCCGTACAAGGATCACGCCGCGTGCCAGTTTCGGCACATGGCGGGCAAGGACGCGCATGCGCCCGGCTTCTACGTACATCTGGCGCCCGATGAGGTCTTCTACGGCGGCGGCATCTGGCGCCCGCCGAGCCCGGTGTTGCAGCAGATTCGCGCGCGCATCCAGGACGATCCCGAGGGATGGAAGAAGATCACCCGCTCGCCGGCGTTCCGCCGCCGCTTCGGAGGCGTGGAGGGTGACAGTTTGAAGCGCGCTCCCGTGGGCATCGATCCGCTCCATCCGCTGATCGAGGATCTGAAGCGCACCAGCTTCTTCGCCATCGAGTCGGTGCCGCCAAGGGCGATCCATTCGAAGACGTTCGTCAAGGAAGTGACACGTTCCTTCGAGGCTCTCGCGCCTTTCATGCAGTTCCTGACCGAGGCAGTGAAGCTGCCTTTCCGCATCGACGACTAGCGCGCGCGCCGGAAGATTCGCGGCAGGCGACAGCCGCTGTGAGCAGCAGGAAGCGCCGGAGGTATCGTGCTGACGTGCGCGTTCTAGCGCGCGGCCGAATCGACCTCGGCGAGAAACTCTTCGACGGCGGCGTTCCACTGGTGCGGCCGCTCGAAGTACGGCGAGTGGCCACCTTCGATCTCACGCACGCGCGCGGCACCCGTCAGCGAGGCCGCGTGGCGAAGGATGTCGGGCGGGAAGACCGTATCGTTGCGGCCGAACAGGAACAGGGTCGGGACGCGATTGGCTTTGAGCCTGGCCGCATCGGCGCGCGCGGCGGCAAGCTGCCCGGCGATGACGCCGGGCCTGGGCGATCCGAACGTGCTCAGCGCCTGGTACAGGTATCCCATGTCCGGCTGCGCGCGGCTGAACGACGGGTCCAGTGCCGGATGCATCGACAGCGGAGGAGGCGAGGCGGTGACGCCGCGAGCCTGCTCGATCATCTTGCGATGATGGTCGGCGATCGTGTCGTCGGCGATTCCCGCCACGGTGTCGGCCAGCACCAGCGCATGCACGCGCTCGGGCCGGCTCAGCGCCATGCCGAGCGCCGTCCAACCGCCCATCGATTGGCCCACGACGGCCGCGCGCTCGATCCTGGCCGCGTCCATGATCCGCGCGAGGTCATCGACCAGGACGTCCACGTCGTATCTGTCCTGGTTGCCGGCCGAGGGCGCGAAGCCCCGCTGGCTCAGCGTGACCACGGTGTGCGTGGCCGCGAAGTGCGCGACCTGCTGGAACCACACGGCGTGATTGCCGCCGAGGCCGTGGATGAAGACGATGGCGGGACCGCTGCCGATGCGCTCGAAGTACAGTGGCGTGCCGTCCCTGGCCGTGGCCGTGCCCGTGATCCGCGCTGGCATCTGCCGGGCCGTGAAGCGCGACGGGGCAAGGTCGGGTTCGCGCGTTCGCGACGTATCAGAGCCGCGTGCCGCGGGCGTGCACGCCAGCGGCGCTGCCGCCACCAGCATCAGCGCCAGGGTGGCCCAACGCAGGTGCATCAGTCTTCCAGCCGCAGGTCGTCGGCCAGGATCGCGTCGATGCGCGCCTTCCACGCCGGATCGTTCTCGGGACGGTACGAGGGCAGCAGATGCCGGCGGATGTAGAGCTGCGCGACGGCAGCCTTGGCAGCGCCACCGCCGAGGGCGCACTCGCGATCGGCTTCCCACAGCAGGCGCGAAGCCTGGAACAGCCGCGACAGCTCGGTGAGCTGGCGGCGGAAATGCGTGGCACCGTACTCGGGCTGCGTCAGCGAGCGCGTCATGCGACCGCCGAGATCGCTCAGCGTCTCCACCAGCGGCGGCACCTCGGCGCGCAGCTCGGCGTCTTCGAGGCCCTCGAGCACCGTGGTGATCTCGTCGTGGACGTTGGGAAGCAGCGCCATCTTGGCGCTGTCCTTGAGCACCTGCATGCAAAGGACGTTGTGCGTGCCTTCCCAGCTCTCGAACACGAAGTTGTCACGCAGCAGCCGCGGCACCACGGAGAAGTCCTCGATGGCGCCGTTGCCGCCCAGCACCTCGAGCGCAGCATGGGTGACGTCGCTGGCGGCGATGGAGGTGATGTACTTGTTGGCGTTGACCAGGAAGCGATACAGGCTGAGCTCGTGCTGGTTGGCTCGCTCGGTCTCGATCTTGTCGATCAGCGTGGTCAGCAGGAGCGTAGAGGAGAGTGCGGCCTGCTCCTCGCACTTCATCGCCGCCAGCGTCTCTCGCACCATCGAGTAGCGGCCGATGGGGTTGCCGAAGGCGCGGCGGGCGGCCGCATACGTGACGGCTTCGAGATAGGCGCGGCGCATGACGCCGGCCGAGCCGAGCGCATTGACCCAGCGTGACGTGTTCAGCACCAGCCCGGCGGCGATCTTGAATCCGTCCTCGACGTGTCCGACCGGGTGCGCGAGCGCGTCGAGGAAGTCGATCTCGCCGCTGGCCATCGCGCGCGTGCCGAGCTTGGTCTTGAGCCGGCGGATGCGAAACCCGTTGATGGCGCCATGGTCGGTCCGCCGCGGAATCAGGAACGCGCCGAGGCCGGAGGTTCCCGGGCGGCCGCCGGCGATGCGCGCGGTGACGAAGAACTGATCGGCGTTGGCGACCGAGCAGAACCACTTCTCGCCGCGAATCCTCCACATGCCGGGATGCTCGGGATCGGGCCGCGCTTCGACGACGTTGGCGCCGACGTCGGAGCCGCCCTGCACCTCGGTCATGAACTGCGAGCCCATGTCGGCGCGGTCGTAGTCACGATCCAGCAGCGGCGTCAGGAAACGTTCCTTCAATTCCGGCGACCCGTGGGTCTGCAGCGCCTTGATCAGACCTGCCGTGCACGCGACCGGACAGGCATGTCCGCCTTCGCCCATGTGTGCGATGAGGTAGATCATCGCCGCCTGTTCGAGCGCGCGTCCCGGCTCTGCCTGGATCGCCAGAATCCCTGCGCGCCAGATGTGCCGGCCTGCCTCGCGATACGACGGATGGAAATCGATCTCTTCGGTGTGTTCGCCGATGCCCGACCACGATCGCAGCCGGGGTAGGTTCTCGAGCCTTTCGCAGTCCGCCGTCAGCGGGTCGACCCTGGTGGCAAGCACGCCGCCGAACTCGCGCAGCCTCTCCTGCATCGAAGCGACGTCGTCGCGCTCGGCGAGCATCCCGAGCAGGCGGTCCAGATTGGCGTTGCAGGTGTAGAAGTTGTCGGGCTTGCTCTGCTGCCAACCTTGCAGGAGCTGGCGGCCTACGTTCTCGCTCATCGTCGTACTCCCCGGCGCGGTCGCCGAGCGCCACGAGTATCAACCTTGCGCGGCCGTGCAAGACATCGCTTGCTCGGCGAAGCCGGCTTGCTAGTTTCGCGCGCCCGCCGCGGGCCAATCTCGAGGAGGAACTGCCATGCAACTTGCCGATACCATCGCCGTCGTCACCGGAGGCGCCTCGGGCCTCGGCCTTGCGACCACCGAGGCCATTCTTGCCGGCGGAGGTCGCGTGGCGATCCTCGACCTCGCACGCTCGGACGGCGAGCAGGTGGCAGCCGGGCTGGGTGATCGCGCCATCTTCGCGGCGGCCGACGTGGCGAGCGAGGAGGACGTCAATGCTGCGCTGGACAAGGCGGCGGGAGCGTTCGGCGGAATCAACGTGTGCGTGAACTGCGCCGGAATCGGCACGGCGATGAAGACGGCCGGCAAGGGCGGAACCTTTCCGCTGGCGCTGTTTGCCAAGACCATCGAGGTCAACCTCATCGGCACCTTCAACGTGCTGCGCCTGGCGGCGACGCGCATGCTCGCCAACGACCCGAATGGCGAGGGCGAACGCGGCGTGATCATCAACACGGCGTCGGTCGCAGCCTTCGACGGCCAGATCGGGCAGGTCGCGTATTCGGCGTCGAAGGCCGGAGTCGTCGGCATGACGCTGCCGATCGCGCGCGATCTTTCCCGCGACGGCATCCGCTGCAACACCATCGCCCCTGGCACCTTCGACACGCCCATGCTCGCACTGCTCCCCGACGAGGCCCGCAAGGCATTGGCAGCCGGCATTCCTTTTCCCCAACGCCTCGGCCGCCCCGCCGAATACGCGCAGCTTGCCTGCGCCATCATCGAGAACGCCTACCTCAACGGCGAAACCATCCGCCTCGACGGCGCATTGAGAATGCCCCCGCGCTGAAAAGCGTCAGTGGGATGAACGCTGCGCGACCACGCGCAGCGTTCATCCCACGCCACAAACGCCAACGCCCAGAAGGTGCAAAGCGCTCATTCCTTCGGGACACGACTGCAAAAGAATGGCGCGAAGCGCTCATTCAGCGCGATCGAAGTGACGCCCAGGAATGGCGCGAAGCGCTCATTCCCCAAGCGACGAGAGAGACGGTCGAGAGTGGTGCGGATGCTAGGCGCGTCCCGGTGAAGAGAGCGCAGGCGTACTTCCTGTACGCCGGAGCGAACGTACCGGGACGCAACGACGCAGACGTGCCGCTATCGGCCGTCCCCGGCGTCTTGAATCAAAAACGCGCCCCGTCTTGGATCAGAAGCTGATCTCGACCGGCGCCGAGTAAAACTGCCGATACCAGCGCCGAAACCGCGATATGTCGCCATCGCCCTCCGCCAACACCGGTTTCTCGCGGAACAACTTGTTGTTCCACAGCGGCATGTCCAGTTCCCAGTCCTTGGCGTAGTAGTCGTAGAAGCCTTCGGCGGCCTGCGCGTTCGATTCCTTGTGCACGTAGTAGTTGTGCGTCAGCAGCATGCGCTCGGGCTCGATGGGTGTCAGCGACTGCACCGAGACGCCTTCGATCAGGCCGCTGACGCGCGTCAACGACAACCCGGGACCGAACATGAAGGAGCGGATCGTGGCCAGACCCTCGGCGCTGGACTGGGCGGCAGCGTCGCGCTCGAAGTCGAGATGAAGCTTACAGATGGGTCCTTCGGTGTCGTAGATGACGCCGCGAACGTTCATCTTGTGCAGCGTTCCGAAATGCGCGACGTCGAACCCGTTCTCGTAAAGCTCTTGAGGATGGGAGGTCAACTCCCATTGGCGACGCGCGATGACGTGGTAGGCCGGGTCGGCCGTCTCGGGAATGGCGTCGGGCGTCCACTCGGGCGGAGCGCCCTCGGCGTGGTGCCATATGATGATGAACCCGTTCTGCTCACGCACGACCGGCTTGCCGATGGCCGCCTTGGGCGGGATCCGTTTGGCGTAGGGCACGTCCACGCACGCTCCGGAATCGCCGTCCCAGCACCAGGCATGGAACGGGCATCGGATATTGTCGCCCTCCACTTTGCCGCCGACCCCTAGGTGGGCGCCGAGGTGGGGACAGTATGCGTCCAGGACGTGGGCCTTTCCGCCCTCGCCGCGAAAGACCACGAAGTCGCGGCCGAGCGCCCGGACCGGCTTGACCTGTCCCGGCTCCAACTCGTGCGAATAGCAGATGTTGAACCAGCCGTTGGGATACGGGGGCAGGGTGATCCGTGTCATTGGCTTCCTCGCGACGAGCCGCTCGCGGCTAGAACGTGTTACAGTCGGCGCCATTATAGGCAGGCAAGGTCCTTTGTCTATCGACTTGGAGCCGCGGTTACGCAACGGCTACCCGCGGCGCGCCGGCGGCCGACGGCGAGTGTCGTCCGGCGCCCGATCGCTTGGCGATGGGCGGCGAGGGGCCCCACACCGGGATCGTTACGAGCCGCTGAATCCTCGTTTCGCGGAATGCGATTTTCTGCGCGCGAGACTTGCGTCGGCTCGTACGGGAGAGCATTTTCGGCCCTGAGACAGTGCGTGAGACAGATGCGGTTCGGGCAAGCCAGCGGGCTGCCGTGCCGTCATGGACGTGCGGGATCGGCGCAGCACGGGTTCAGAGCCCGTGCTTCGATCTGAGAATACGCCCCCGGCCACCGGCATAATGTGCACCCCGGCTGTGGTGGGCGCTAGTATCACTTCCCATCACGTCGATTTATTTGCTACACACTCCTTAGACCAAGCAAAAGGCGGGCACACTGGTGCCCAGCCCGGCCGTTGTGCGAGGGGCACGCGGTGGGCCAGATCCTTACTTAATCAAACTTGGGGGGCCCATGGGTCACTGTATTCGTTCCTATCGTCTGATGCGCTTTGGTGCGTCGATGCTCGCGGTCGCTCTGACGTTCGGCCTGGCAGCAGAGGCACGAGCGCAGATTCAGACCTCCGACCAGCGCGCGTGCATTCTCGCAATGAACCGCGCAGCGCAATCGATTGGCGCAGAGCAGCGTCTGCAGGTCCTGACCTGCATCGCCAATGCGCAGGCGGGTCTTCTCCCCCCTGGTCTGAGCGTTGCCGAGTGCGTGGCTTCTCCCACCGGCAAGCTCCAGCAGGTCATCGCCGCGGCCTCCGACGCCGAGCTGCGTACCTGCCTCGAGACTCCCGACTTCGGATACGCCAGCGCACAGGACGTCTCGGACGCCATCCTGGACTCCGAAATTCAGCTCGCCTCCGAGATCTTCGGTTACGAGAACGCCGAGTCGATCCTACCCCTCGTGGATCGCGCCGGCTCTCGCTGCCAGGCGGCGGTCGCCAAGGATTACCGGCGTCTGGTCGCGGAACGCTACCGCACCTTCATTACGTGCAAGACCGACGGCCTGCGCGAGGGCCGCATCACCTCGGCCGAGCAGCTGGAAGGCTGCTTCGACGCCGTTCAGGAAGATGCTGACGGCCGCATCCAGAAGGCCTTCCTCAAGCTGGCCAAGGATGTCGTCAAGCGCTGCGCGGCAGTCGACGTTCCTACGGCGTTCCCCGGAGTCTGCGGCGACTCGCCCGACTTCCTGACCTGCATCCAGGAGCGCGTCTCCTGCCGTACCTGCATCGCCCTGAACGTCGTCGACGGCCTCAACGAGCCATGCGACGTTCTCGACAATGGCGAAGTCGACCGCAGCTGCGTCGACCCCGGCGCCAACGAGTGCGAAGGCGAGAACGGCGGCCACAACTGTGACACCAACGCCTCCTGCACCGACGAAGAACTCGGTTTCGAGTGCACCTGCAACGATGGCTACCGCGGCGACGGCGAAGACTGCAACGACGTCAACGAGTGCCGCGCCGGTGGCGACAACAACTGCCACGTCAACGCGACCTGCACGAACAAGCCCGGCGGTTTCGACTGCGCCTGCAAGGCCGGTTACGCGGGCGACGGCGTCACCTGCACCGACCAGAACGAGTGCGCGGGCCAGGGCAGCGGCAACAACTGCTCTGCCAACGCCAGCTGCGTCAACGTTCCCGGCTCCTTCGTCTGCGCCTGCAAGCTCGGTTACGCCGGCGACGGCGTCACCTGCGTGGACGTCGACGAGTGCCTGCTCAACACCGACAACTGCTCCGCCAACGGCGCCTGCACCAACCTGGTGGGCTCCTTCGCCTGCGCCTGCAATCCCGGATTCTCCGGCAACGGCGTCAGCTGCCTCGATCTGAACGAGTGCATCGGCGAGAACGGCGGCAATAACTGCTCGGCCAACGGCGCCTGTTTGAACCTGCCCGGCTCGTTCTCCTGCTCCTGCAACTCCGGCTTCTCGGGCAACGGCGTGCTTTGCACCGACCTGAACGAGTGCCAGCTCGGGACCAACAACTGCAGCATCAACGCCAACTGTCTGAACCTGCCGGGCACGTTCTCCTGCAGCTGCAAGACGGGCTACCAGGGCAGCGGCATCACTTGCACGGATCAGAACGAGTGCTTCGGCCAGGGCAGCGGCAACAACTGTTCGATCAATGCCAACTGCACCAACCTGCCCGGAGCCTTCAGCTGCGCATGCAAGCCGGGCTTCGACGGCAACCCTGTTGGTGGCACCTGCAATCCGATCAACGTGGCGCTGACCGGACCGACACACGGCAGCTTCACCACGGCCAGCACCACGACTGCGACCGGCACCGTGACCGCCAACCCGATCTCGAGCGTGACGCTGCGGATCAACGGCCAGGTGGTGCCGATCAACGCGAACGGCACGTTCTCGGCGTCGATCCCGCTGGTGTCGGCGAACATCTTCAACGGCATCCGCGCCGAGCTGACGCAGAACGCGACCGGCTTCACGGTGCGTGACCGCAACGTGGTCGTCTGGGGCAACTCGGTCGCGATGGGTTCGACCGTCTCGCAGTCGGTCGGCCTGCGCGTCACCGACCGCGGCTTCAACAAGCTCGAGGGCATCCTGGCCGGCGCGGTCGATCTCGACCTGGCCACGCTGCTGCCGGTGGGCACGCTGATCGTCGACAACGAGTGCTTCCTCGACTCGATCTTCGGCTGCATCATGCGCGTCACCGCCCGCGTCAGTAACCCGCCGCCGTCGCTGGGCGGCTTCACGCTGAACGTCGATTCCCAGTCGAACTTCGTCGACGGAATCATCACGCTCAACAACATCGCCGTGAACGTGCAGATCAGCGGCGGTATTTCCTGCGGCGTGCGAATCAGCGCGAGCTCGGCCGTCATCAACGGCGACTACCTGCTGTCACCGGATACGGTGGACGCGTCCAACATCGACGTGAACCAGAACGGCGACGTCTCGGTGTCGTTCTCGAACTTCAACCGCGACTTCACCAGCGGCGTCTGCGATTGGTTCCTGATCGGCGACATCATCAGTGCCATCGTCGGCGACATCGAGCCGACGGTACGCAACGGCCTGATCAACTTCCTCAAGGATCCGGACGGTGCGGGTGCGGGCGACGCTCCGATCGCACAGGCGATCGAGGATGCACTGACGGCCATTACTCTGGCCGGTCCGATCGGTCAGGCCTTCGGCGTGAACCTGCAGACGCCTCTCTTCAACGTTCCGGAAGACGTCAACGGCGTCACGCTGGCCTCCAACGCCATCATGACCACGCTGAATCCGCTGCCGACCACGCCGCGCTTCCCGCGTACTCTGGTGGTGCCGTCCTCCTTCCCGTTCTCGTCGCTGAGCGCGGTGAATGCGCCGAACAACCAGCCCTTCGGCATGGCTCTGGCGATCGCCGACACGGCCTTCAACCAGATGCTGGCGGCGCAGGTCGAGCGCGGACTGCTGGGTTTCGAGGTCACCGAGCTCGAGATCATCAGCGGTCAGGGCCCGCAGCCCATCACCGCGGGCCTGCTCTCGGTGCTCATTCCGGAGTTCGGCCAGATCGACGAGAACACCCCGCTCAAGGTGAAGCTGCAGCCGACGCTGGCGCCGGTGCTGACGGGCCAGGCCGGACCGAACGGCGAACTGGGCGTGCTCAAGATCTCGCACATCCAGGTCCTGGTGCTGGGCCCTGGAGACGTCGTCTACGGCGAGCTCGCCGCCGACATGGATGCCACCTTCGACATGAACGTCGGACCGAACAACTCGCTGGTGCCTGCGCTGGGTACTCCGGACGCGGACGACATCTCGATCCATCTGCTGACGAACCCGCTGGGCGCTTCCGAGGCGGCTCTGCAGGGCACGTTGCTGGAGCTGCTGTTGCCGCTGATTCCGTCGCTCGGCAGCGAGCTCGGTTCGTTCCCGCTGCCTCAGTTCCTGGGCCTGACGCCGACGCCCGTCGATATCACGCGCATCGGCAACACAGGGTTCCTGGGCGTCTACATGGACGTCCAGTAAGACGGCGGAAGGGTACGGGGGACTGAAGAAATGAACCGTTCGAGCAAGATCGTTCTCAGTGGACTCGGGATGACGCTGGCGCTGGCCTTCACGGCCGCGCCGGCGTCGGCCCAGCTCCAGACCAAGAATCAGACCAAGTGCATCACGGGCGTCAACAAGGCCGCGATCAAGGTTTCCTCGTCCGTCCGCAAGGTCGCCGAGGAGTGCCTGCGTTACGCGCTGAGCGGTCAGAACGTGCTGAACTGCGTCCTCGCCGACACCAAGGGACGCATCGGCATCGCGACCGAGAAGCTGGCAGCTGTCGCGGGCTCGTCCTACTGCACCGATGATCCGCCCGATTTCGGCTTCACCTCGGGTGTAATCGCCAACGGGGCGGCGCTGCTTCAGGAGCGCAACCTGGCAGAGGACATCTTCGGCACCGCGTTCCTCAACGGATCGGCGCCGATGGCCACTGATGCGGCCAGCCGCGCATGCCGCGACACGGTGGCGCGCGACTACGGACGCGTTTCCGCGACCGTGGCCAAGGCTTTCCTTGCCTGCAAGAAGAACGGCCTGACGCTCGGCTCCATCGATTCGGCTGCCGACCTGCAGGGCTGCTTCGCCCAGATCACCAGCGACGCGAATGCGCTGGTCCAAAAGGCGATGACGACGTTCCAGCTGGACACGCTCGGCTCGTGCAACGTGATGCAGCTCGACGAGATCTTCGGCGGCGTCTGCAACGATGCAGTCGGAGTCCTGGCCTTCGGCAATTGCCTGGACCGCACGGTTCAGTGCCGTGCGTGCATGAGTCTGAACGCCATCGACGGCCTGACCGCCGACTGTGACCTGCACGACGATGGCGAGGCCAACTACACCTGCCCTCCGGGCAGTGCGCCTCCGACCACCACCAGCACGACGCTGGACACGAGCACCACCACGCTCGATACCAGCACCACCACGCTGGATACGACGACCACGACCGAGGATACGACGACCACGACGTCCACCACGACGACGACCACCACCACGACGACGACGACCACGACCACCACGACCCTGCCGGGCGTGCTGCAGTGGACCTTCTCCGGTGCGTGCGTCGATGCCACGCTGGTCGTTGCCAACTTCGGCAATCTGGAGCTACGCGCGCAGGGACCTGCCGAGGTCACGGTCCGGGCCGACCTGACCAGCCGGCGCGATGCACCGGGATCGGGCCGTAACGAGATCATCGATGTCGAGATCGTCGACATCAATTTCGAGGCCGGTGATCCGAACTCGGACACGTACGCGAAGGTCGATCTGTATCCGGAGGAGGGCATTCCGCTGAGCGCGACGCACATCGACCCGCGTCCTTCGATCGGAACGATCCGTGAGGACAATCCGGGCAACCCGCAGGGCGTGTTCGACGTCAAGCCCTACGGACAGCAAGGAACGGGTACGGTTGCGATGTCGGCATTCATCCATGTGGAGTTCAAGGCCAACTTCCAGGGCAGTGCGCTCCACGAGTTCCTGCATCACGACGTTCCCATCAGCCTCGGCGGAACCGTCACGAACCTGCCACCGGCCAAGGACGACTTCGTGCTGATGACCAACACGACCCCGGTACCGGTCCGACGCGACGCGACCGACTCCGGATTCCTGGGCGCCACCATCAATGCGTTGAAGGTGACGTTCGACCCGACGACGTGCGAGGTGATCGTCCCGGCTCTCTGAGCGGACAGCACAGGACGCTGACCGAACGGCCGGCCTTCGCAAGAAGGCCGGCCGTTCGCTTTTCAGGTCGTCGCAATCCTTTCAGCGCGCGCGATAGCGTTCGGGATCGGCAGCGAATGCCGCGGCGCATGCCAGCGAGCAGAACCAGTGCTCGACTCCGTCGTGTCGCAGCATGCCGGCGGCGCTATCGGGATCGACGGCCATGCCGCAGACGGGATCGCACGGCAGGGTGATCTCCGCAGCCTGCAGGTCGAGCGCAAACAACTGCACCGGACTGAGCACGCTGGGCAACTCGACGCTGCCGATCTCGCTGGCGAGGTAGCCGGCTTCGTTCGCTTGGCGCGCGATGATTTCCGTCGCGATGATCTGACCGCGCCTGGCCTCGCCCAGGATGCGCACGGCGATGTTGATGGTGCTGCCGAACCATTCCCCACCGCGGCGCACCACTTCGCCGTGATGCACCGCGATGCGAAACGGAAGATCCGGCTCGGCGGTCAGCCGGGCGTGGACGCGGCCGGCCAGCTCGAGCGCTGCCACCGGCTCGCGCGACAACAGCACGATCGCATCCGACATCGTCTTGCCGATCTGATCCCCCGCGGCGCAGGACGCCTCGGCGGCTGCGCGCACGCGCTCGAGCGCCGAGCTCGCATAGGCCGACGCCCCGATCAGGCCCACGACCGTGAACGTCGCTTCCATCCCGCGGTCGCGCGCTCAGCCGAGCCCGAGCTGCGCGCGCAGCTGATGCTTGACGATCTTGCCCATGGAATTGCGCGGCAGGCTCTCCACGAAATAGAAACGTTCGGGGATCTTGTAGCGCGCCAGCTCGGCGATGCAGTGCTGGCGCAGCTCGTCCTCGCTGACGATTGCGCCTTCAGCGAGTTGGATTGCCGCGACCACGCGCTCGCCGAGTCTCTCGTCGGGAACGCCGAGTACTGCGCAGGCTGCCACGCGCGCGTCGCGGTGCACCACTCGTTCGATCTCTGCCGGATAGACGTTGGCCCCGCCGCGCAGGATGAGCTCGTTGCGGCGGCCGCGGATGTAGTAGTTGCCGTCCTCGCCGGTCGCGCCGAGATCACCGGTATGCAGGATGCCGCCGCGGAGCGCCTTGGCGGTTTCCTCGGGCTTGCCCCAGTAGCCGAGCATCGGCGTGTAGACGCCTGAGAACGGCCCGCTCGAAGCGGGCGCAACGCAGATCTCGCCGACCTCGCCGGCGATGACGGGCTTGCCGTCGGCGTCCAGGATGCGGATCTCGACCTGCGGCACTGCGCGGCCGATCAGGCCGGGCGTGGGAGGCTTGTCGCCAAGCGAGCGCGTCACGGCCGTCGGTGCCTCGGTCATGCCGTAGCCGATGGCAACGTCGGCACCGAAACGCTCGCGATACAGGCGCAGGAACGCGGGTGGACATTCGGCGCCACCAACCTCGGGTCGAACGAGCGTGGCGAGATCTTCGTCGCGGACCTCCGGATGCGTCAGCAGGTCGTGATAGACCGCCGGCACCGCTGCGAAGTGGCCGATCTTCTCGCTGCGAACCCACTCGGCCACGCCGACGGCGTCGATCCGATCCATGCACACGCAGGTACCGCGGATCTGGAACGTCAGCAGCGGCACCAGCACCATCAGGTTGAGGATCGTCAGCGGCAGCAGCACTCCCTGGACCTGTCCATGCGGATACACGCCGGTGGCCGCAGCCACGGCGCCGGGAATCAGCAGATTGTGCTGGCTGTGCACCGCGCCTTTGGGAAAGCCGGTGGTGCCGCTGGTGTAGGCGATGGCAGCGGGCGCGAAGGGATCGATGTCGACGTGCGGTGCTGCCTCGATGCTCTGGCGCAGCACGCGGTTCCACTCGCAGTCGTCGTTGCCGGGATCGATCTCGAGAACGCTGCGCAGGGACGGAATCTCGTGCTGGCGCGCTCGCACCTGCTCGCACGTCGCACGCTCACCGACGAACAGGCACGCCGCCGCATCGGCGAGCATGTAGGCCTTCTCCGGCGGCGCCAGCGGACGGTTGATGCCGACCCAGATTGCACCGATGCGCATGCAGCCGAGGAACAGAATGACGATGTCGGGGTGATTCCCCATGCATGCGGCGACGCGGTCGCCGGGCCGAACTCCGAGCTTCCAGAGCGCTGCGGCAGCGCGAGCCGCTTCGCGGTCGAGCTCCGTATAGCTGTAGCGCGCATGGCGGCCGACCAGGGCTGGGCGTGCTGGATGTTCGTGAACACCGGCTTCGAGCACGGCTGCAACGGTTTGGGGCGCCTCGCCGGGAATGGCGGGACGCGCGGTGGGCATCACGAGCGAGTATCGCGTGATGAGCGAGGACTGCCAGGTCATGCTCGGCCGCCGCGACGATCGTGACGATGACCCGGGGTCGCGCGCGCGGCACGTGCGCGGCGTCGTGCGAGCCGGTCCGACGCTGCAAGCTGTGCCGGTTGCGAAATCACGGACGGGTCACGGCCGCATGTACCAGCCGCCGCTGATGTTGACCGCCTCGCCCGTGATGAAGGCGGAACGGTCCGAGGCGAGGAAGGCGATCAGCTCGGCGACTTCCTCGGGCTTGCCGAAGCGGCGAAGCGGCGTGCGGTCGACCTCCTTCTGGAACTGATCCTGGTAGCGCGCCACGAATTTCGACCAGATCAGGCCCGGAGCCACGGCGTTGCAACGCACGCCGTGCGGGCCGCCCTCGAAGGCGACGCTGCGCGTGAGCGAGAAGAGCGCCGACTTGGCCGAAGCGTAGGGAGCCTCGCGGCCCTCGTTGGCGTCGCCGAGCCAGCCGGCGATGGAGGCAACGTTGACGATGCTGCCACGGCGGCGCTCGATCATGTCGGGCAGCAGCAGGCGTATCAGATGGAATGCCGCCGTAAGGTCGACGTCCAGGACGCGGTCCCAGTCCTGCATCGAGTACTCGGCAACCGGCGCCAGCACGTTCTCGGCGGCGTTGTTGACCAGGACGTCGATGGGCCCGAGCTGGTCGCGGACCGTCGTGACGACCTCGTGCATGCGGGCGCGGTCGGCGATGTCGCCGGGGCAGGCCAGCACTCGGGTCCCGAGCTCGGAGGCGATGCGCTCGGAGACTTCGTGGCAGCGCCGTTCGTGGATGTCGACGACGGCCACCGCGGCGCCCTCGCTCGCCAATCGTTGGACCGTGTGACTGCCGATGCCGGCGCCCGCGCCGCCAGTGACCAGGGCAACCCGGCCCGTGAAGTCTCCCGCCATGAGGTGTCTCCCTCCCTCGTCGTTGCAGCGCGGCCGCGAGCCGACCGCAGCAATGCTAAGAGTCCAGGCCGACCAGGCGCCGCTGGTTGTCGCGCATGATCATCTTCTGCTCGGCGGGGCCGAGCTTCTCGAGTCCGTGGGCGAAGTCGACCGGATCGCAAAGGCCTTCGGGATGCGGATAGTCCGAGCCGAACACCACGCGGTCCATGCCGATCAGGTTGCCGAGCGCGACGATGTCCTCCTCATGATACGGCGAGACGTAGATGTGCTTGCGGAAGACCTCGCTCGGCCGGCCGTGCCAGCGGCCGCCGATCCACGGGCCGTTGCGTCCCATGCCCTTCATCTTGTCCATCGCCTTGATGATGTAGGGAACCCACAGCGAGCCGTTCTCGACGCTCAGCACCCGGATGTTCGGATAGCGCCCGAACAGGTTGTGGAAGATCAGCGCCGAGATCGTGTCCATGATCGGACGGTCGCCGTAGAAGTTGCACCACTGGAAAGCGGACTGGCTGTGCGAGCTGGGGTTGGGGTTCTCTCCCCAGTGCACCGACATCATCTCGTTGTAGCCCGATTCGCTGACGTGGAAGGCGACGGCGAGCTTGGCCTCGTTGACGCGCGACCAGAACGCGTCGAAGGCCGGATCGGCCGGCGATTTCCCGCCCTGCGGTCCCGGCCGCATGCCGATGATGCGGGCCCCCCGCGAGATGGCCCACTCGATGTCCTTGACCGCCTCGTCCGCATCCAGCAGCGACATGATCGGCGCCGCGAAGATGCGTCCGCGGTAGTCGAAGCCCCAGTCCTCATCGAGCCAGCGGTTGAACGCGCGCAGGTTGGCATAGCTCTGCTCGACGTCGTCCTTCATGAAATGCTCGACGCAGACGCCGAGGGTCGGAAAGAGCAGCGAGGATTCCAGGCGCTGGTGGTCCATGAGCGCGAGGCGGGCATCCCGGTTGATGTAGGCCGGCTGCACCGGCTCCTTGACGCCGTCGTCGCCGCCGGCGTTCTCACCGGTCAGGTAGCGCAGATAGTCCCGCAGCGATCCCGGCTTCAGCGTCAGGTCGAAGTTCAGCTCCATGTCGGCCAGGAAAGTGAACGGCTTGTCGCCGACCAGGATGCTCTCGCGGCCGGTGCCATCCCGCACCACGCGCACGGCCTTGTCGCGATGTTTCGGTTCGATGTGACGCGTGAAGGCATCGCGCGGCTCGTAATAATGGTTGTCGCCGTCGAAGCTGAGATAGCCGAGGTCCACCATGATTCGCTCCTGCCGGCTCTGCGTCCGCGCGGCCGGCCTGTCGCGGCGACCCGTACGGGCATGTGCGCGCGACGCCACGCGAGTAGAACAGGTTCTACGGCGGCAGACAAATCGGCTCCGCCACGAGAAAGGGCCGCGAGGCGTACACCTCGCGGCCCTGTCTTCATGGCCGGGTCAGACGCAGACGGTGCTCAGCGCACCGTCATCTGATGCTCGTCGGACACCGTTCCGTTCGAATCGGTCAGCAGCGTGGTGCCGACGGCCAGATTGGTCCCGGGCGTCAGGTTCGCGTCGGTTGTGGCGCGGATCTTGATCGTGCCGCTTCCGGGCTGCACGCCGCTCCAGGTCAGCTGGTTGCCCTCGATCCTGCTCGGCGCCGGGATGGCCGACTCGAAGTTCAGCCCGGTTGGCAGCGTGATCACGGCATCGCTGGCCACTGCAAGGTAGCGATAGCGCAGCGTCAGCTGCGTGCTCAGGCCGGGGCTGACGTAGCGCGCACCGACGAGACCGATGCTCAGCGTCCGCGTCGACGCCGGCGGCGGGGTGCCGCCCGGCGTAAGGGATGCCACGACTGCCGTATCGAGCCCGCTCACCAGCACCTTGCCGGTCGTGCTGTCGGACAGGGAGACGTCCATTGAGCCGACGGCGCCGCGAGCATCCTGGTCGACGACACGCGCGCGTGCGCGGATCTTGATGACGCCGGCCGTGCCGATGTTGTTCCAGACCATCATCGAGCCCGAGCTCACCGACGGGGCGGGAGTCACGCGCGTAATCTCGATCGAGTCGGTGACCAGCGCGGTGATGGAGCTGGCCTCGCCCACGTTGCGATAGCGCAGCGTGGCGTTGATCGTTCCGCCATCGGTGGCGCGCTTGGTTCCCGTCATCGTCAGGGACGCGGTGCGCGATACGCTCGGCCCGGTGTTGGCGCCTTCGACCACGGCCACGTCGGTACCGGTCTTCTCGCGCAGCGCCGCGTCCTTGAACTCGATCACGTTCTCGAGGACGACTCCGGGCTCGGTGCCCTCCGGAACGCGCACGGTGATGTAGGCCTGGCCCGCGCGTCCCGCCGCGAGCGTCGGGATGTCGAAGCGGACCTGGTTGGTGGTGTGGTCGATCGTGAACGGATCACGCGAGCTCACCGAGACGATCTCCAGGCCCGCCGGCACCTGGTCGACGATGGTGACGCCCTGGGCATCCACACACGGATCGCACCACAGGCAGCGGTAGACGATCTCGTTGCCCGCCGTGACGATGCCGACGTGCCGTTTGCGCATGACCAGGCTGCAGTCGGTGCCGGGGCCGCTGGTCGAGCTGGCCGCAGTGCCTTCGGCAGCCAGGCCGCACGAGTTGTTGGTGCCGGCGCCCGTCTGGCCCACCGCCGTTGCGGTATTCTCGAGCACGGTGCCGTCGGCCATGTTGCCGTCGACCTCGACGAAGATCTGGTAGGTCTCGGCGCCGCCAGGCGGCAGATCACCGACGTCCCATTGCACCGACTGTCCGGACTGCTGATCCGGCGCAGGCAGCGCGTTCTGGTAGGTGAGGCCGGCCGGCAGCACGTCGCTGAGCACGACGTCGTAGGCCGTGGCCGCACCCGTGTTCCGCACCGTCAGCGTGTAGGTCAGGATGCCGCCGGCGGGAATCGAGGCCGGATCGGCGCTCTTGTCCACGCCCAGACGTGCACGGCCCGCAGCCGGCGCCGACACGGTCGTCTCCTCCTCGACTTCGGTGTCTTCTTCGTTGTCCGCGCTCATCACCGCCGTGTTGGTCAGCACCGTGCAGTCGGCCACGCCGGCATCGACGGTGGTGGTGATGGTGATGGTCTCGACGTCGCCCGGCAGCAGCGTGCCGAACAGCCAGCGGTTGTCGCCGAGGTCGGGAGCCGGCGAGGCCGACACGAACGTCGTGCGCGGATCGTAGGTCTCGACCACCTCGACGTTGTCGAGCGGTGCATTGCTCGGGTTCGAGATGGTGATCGTGTAGGTCAGCGTTCCGCCCGGCTGGACCGAGTCGGGATCGTCGGTCTTGGTGATCGAGAGATCACCGCTCGGCGTCTCGACGTCGGTCGGCTCGTCCGAGGTGTTGTCGCTCGGATCCGGGTCGCTCTGGCTGGCGGTGACCGAGACGTCGTTGCACAGGTCCTCGGTGCCGTTGCACAGGCCGGTCTCCAGAGTTCCGCTCTCGGGAGCGCCGGCATCCACGAGCACGGTGACCGTGAAGCTCGTTGCGCCCGAGGCAGCCAGGCCGCCCAGGCTGCACGTGAGCACGCCGGCCGGAGCTTCGATGCAACCGCCCGTGCTGCTGACGAAGGACGTGCTGGCATCCAGCGTGTCGGTGACGACGACGTTGGTGGCTGCCTGCGGTCCCGCGTTGGCGACGTTGATCGTGTAGGTCAGCGAGTCGCCGGGCGAGACGCCCGCGCCCGAATCGCTCTTGACGATCGACAGGTCCGCGCTCGGCGCAATGACGTTGCTCGGCTCGTCCGAGGTGTTGTTGCCCGGCGTCGGGTCGCTGGTGCTGCTGGAGACGCTGACGTTGTTGCAGATGTCCTCGCTGCCGTCGCACGTGCCGGTCTCCAAGGTCCCGGCCGTCGGCGCGGTCGCGGAGACCTGCGCCGTGACGGTGAAGCTCGTCGAGCTGCTCGCGGCCAGGTTGCCCAGGCTGCAGGTCAGCGTGCCCACCGGCCCCTGCACGCATGGACCCGTGCTGCTGACGAAGGTGGTGTCGGCATCCAGCGTATCGACGACCACGACGTTGGTCGCCGTCTGCGGTCCGGCGTTGGCGACGTTGATCGTGTAGGTGACGTTGTTGCCCTGCACGACGGCCGTGCCCGAGTCACCCTTGACGATGGCCAGGTCGGCGCTCGGAGGCACGACGTTGGTCGGTTCCTCGGAGGTGTTGTTGCCGGGCACCGGGTCGGGAATCGAAGAGGTCACCGTGACGGTGTTGCAGATGTCGACGCCCGGCGCCGAGCACGCTCCGTTCTGCGTGGTGCCCGCCGTCGGCGCGCCGGCGCCCACGTTGACCGTGACGTTGAAGCTGGTGGTACCCGGAGCCACCGAGCCGAGCGAGCAGGTCAGCGTGCCCACCGGTCCCTCCACGCAGCCACCGGTGTTGCTGACGTGGGTCGTGTTGCTGTCGAGCGTGTCGGTGATGACCACGTTGTCGGCCGTATCCGGGCCGGCGTTGGTCAGCGTGATCGCATAGGTGACGGTTCCCGAGGCCAGCACCGGGTCGCTGCCGGCGTCGCTCTTGTCGATCTGCAGATCGGCGTTGGCGACGATGACGTTGCTCGGCTCGTCGGAGCTGTTGTTGCTCGGGTCGGGATCGACCGTGCTGGTGGCCACGCTGACGTTGTTGCAGAGATCCTCGCTGCCGTTGCAGGGGCTGACCTGGAGCGTTCCCGCCGTCGGGGCGCCGGCATCGACGGCGACGACGATCTCGATCTCCTGGCTCTGGCCGACCAGCATGGCGCCCAGGTCGCAGGTCAGTGTCCCGGCCGCTTCGACGCAGCCGAAATCGTCGCTGACGTAGGTCGTGTCGGAGTCGAGCACGTCGGTGACGACCACGTCCTGCGCGTCGTCGGGTCCCGGATTGCTGACCACGATCGTGTAGGTGACGGTGCCGGCGACCGCGACCGGATCGGAGACGTCGGTCTTGGTGATCATGATGTCGGCTTCGGCCGGCTCGACATCCGTGGGCTCGTCGTCGCTGTTGTTGGCGAGGTTGGTATCGGTCGTCGACGACGAGACCGTCGTGTTGTTGCACAGGTCTTCACTGCCGTCGCAGGGGTCGACCTGCAGGATGCCGGCCGTGGGCACGCCAGTCGGTGCGAATACCGCCATCGTGAAGCTGACGGTCTGGCCGTTGTTGATGCTGCCGAGGCTGCAGGTGACGGTTCCGAAGGGGTCCTCGATGCAGCCGCCCGAGGCCGTGTCCTCGAGATAGAACTCGTTGGGATCCAGGACGTCGACGACCTCGACGTTGTTGGCCGTATCAGGGCCATTGTTGGTGACCTGGAAGGTGTAGAACAGGACGTCGCCTTCGCGGATGGGATCCTGCGCTCCGTCACTCTTGATGATCGAGAGGTCGGCGGTCACCGCCAGAATGTTGGTCGGCTGCGTGGCCGTGTTGTTGCCGGGCGTCGGATCGGCCGTGGAAACGGCATCGACGACCGCGGTATTGCAGATGTCGACGCCGGGCGCCGTACACAGGCCCGTGGTCGTGGTGCCGGCAGTGGGCGCCGTGCCATCGACGAGGACGGTGACGGTGAAGCTGGTCGAGCCTCCGACGCCGAGCGCTCCGAGCTGGCAGGTCAGGACGCCGGCCATTTCGGTGCAGCCATTGGGCGCCGTGTCGCTGACGTATTCGGTGTTGGCGTCCAGAGTGTCGGTGACGAAGACGTCCGGCGAGGCATTGGGGCCCGCGTTGGTGACGTTGACCGTGTAGGTCACCGTGCCGCCCTGAGGCGAGGG
>DASPNH010000194.1:0-11038 GCA_035626675.1 Binatia bacterium
GCGGCGGCGGCGGCGGCGGCGGCGGCAGCGGCGGCGGGTTCGCCGGAACCGGCGGTCGCGGCGGCGGCTCCTCCTACGGCCTGTACTTCTGCAACAATGGCTCGAACACCTTCGTCACCGGTGGTGCACGCAGCGCAGGATTGGCAGGCGGCGGCGGCGCCGGCGGCTCCGGCGGTGGCGCTTTCGGTGGCGGCGGCGGCGGCCCGCGCGGCGCCACCAACGATGGATCGGGCAAGGACGTCGGCTTCGGCGGCAACGGCGGAGCAGGTGGCACCGGCGGCACCGGTGGCTCCGGCGGCGCAGGTCAGGCCGGACAGTCGGTATCCCAGATCACCGTCAGCGGTACGGCTCCGACCTTCAACTGATCGAAGGTCCCTCGGGAAGAATGCGGCCCCGTCAGGCAACAGCCTGGCGGGGCCGCTTCGTTTCCGGCGTCCGTGCAGAGGCGGACGTTCGCCGATCGGGGACGCGCCGATGGCGTATTCCCGGGCGGATCTTCGCGGCTCTACGCTGCTCGGCCTCCGCCACGTGCCCATTCTCTCGTTCTGCGGCGCAGCGGCGGCGTTGCGCTGCGTGCGCGCGTATGGAGCAATCGCCGCCTTGATGCTCGCGAGGATCTTCGCGATCGACGCGCGGGCTCTGGCGGCGCTCCGGATCGGCGTGTGCTGCGTGGCGCTGCTGGATCTGACGCTGCGGGTTCCCGATCTTTCGGCGCACTACACCGATCGCGGCATGCTTGCCCGCGCCGATGCCCTGACCTGGTTTCGCGGCTACCACGACTGGACCTTCTGCCTTCACCTGATCGGCGGCGCACTGTGGACGCAGATTGCGCTCTTTGCGCTTCACGCGGCGGCACTGCTGTGCATGCTCGTCGGATGGCACACGCGCGCGGCGTCGGTGGGCGCGTGGCTGCTGACGCTGTCGCTGACGGTTCGCAATCCGTTCCTGAGCTTCGGCGGCGACGTGCTGCTGCGGTCCCTGCTGTTCTGGATGATGCTGGTGCCGGTGGGGGCAGCGTGGTCGGTCGATGCACGAAGGACATCGGAGCGGCCGCTGAGCTACTGCGGCATCGCCGGCGCGGGCCTGCTCGTACAGGTTTGGCTCGTGCTCTTCCTGTCGGGTCTTCCCAAGCTCGGCGTCGGGGCGTGGCTGCAGGGGCAGGGCCTGGCCTTCGCGCTCGACCAGGAGGAGACCGCGCGCCCGCTGGGCTGGTGGCTGCGGAGCCTACCTTCCCTGAACGCGGCGCTGTCGTGGACGACGGTCGTCATCGAGCTCGTGGTCAGCACGCTGCTGTGGCTGCCGGCATGGTGGCTGCGAGTCGCGTGCGTGATGCTGTGCTGGGCGATGCTTGCAGGGATCTATGCGACCATCGACGTCTACATGTTCCCGATGCTCACTGCGGTCTCGCTGCTCGTCTTCGTGCCGGCGCGGTCCTGGGACTGGATGGAAGAATCTTTTCTGCGCAGCGACGCGGGTCGGGGGACGCGCGCGGATCACATGGCGGAGGTGATGTCGCCGGTCGAACCGGAAACGGGTTCATCCACCGCGATACGCTGGTCCGCTGGCCGATACGTACGCGAGGCGCTGGCGGCTCTTGCCATCGTCTATCTGGCCGTCTGGAACGTGGGCCTTTGGCGCGGCGGCGAGAGCTACGAGCCACCACAGCCCCTGGCCTGGTTCGGAAGGGCCGCGATGATGCGGCAGTCGTGGGCGATGTTCACCGAATTCACGCGCACGGGCTGGTTCGATGCGCCGGGCACTCTTGCCGATGGACGAGCCGTCGACCTGCTCGCCGATGGCGGGCCGCTGCCCGAGCTGGAAGACGCGCTCTCGGCAGCCCAGCAGAAAGGCCGCCCCGCCGACGTGCATGCGGCCTACGGCAGCACGCGCTGGCTGTCGACGTTCAAGATCATGCGCCAGTTTCCCGACAAGGACGCGCACTTCGCCTACTACGGCCGCTATCTGTGCCGGGAGTGGAATCGAAGGCATTCCGGCTACGATCAGATCGTCGGCTTTCAGATCGTGTTCCACGGCCGCCAGGTCGGGGCCCACCTGGATCGCATGCCCGTGCTCGAGGACTACACATCCACGGTGCTGTGGACGCACGACTGCTTTCAATGATCGCGACGCTGAAGAGTTGGCTGGCAATCGACCTGCGCTCGCTTGCCGCGCTCCGGATCGGCGTCGCCGTCGTCGCGCTATGGGACCTGGGAGTGCGTGCCTGCGACCTTGCCGTCCACTACACCGACGCGGGAACGCTGGCACGACAGGACGTGCTGACGTGGTTCGACAACCGCCACGATCTGGCGGTTTCGGTGCATCTGCTCGGCGGCAGCACTGCCATCCAAGCGTTGGTCTTCACGCTGCACGCGGCGGCGCTGCTGGCGATGATGCTGGGATGGCACACGCGCGCGGCCACCGCAGCATCCTGGCTGCTGACGCTGTCGCTGCACTTGCGCAATCCGTTCCTTGTCTACGGCGCCGACGTCCTGCTGCGCCTTCTGATGCTGTGGGGAATCCTGCTGCCACTCGGTGCACGCTGGTCCCTGGATGCGGCCACTGCGCCGGTGGCCGCGCGCGAGCGCACGCACTGCTTCGGCATCGCGGCCATCGGAGTGCAGCTGCAGGTGGCGGCGGTGATGTTCATCGCCGGCGCGGCCAAGATGGCGACCCCTTTCTGGCTGCGCGGCGAAGGTCTGGCCACGGCACTCGATCATGAGTTCCATACCCGGCCGCTGGGGTTCTGGGTGCAGCGCCAGGGATGGCTGGTCAGGCCGCTCAATCACCTGGTGATGGGAATCGAGGGCGCCGGCGCGATCCTGGTCTTCGCACCACGGTGGCCGCTTCGAGTCCTCGTAGTGTTGGCGATGTGGGCGATGCTGGCCGGAATCGCCTCGACGATGGAGGTGGGATTCTTCGCGCATGCGACGGCGGTTGCGCTTCTGGTGTTCGTGCCGTCGCAGGCCTGGGATCGCATCGCGCGCGCGGTGTCGCGCAGCGAGCGACTGTCGCGATGGCGCATGCGCGCTTTGGGCCTGACGGCGCGATGGTTCCCGAGCGCGCGCGTCGATGTTGTGGAAAGCGGATCGCGCCTGCCGCGCCTGCCGCACCTGCTGGCCGAGCTGTTCGCCGCGTGGCTGATCGCGTACACGGCGATCTGGAACGTCGGCTTCTGGTACGACCGCGATTACGAGCCTCCCGCAGGGTTCGCCGAGCTCGGCTCGGCCCTGTTTCTGTGGCAGCAGTGGGGCATGTTCACGAGCATCGAGACGACGGGATGGTTCGTCGTTCCCGGAAATCTCGAAGACGGTCGCAGTATCGATCTGATGGCGAATCGCGGCCGGCTGCCGACGCTCGAGCAGGCCATGGAGCAGCCGCCTGACTACCGGAGGCCGCAGCACATCGCCGAGCGTCTGCCCAACATCCACTGGCAGGCCCACTTCGCCACGATGGTGCTGGCGCCCGACCAGCCAGGGCCATTTCGCTACTACTCCCGATATCTGTGCCGCGAATGGAACCGCAGGCACTCCGGGGGCCAAGCGCTTCGCACGCTGCAGATCATCTACATGACGCGACCCACGCAGCCGCATCCGGCCGCTCACGCCGAGACAGAGTATGAGCGTCGCGTATTGTGGACCCATGACTGTTTTGGATAAGACGCAGGCAGGAGGACTCGACATCATGAGCTCGACCGAAGAACGCCTCAGCCATCTGGAGCACGAATGCATCTCTTTGCGGCGCCGCGTGCGTTCGCTGCAGGGAGCACTGGGCGGAGTCGGCGTGTTGGCACTCTCGGCACTGCTCCTCGGTGATGCCGTCGGACAGCCGCAGCCGCCAGCGGCTCCGCCCGTGGATTGGGATGCGCTGGACACGGAGTCCGTGCTTCCACCGATTGCCGAAGTGATTCGCGCGCGCCGGTTCGAGGTCGTCGGCAAGGACGAGCGCAAGTTCGTCGCAGCGATGGGCACGACTCCCGAGGGCCACGGTTTCGTCGAGACGTGGACCGCGTCGGACAAGCGCACGATGCGAGCGGGATCTTCGAGTCCCGACGGCGATGGCGACCTGACGCTGTTCGACGGCGCCGACAACATGCTGATGCATGCCGGCGCGGCGCAGCACGCAGGCGGAGAGCTGCGCATCGGCGGAAAGCCCGGCCGCATTGCAGCGCACCTCGGCGCCGATCCGAAAGGCGACGGCGAGCTGCGCCTGACGAATTCCGGCGGCTTCGATTTCGCCCGGATCGGGACGGACCAGACCTCCTCCGGCATGGTTTCGATCCTCGACGAGGACGGCCACCGCCTGGCCTCGCTGACCAAGAGCGATCGCGGAGCAGCGCACTTCGAGCTGTTCAACGAGATCGGGTCGCGGCTCTTCGACTTGACGATCGACCACGCACGGTCGGCCACGCTCATGGTCGGCAACGCCGAAGGGCTCGTGATCAACACCTGGCCACCGACCGGGCCGGTCGAGGATCGCGGCGATCTGCCGCCGGCGCCGCCGCATCTTTCCGGGGATGCGGAAGGCACGCCGGCCGCGCCGGCGCCCGCTCCGGCAGCGCCGACCGCACCCTGAGGACGCGCGGGCCGCGCGCATTCCGGTGGATACGGTCGTTTCCTTCCAGCCGTTTCGCACGGCACGGATTGGTGCGGGCCGGTGCCCACGCAATCGGCCGGCGCGCATATCCGGCTCGGACGATGACTCGATACGCTCCTTGTCCTGCTGGCCGCCGAGCTCGGACGCCAGCGTGCACGCCTCGAAGTAGCTGCCCTGGGTCATGCGGCAGGCCAGCAATGCCCACGCCAGCGCTTCGCGCCTTTCTGCCTCGCTGCCCGTGGCAAGGATCTGAGCCAGCGGCAGGTACAATCGCGGCTGTGCGACCGTTGCCTGCGTGGTCTGGCGCAGCATCGTCAGCGCCTCTTCGCGGCGGCCCGATTCGATCATGTCCCTGGCAGCGGCAAGGTCGCGCTTGGCTCGGACCGCATCGGTGGGCAGGGGCTCGCTGCACTCGCGCCGTGTCCACGTGACCGCTGCGGTTGCCGGCACGGGTTCGAGGTCGGTGCGAACGGCCGCGAACATCCGCACGTCCCCGCTCGCATCGCTGACCTCGTAGAGGGAACGGTTCGAGGGCTTGGTGCACAGGACACTGGCGACCAGCGATTCCATCTCGTCGCCCTGGCTCCAGAAGGCGGCAGCCTGCTCGGGTTCGGGAAGCATGCGGTGGATCTTGGCGGGGTTCCATCCCACCACGTGCCGCTTTGCCACGAAGTGCGCCAGCACGCGAAGCGGCGGCAGGGTGTCCGCGAACATGCCCGGCGACCACGCCACGTTGTGATCGAAGACATGCCCGGCGCGCAGAGCCAGGCCGGGAACGGTGGGCGCCAGAATGCGCGGATTGACCTCGTCGAAGATGGTCGTGCCGCTGAGACCGATCGCTCCGGCCAGCACGAGCGACAGTGCCAGGCCAAGCGGCGCGGAGGCCCAGCCGCGCGTCAGCTGTTGCCAGCCGGCCGCCGCCAGCAGCGCTGCCGGAATGGCGATCTCCACACCGGCGCCATGAATGCGATCGTATCGCACCAGCAGCGCAGCGCTCAGGCACGCCAGCACGAACAGCAGCAGCGGCCGCGCCGCCGGCGAGCGCACGGCCGCCACGATGCACGCGAGCAGACCCACGGCAGCCAGGGCCGAGCCTATGGGCTCCACGAAGAGATCGCCCCACAGACCGATGGAGGCACGCGGCGCGGCGAACATCGACAGCAATGCTCCGATGACGAGAGCCGTGCGATCCTGCAGCACGAGATCGCGCGAACCCGGTATCAGAAACGGCGCCACGCGTCCGGAGTAGATCGCCTCGACAGTGGTCAGGGACAGCGTGTGGTCACCGAGGTGCTGCCACCAGGTCACGTGCTGCCCCATCGCGGGGATGGCAGCGGCGGCGAAGAAGCACAGTGCCGCGATGGCGGCTGTGCGGGAGCGCAGGATGGCAGGAAGCGAGAGGGCCGCCAAGCAGAGCACCGGCGGCAACGACGGCCACGAATGCATGGCCAGGCCTGCGGTGGCGCCGAGCGCCGCAGCAGCGGCCGGCGACTCTCCGCTGCGGACGCGTTGTGCAAAGTACAGCGCGAGCGCGACCAGCGCCGACGCCACGAAATGTCCCGGCGCCAGCGGCCGCACCAGCACGATCGGCGACCACAGCAGCACCGCCGAGGCCACGATCGCTGCCGACTGCCCAAGGCGCCGTGCAACCACCTGACCGACCAGGACGCACACGGCCGCCGTCCAGCACGCGGCGATGGTCTGTGCGCGTGCCAGTTCCAGAACGTCCCATCCCAGCAGGCCCTGTCCGAACAGGACGCCGGGCATGTAGCCCTGACCTGTCCAGCAGCTCGAAGTCAGCAGGTTGATGACCGGCTCGGCCAGATCTTCGTAGCAGAAATATCCGCTCAGATAGTCGACGGCGTCGCCCAGACGATAGGAGCGCAGCGAGAGCGGCAGCCGAACGGCGAGCCAGACGGCCGCCAGCACGGCGGCGCCGTACGGGATGACGATGCGGGGCCGGCTGGCGGCTCGCAGCAAACCCTCCAGCAGCAGCGCGATCACTACCGCCGCCACCAGTGCGGCCACGAAGCCCAGCTGCATCGGCCGCGACATCCACGGTGCTGCCAGTGACGCGGCGGCAAGGAGCGCGCCCGATAGCAGCAGCCAGATGCGCAGCACCGGCGAGCCATTCACGGCCTGGCGCGGCGCACGCAGCGCCGCTTCACGATCGGCAGGGTGCTCGGCCGATGTGCGCCTGAGCGTGCCGGCGACGATCAGAGCCGCTCCCAGCAATAGCGCCGTCAGGCGCCGCACCACCCAGTCCAGCGCAACGCCGGGGAAGAGCCTTTCCTGCAGCGTCGGAACGGCCACCAGCACCGGCAGCGGCGTGGAGGTCGGAGGGTCGTAGAGAGGAAGCAGCGAAACGGCGATGGCGCCAATGCCCGCCAGCACCGCCGCGATCCGTACCAGGATCAGCACGCCGGGCGGCATCATCGCACCGGGCGCCATCGTCGTTGCGCAGCCGCCACGTGCGGGGAGGTAGCCGCGCCGCGACGACAGCGCAAGGGCGTGCAACGTCTAGGAAAACCGCATTGTTGCAGAACGGTCCTTTTGGTATCAGGGCTGCGGCAGCTCCGTTGCGCAACGGCGCGGCGGCCGCAGCCAACAGGCCATCGATGAAGCTTCCCACCGTGCGTCGTGAGGCGGCCGACCTGCCGGCAATCGCAGGAGGAGCTCCGATGCGCGCCGCGCTGCTGCCTTTCGCTCGCGTGGTCATCGACGAGCAGGCCGAGCAGGCGGCAGTCTCGGTCCTGCGCTCGGGCTGGATCTCGCAAGGGCCGGTCACGCAGCGCTTCGAATCGCGCATGGCCGCCTACGTGGGCGCCCCTCACGCCATCGCCGTCTCTTCGTGCACCGCCGGACTGCATCTGCTGCTGCGCGCTGCCGGCGTCGGCGCGGGCGACGAGGTCATCGTGCCTGCGATGACGTTCCCGGCCACGGCCAATGCCGTCCTTCACGCGGGGGCCAGGCCCGTGATCGCCGACGTGGAGGCTTCGAGCCTGTCGCTCGATGCCGCCAGCGTCGCCGAGCGCATCACCGCACGCACGCGTGCCATCCTGGCCGTGCACTTTGCCGGCATGCCATGCGACATGGCCGCGCTCGGCGATCTGGCGCGCAGCCGCGGCATCGTGATCCTGGAGGATGCCGCGCATGCCATGGGCGCCAGCCTCGGCGGCAAGCGAGCAGGATGCCTCGGCGACGGCGCCGCCTTCAGCTTCTACGCCACCAAGAACCTGACCACGGGCGACGGCGGCATGGTCACCACGCACGACGAAGAGTGGGCCGCGCGCATGCGCATCGAGCGGCTGCACGGCATCGACGTCGATGCGAGCCAGCGCTCGGGCTCCACCTATACGCACTGGGAGGCGGTCGCTCTCGGCTTCAAGTACAACATGACCGACATCGAGGCGGCCCTCGGCCTGGCCCAGCTCGATCACATCGATGCGATGCTGGAGTGCCGGCGCCAGCTCGACCGCCGCTACCGCGATGCGCTCGCTTCGTGCGACGCGCTCGAGCTTCTGGCCGAGCGCGAGGGCGCCATCGGCTCCGCGCATCTGTTCGTCGTGCGCATCGTGCCCGGCGCCTTGCGCATCGACCGCGACCAGATGCTGCGCGCACTGCTGGCCGAGAACATCGCCATCGGCGTGCACTTCCGCGCGCTTCCCGCGCACCGGTTCTTCCGCGAGCAGGGCATGACGGCCGCGGACGCGCCGGTTGCGATGGAGGCCTCCGAGCGCGTCTTCTCGCTGCCGCTCGACGGAGCCCTGACCGAGCACGAGCAGGACGACGTGATCGCCGCGCTGCTCCGGATCGTCGCCTACTACCGGGCCTGAGCGATCCCGATGAGCATTGCACTTCGCGTGGACTGGGAGGACGGCGAGCCCCGAGCGCAGGCGCTGGACGTGCTCCTGACCCGCGAACCCAACCTCGTCTACCGCAACTTCGCGCCGGTCGAAGGCGAGGGCGGCGGTGCGGCGGCGCTGCAGCGCGGTCTGTGGACCCGCAAGGGACACCGCGTGCTGGTCGTGCGTGAAGCCGGCGGCGATCCGGTGGCCGCGCTCAAGGTGCAGGAGCGAGAGTTCGAGTCCTCGCACTTCGGCATGCCGGTCCATGCCATCGACGTTCCGCTGGCGTGCGCGGACGACGCCACGCGGCTGAGCGCGCTGCGAATCGCCTACGCCGAGGCGCTCGATGCGCTGCGTGCTCAGGCAGCGGCGCATGTCATGACCCAGGTCTCGACGCAGGACAGGGCAGGGTGCCGCGCCGTGCAGGAGCAAGGCTGTTTCCACGTCGGCACGCGCATCTCCTGGATGGCGCCCCTTACCGGCGTGCGCCAGCCCCACCAGCTTCCCGCCGGTCTTCGCATCGAGCGCTACGAGCACGACGCGATCGCGACGCTGCCGCAATCTTCGTGGGAGCGGCTCCTGGAGTACTGCGGTCATGCCTTCGATCGCGGGCCCTTCATCTTCGACATGGACGTGGATGCCGGGCTTGCCGCATCGCTCTACCAGATCTGGACGCGCAAGGCGCTGAGCGGTGAATGGTCGCACGTGCTGCTGGTGGTGCGCGACGGCGAGGAGGTGGTGGCCTTCAACGCCATGCTGCTGCTGCCCGAGCTGTCGCAGGCGGCGGGCGTGGGCGTGCTGGGTCGTGGCATCGGTGCCTCGCTCCCACAGTATCGCGGTCTTTTCACGGCGCTGCAGAAGGAGAGCGCCGCGGTACGACCCTTGGGCGCCGGCTATCTCGAGAACGAGGCCCAGTCGGCCACCGTCGGCAGCATCAACGTGTTCGGCCGCCTCGGCCACCCATGCCTGCGCTCGACCGCCAGCTTCCATCGCTCGCTGTCGCGGCGTTGACCCGGGCCTGCTGCCAAGCTACCGGCGACCATGGATCACGCCACGCAGGTTGCGCTGCTGCGCCGTGCCTTCGCGATGCTCGACGATGGCAGCACGGATATGGCCGATGCGCCCTACGTCAACCGCGTCCAGACCTACACCGACGTACGGCGTCTGGAGGATGAGCGCCAGCTCCTGTTTGGCCAGGAGCCGCTGCTGATCGCACTCTCTTCCGATCTTCCTGCGCCCGGCACCTACTGGACCAGCAGTGAAGGCGAGGTTCCGCTCCTGCTGACGCGCGACAAGAGCGGCAGCGTGCGCGCGCTGGCCAACGTGTGCCGGCATCGCGGAGCGCGCGTGGCGGCAGGTGCGGGAAAGGCATCGCGCTGGACGTGTCCGTACCACGGCTGGACCTACGACGAAGGCGGGTCGCTGGTGTCGATGCCGTGCCGCGAAGGCTTCGAGGGCATCGACAGCGCCACGCTCGGGCTGCGCAGCCTGCCGGTATGCGAGCGCCACGGCATGATCTTCGTGATTCCCCGCGCCGGCGGCGATGCCATCGACGTCGACGCGCACCTGGCAGGCGCCCAGCACGAGCTGGCCGCGTTCGGTCTGGCCGGCTACGTCCCGTTCGCGCGCAGCGTGACCACGCCGGCCATGAACTGGAAGCTGACGGTCGACACCTTTCTCGAGGCCTACCATGTTCCCTCGCTGCACCGTCAGACCCTGGGGCCGCTGATCCTGGGATCGCCGGCGCTGTGGGATCGCTTCGGCCGCGGCGGTCGTCTGGTCGCGATCCGCAAATCGGTGCACGGGATGCGCAGCAAGCCCGAAGATCAGTGGACGCTGCTCGAGCACGCGACCATTCTCTACCAGCTCTTCCCCAACGTCGTGCTCATCTATCAGGGCGATCACGTCGAGCTCATCCAGGCCTATCCGGGCGCCTCGCCGGATTGCGCCACCGTCGTCTTCAGCCTGTATACGCCCGGCGCCGTCGCCGACGAGAAGAGCCGGCGCTACTTCCAGGCCAACTTCGAGCTGCTCGTGGGCACGGTGTGCCGAGAGGACTTCGTCATCGGTGAACAGGCGCAGCGCGGGTTCCACTCGGGCGCGCAGGACAGCATCATCTACGGACGCAACGAGCCGGGCCTGGCGCACTACCACCGCATGCTGAACGCGTCGTTGGGACGCTTGGGCTGACGCGATCCGGCTCGCGCTTTTCAGTATCGCGAATGACACGATCGCACGTCTGGCGTGCTTTGGGATTGCCAGCCGAGTCCGAGAGCGTCCGCCAACCAGGCCGCTGACGTCGCACGGCTGGTGTAACTCGTTCAGCCGCGGCTTGCAGCTTCAGGATTCGGGATCCACGACCCAGGTCTCGCCGTGCAGATGCTGGCCGCCGGTGACATCGAGCGTTGCGCCGGTCATCCACGATGACGCCGGTGAGGCCAGGAATACGATCGCGGACGCCACCTCTTCGACGGTGCCCAGACGTCCCATGGGCAGAGTCGAGGCGCGCGTGACGACGCCGGGATCGTACGCGGCGGTGAAGCCGGAGGCCTGGATCGGCCCTGGCGCCACGGCATTGATGCGGATTCCATGGCGGG
>DASPNH010000195.1:0-15536 GCA_035626675.1 Binatia bacterium
GGAGTCGGCGTTGCCATTGGAGCCGGCGAAGGTGAAATCGTAGGTGCCTACCTCATAAGCGATGTTGCCCATGATGGTGACGTCGGAGGTGCGCAGGGAAGGCGGGTTCAAGCCGTTCCCCCGCTGCTGTTCCATGTAGCCCACGATGTCGTCTGGCCCCTCCAGAATCTGCTCGTCGTTGGGCGGGAAAAGGCTGGCGTCGGACGTGTAGATGCGTGCCATCGCGCCCGAGTCGCCGCTGCGGAACGCATGCATCCATTCGCCGTTGGCCTTCTCGATGGCTTTGCGGGCTGCGGTGGCGTCGAGCTGATTGGGCGAGGCCGGCAGCGAAGCCCTGAGGACGCGCTCGCTCTGCTGCGCGGGCAGCGGCGCGGCCACGACCAGGAACGTCGCTCCGGCGATGAGGATTTTTGCGGCTCTTCGCATCGTTTTCGCTTCGTACCGGGGCCAGCGCGGATACTTGCATCCGCGCACGACCCCAAGATACGGGACCGATGCTAGGCCCGCGTTGATTGATCAAACAAGACGCGGATTTGGCGCACCGAGGTAGAAATGACAAAGGGGTAATTTATGCGCTCCATAGAGATCGGGAAACACCTGCAACTCTGCGCCTCTAGCGAGGCGTGTCCGACACGCTGCGTCTCAGGTTGGCAAGTCCGGAGGTGCCATCCTTGGCGCGTCAACGGACGCGAATGTCAGTGGACGGGCGCGCTATTGGGGGCCGCTCTCCAGCCCTTGCCTGCGCAATTCGACGCGCACGGGCCGCCCATCATCGACATAGCCGACTTCGAGATCGTCGCCGCTGCGACGGCCCCAGATCCCCTGCCCCAGCGCCGCATCGTCCAAGGCAAGCGCCGAGCCATCGCAGCGAGCCTCGGCGCAATCGCCGGCGCCGCGAAACACCACTCGGACCTGGCGTGCAGGCAGGGCCAGCCGTCCTTCACGCGCAGCTACCTCGAGCACGATGGCGGCCGGTGAGGCGTGAAGAGACAACCGAGTCGTCGCGAACAACCCGCGTTCGTAGTCGCGCGTGGTCCCGTCGTCCTCGTACAGTTCGAAAGCAGCCGACCGCGTGGCGCTGGCACGCACGGAGTGGGATGGGCCCATGGCGGCGGCTCCGAAGACGTGAAGTACCAGCGGCTCCTCGGCCGGCTCGCCGGTATGCTGAACCGGGCTCTGCATCGGGACCAGCGACGGCACGCGTGCCAGGATGGGCAGCCGTGGCAGAGGCGCGTTCAGCGTGATCCAGCCTGGACCGTCGTGCGCGGAGCCATCGTCCAGGCACATCCACCGTCCCGGCGGCAGGTAGAGCTTGCGGCTGCGCGCACCCTTCTCGAGCACCGGCGCCAGCATCAGCGACGGGCCGAGCATCAGCTGATCGTCGATGGCGTAGCAGGCTGCTTCTTCGGGGAACTCGTAGAAGAGCGGACGCCATACCGGCGCACCCGTGCGATGCGCGTGGTGGAACAGCGAGTAGAGGTAGGGCATCAGCCGCATGCGAAGCGTCAGCGCCTGGCGCGCCACCGCCTCCACGCGCGGGCCGAAGCTGTAAGGCTCCTGCGCGCGGCCCAGCCACATCGAGTGCGTGCGCGAGAACGGGTAGAGCGCGCCGAGCTGGATCCAGCGCGCGTACAGCTCGGAGGGACACGACAGGGCGAAGCCGCCGATGTCGGATCCGCAAAACGGCACGCCCGACAGCGACAGCCCCAGCAGCATCGAGATCGACTGTCGAAGATCGTGCCAGCGGCTGGCGTTGTCGCCGGTCCACACCGCTGCGTAGCGCTGAATGCCCGCATATCCCGAGCGCGTCAGCACGAATGGTCGCTGCTGCGGCCGCGCCTCCTGCAGACCCGCGAAAGTCGCGCGGCACTCCTGCAGCCCGTAGATGTTTCGCACCTCTTCGTGCGAGAGAGTGCGCGTCTCGTCGACGGGATCGGCCTGCACCACGCCCTCGATGTTCTGGTTGCGGTACGGGAGGATCAGCCGTCCCCAGCGCAGATCGCTCTGCCAGCCGGCGGGCTCGTTCATGTCGTTCCAGATGCCGGCCACGCCTGCGTCGGCCAGCACGCGATGCTGCTGCGCCCACCACTGTCGAACTTCGGCGCGATTGAAATCGGGGAGCGCCGAGGCGCCGGGCCACACCTGCACCGTGTAGACCGAACCGTCGCTGCGCCGGCAGAAGTAGCCGCGTGCGAGCCCATCGGCGTAGACGGGATAGTCGGCATCGACCTTGACGCCCGGATCGATGATCGTGACGACGCGAAAGCCCTGCTCGGCCAGCCGCGAAAGCATCTGCTGCGGCTGCGCGAAGCGCTGGTCGTTCCACGTAAAGACGCGAAAGCCGTCCATGTAGTCGATGTCGAGCATGAGGACGTCGGCGGGAAGGCGGCGGGCGCGAAGCTGTCGCGCGACGTTCTCCAGCTTGTCTGCGCTGTCATAGCCCCACCGCGACTGGTGATAGCCGAGCGCCCACTTCGGCGGCATCGGCATGCGGCCGGCAAACGAGGTGAAGCGACGCAGCACGTCCGCGCACGATGGGCCGGGAACGAGATAGAGGTCGAGGCCGCTGCAGTCCGCCTCGATCCGCACCCGGTCGGCAGCAGCGCGCGCGACGTCGAAGCGCGAGGACGCGTAGCATTCCAGGAACAGGCCCGCGGCGCGGCCCGGTGTCTGCTCGTCGCCGGGCGGCGGCGGAGTTGCCGCCAGGAAGAACGGGATCGCGACGTAGAGAGGATCGCCGCCGGCGCGCATGTCCGCGTCGCGGTTGCGCATCTTCAAGGCTGCGCCGCGCTTGTCGAGCCGGCCGGCCTTCTCGCCGAAGCCGGTCAGGATGGCGCGTTCGGATACCTTGGCGGTGACGCCGACTGCGCCGGGGGCACGAAACGAGATCTGCTCGAGCGTCAGGGCGCGCGCGCCCGCGCTCATCAGAGCGATCGAGGGCTCGTGCGGCTCGATGTCGATGCGCCAGACGGCGCCGGCGTGCACGTCCTCGAGATGGATGATGCCGCCCCGCTCGAACGCATGGATGGAAACGGGCCGCCAGCGCTCGCGGCCTAGTGCAATGGAGGGATCGACGGGCAGCGCCGAGCCGACCGCGGCGCGAACACGGACCACGGCTTCATCGCTGACCGAGATCTCGAAGAGCACGCGCTCGAAGCGCAGAAGGACGCGCCGAGGATCGGAGTCGTCCCAGCCGATCAGCCGCCCCGGGACGACCTCGCTACGCCGCGCCATCGCCCGACGATAGCGAGCCGAGCGCAGCAATGCAGGCGCCGCGCACTGCATTCCGCTCTTAAGGGGACAGTCCCCTTAACGGTCCGGGTTAAGGGGACTGTCCCCTTAAAACTTAAAACGAGCCGTCGCAGGCGGGAAGGGCGGAGAAGGCGGCGCAGTCCTCGCTCTGGCCGAGAGCCGAGTTGGCGCCGCGACAGGCGAGGCACCTGGCCACGCCCACGAAGCAGGCGGCCAGCTCGGTCTCGTTGGCGGCCTGGCCGTCGCAGAGGTTGACGAGAGCGCCTGGCGCTTCGCCCTCGGCGATGTCGCAGCCGGCAACGCTGCGCTCGATCACGGTCAGCGCGCGGCCGAAGCGGCTCTCGGGCGAAGCATCGACGGGGCACGAAAAAGGCTTGGAGCCGCCGCTGGCGCAGCGAGCGGTGTCGTAGATGGCCTTCTTGATCGCGTGCGCGGTGAAGCGGCCGATTGCGCGCGTGCAGCGCCGCTCGTCGGGGTCGGAAGGGAGAGGCCGAGGCCAGCCGAGGGTATCGCGGATCAGTTTGTCGAAGCCGAGCTCGTGGCAGATGACACAGCTGGCGACGTCGTCGAGCGTGGTGATGGAAGGGACTTCCATGTCGCAATCGGCGTACTCGTTGCCGCAGGTAGTGGGGCCGAAATCGGAGACCATGGCGCCGCCGTCGATGGCGGCCTGGCAGGAGGAGCTCTCGCCGGCCACGCGCCGGCGCAGGTCGTTCTCATGCTCGACGGTGTGCGGATCGGTCTCGACGCAGTCGTCGTAGTTGCCGAACTTCAGACAGCGCGAGAGCTGTCCGACCCTGCCCTTCTTGACGCCGGCCATGCCAAGGGCGATGGCCTGATGACAGCGGTCCTCGGGCGTGCCGGGCGCCGCCTCGACCGAAGCTGCGCCGCAAAGCAGAAGAGCCGCCGCGAACACGTGAACCAGAGATGAAGCTGTCATGAAGCACCCCCCGTGCATCGGTCGCGCGGACCGTAACACACGGGATCACTCGATGCACCGGCCATTCGATGCTCGGCCGGCGGATGCGACGAATGCTCGCAGCGCCGGCGCATCGCCGACGGCCACCTTGCCCGCGTCCCGGGTCCGCGCTACTCAGGCCGCTTTTCGGAGCAGCAATGGGTCTCAGTATCGGCATCGTCGGGCTTCCCAACGTCGGCAAGTCCACCCTCTTCAACGCTTTGACCAAGGCGCAGAACGCCGAGGCCGCCAACTATCCGTTCTGCACCATCGAGCCGAACAAGGCCGTCGTCCCCGTGCCCGACGTTCGGCTGGCCGGCCTGGCCCGCATCGCCGATCCGGAGCGCATCCTCCACGCCACCGTAGACTTCGTCGACATCGCCGGCCTGGTTCGAGGCGCGAGCAAAGGCGAAGGGCTCGGCAATCAGTTCCTCACCCACATCCGAGAGACCGCCGCCATCGTCCACGTCGTGCGATGCTTCGAGGACGAGGACATCGTGCACGTCGACGGCAGCGTCGATCCGGCGCGCGACGTCGAGGTCATCGAGACCGAGCTGATCCTGGCAGACATGCAGTCCATCGACGGAAAGATCGAGAGGCTCGCGCGCAAGGCCAAGGGCGACAAGGAAGCGGCGGCGCAGCTGGAAGTCGCCAAGCGATTGTCCGCGCATCTCGGGGAAGGAAAGGCTGCCGCCGACTTTCCCGAGCGCGACGAGCCCGTTGCCGCAGCGCTTCTGGATGAGATGGGCCTTCTGAGCGGCAAGGCCGTGATCTACTGCGCCAACGTCGACGAGAATTCGCTGGCCGAGGACAACGCGCACGTTCTGGCGCTGAAGAAGTGGGCGGATGCGCGCGGCGCCGCGGTGGTGAAGATTTCCGCCAAGGTCGAGGAGGAGCTGGTCGGCATGGACGATGACGAGAAGGCCGAGTTCCTGGCCTCCTACGGCGTCACCGAAAGCGGCATCGAGCAGATCATCCGCAAGAGCTACGAGATCCTCGGCCTGTGCAGCTACTTCACTGCCGGTCCCAAGGAAGTGCGCGCGTGGACGATCCATCGCGGATGGAAGGCGCCCAAGGCCGCCTCGGTCATCCACACCGACTTCGAGCGCGGCTTCATCCGCGCCGAGGTCATTTCCTACGCCGACTACGTCGCCAACAAGGGCGAGGCGGGCTGCAAGGCGGCCGGCGTGCTGCGCGTCGAGGGGAAGGAGTACGTGGTGCAGGACGGGGACGTGATGCACTTCCGGTTCAACGTCTGAGCCGGACAGTGTCCGCTCGGCGGACGGCTGCAGCCCGTCCGTCAGGCTCAGCAACACGGCGGCCCTGCCGCGCGCGGCGTTCGGGCGCCGCCGCGCGCAGCCGAGGCCTCAGTGCTGGACGAGCTCGAAGGCGAGGTTCGGATCCGAAATCGCGTCCACCACGTTCATGGTCACCAGGCCGATCACGCCGGTAACCGGATCGGCGCGAACCGCATCGACGGTCGCGGATGCAGGCCCGTCCCGCAGTATGATCACATCGAGCGGCGCGGCGGCCGCATCGGTGGTTGCCGGCGACATCGCGAAGATCACCCATCCATCGGCCGACGCCTGATCGATCGCGTCGGCAAGCACCGGCGAACCCGGCGTTCCGCTCAGATAGCGGCCGTTGCCGATCGACTGCAGCAGGGTTTGCGCGGCGACGACGACGATCTCGAACCTCGTCGACGACAGCACGTCCCGGTCCGCGGATGCGGTGAGCGCGCCCGTCGCCTCGTCGACGACGACGAACTGGCCGGAAGGCGCCCTCAGCGCGAAGCCGCCGTAACAGACGCCGACGTCGCCGGAGTCGATCTGGAGGTTGCCGTCGGTGTCGGCAGCGTCGATGCAGGAATCGTAGCCGCCGCAGACCGACGCTTCGTAGGTGCCGATGTCGCGGCAATCGTCGCGAGGCGTGCCGTCGCGCTTCGTGGTGGGCTCGATCGTGCAGCTGCGGCGGCCGCTCGCGCTGATGCGGATGCAGGGAGCCGGGCTGGTCGCCGCCTCGAAGCCGCAGACGCTGCGCTTGACCATCTTCTCGACGACGTCGCGGCACTGGCGCCGCAGCGTTGCCTCCGATTGGGCGGCGATGACCGCCTCGGCGCAACGCTTGAAGTCGCCGCGCGCGTTGCCCTGGCTGCCGTCGAACTGGGCGCACGGGCAGGCCGTCTCGATGGCGTCGCGCACGGCAGCGATTTGCGCGGCATCGCCGGACGCCGCCGGGTCGGTTCCGGTCAGGCACGTCCGCTGGCCCGCTGTTGCCGGCGACGTCTGGACCATCATTGCCGCAGCAACCGCGACGAGAAAGCCGGCGGCGGCTCGCAGGGAACGACGTCGACGCGGACCGACGTTTGCGACGGGACGAACGAGATGACGGGCGCCGGCAAGCGTGGCCGGCGACGGAAACGGGCTGGTCATGAAAACTGCTCCCCCGGGCGCCGAGACCGCTGTAGCGGCGGCGCGCGACCGGGGTCGATATGTTGCAGTCATCCGTGAGTCAATCCGTTCGCACTGGTGGCGCGTGCGGCCGACACGAAGGACCATCGGCCTGGATACCATGCGTCGCGGCAGGCGACCGCCGATGGCGATCGCTGCTAGCCGGCGCGCCCCAACAGGTCCGCCTCCACCACCCGCGGCAGCCGCACCACGAACTCGCTTCCCTTCCCCTCGCCTTCGCTGCGGGCCTCGACGCGCCCGCCGTGCATCTCCACCAGCCGCTTGACGATGGTGAGGCCGATGCCGAGGCCGGACTGCGCCTTCTGCAGCGACCCGTCCACCTGCGTGAACAGCTCGAAAACGCGCGCGAGCATCGGTGCCGGGATGCCGATCCCGTTGTCCTGGACCTTGACCACGGCTTCGTTGCCGTCGGATCTGGCCGTCAGACGAATACGACCTCCGCGAGCCGTGTACTTGGCGGCGTTGTTGAGCAGGTTCGCCAGCACCTGCGACAGTCGCGTGACGTCCGCTTCGACCACGATCGCTTCGTCGGGCAGCGAAACGACGAGCTCATGACCGGCCTGTTCGATGGCGGGCCGGCTCGTCTCGACGGCGCTGCGAACCACGTCGGCCAGCTCGACCGGCTCGATGCGCAGCTCGATCTTGCCGCGACTGATACGGCTGACGTCGAGCAGGTCATCGACCAGACGCACCATCTGCGACAGCTGGCGGTCCATCATCGCAAGGACTGCCGTGTTCTGCCCAGCGTCCGCTTTGGCCATCTTGAGGATCTCGATGCCGTTACGCAGCGGAGCCAGCGGGTTGCGCAGCTCGTGCGCGAGCGTGGCCAGGAACTCGTCCTTGTTGCGGTCGGCCTCGCGTAGGGCCTGCTCGAACCTCTTGCGGTCGGTGATGTCCTGGATGACGGTCAGCGCGCACGGCTCGCCGCCGATGTCGATGGTTTCGGCAGAGAGCAGGCCCACGATCTCCTGACCATTGCGTACGCGGAAAAGGTACTCGCAGTTGCGAAGACGTCCGGACGACGCGACGGCCGACAGCTCCTCTTCACGATCGCCGGGCCGAGCCCACACGCCGAGCTCGGCGGTGGTCCTGCCGATGGCTTCCTCGCGCGAGTAACCGGTGATGGCCACGAAGGTCTCGTTGACTTCCACCAGCTTGCCGGTCACCAGAGAAGAGATGGTAAGGCTGAGCGGGCTGGAGTTGAATGCCTTGGCGAAGCGTTCCTCGCTCTCGCGCAGCGCAAGCTCGACGCGTTTTCGTTCCGTGACGTCCAGGGTCGCACCGAGCATGCGCACCGGTTGCCCGCCACGGCGATAGACCTGCGCGTTGATGAGCACCCAGATGACCGAGCCGTCGGGCCTGACCGCGCGGACCTCGAGCTCGCTCGGGCCATCGGTCTCCAACCCGTTGCGAATGGCCGCGTGGACGATGTCGCGGTCCTGGGGATGGACGAGCTCGACGAAAGCCTCGACGCTCGGCGTGAAGGTGGCGGGGTCGACCCCGTGGATGGCAAAAAGCGTCCCGTTCCACGAAAGCCGGTCTTCGACGATATCCCAGTCCCAGATCCCGACCCGGGCGGCCTGCGTGGCCAGGCGGAACCGCTCCTCGCTGTCGCTCAGCAAAACCTGCTCGGCTCTGGCTTCCCCCGATTCGCCTTTCACGGGGCGAACGTAACCAAATCCGTGTTGCGGCGCGATTGCGACGCGCACCCGTTCGAGTGTCCAGTTGACGGATTCGCGATATAAGATCGCCAATGTCTGTCAACGCCCATCTTGCATGAGCGGCGCCGGGCCAATACGCACGGCTTCGGGGGATGAGAATGAGCACAACACGCCGGTTCGCTGTTGCGACGTCCGCTGCAGCGTCATCGATCGTGCCGGCCGTGGCCGCCGCCCTGATCGCCGTGGCCTGCACAGTCGTACCGGCTCTGGCCGCGCAGCGAACCGCGCCGCCCTCGCGCCCGCCCGCCCCGGCATATCTCGGTCTTCCTCCGACCTCGTCGATCAGCTCGCCCGAGAGCTGGACCACGGTCCGTTCGTTTCCGAACATCGACTTCGACGATCCGACCTTCATGGTGGTCGAGCCCGGCAGCGATCGCGTCTTCGTCACCGAACGCGAAGGGCGCATCCTGTCTTTCGTCGACGATCCGGCGGCGACCCAGAAGACGGTCGTCCTGGACGTTCGCGAGCAGACGCAGGGAGACAGCGACAGCGGCATGCTGTCGATGGCGTTTCATCCGCAGTACGCGGACCTCGATTCTCCGAACCAGGGCTACATCTACGTCGCGTATTCGTACCGCCTGACGTCATCCGAAGATCCGAACGACAACCTGCCGCTGTATTTTCGCGTCTCGCGCTTCCACGTCCCGCCTGCCTCGCTGGTCGCCGATCCCCAAAGCGAGCTCGTGCTGATCGAGCAGGAAGACCAGCACCTGTGGCACGAGGGCGGTGCGATCTTCTTCCATCCGGGCGACGGCTTCCTCTACATCACCATTGGCGACGAGGGCGGCGGACGCTGCGCCTACAACAATTGCCAGCGCATCGACCGCGACCTGTTCGCTGGCGTGCTGCGCATCGACGTCGACCGGATCGGCGGCGACGTCAGCCATCCGATCTGGCGACAGCCGCTGACCGGAGAAACGGCGAACTACTACATCCCCAGCGACAATCCGTTCGTGGGCCTGACGGACGTACTCGAGGAATTCTACGCCATCGGGCTGCGCAGCCCGCATCGCATGTCGCATGACGAAGTGGACGACCTGACCTGGATCGCCGACGTCGGCCAGAGCCAGCGCGAGGAGATCGACATCCTCAGCCCCGGCGCAAACTTCCAGTGGAACTGGCGCGAGGGAACCGTCGTCTTCGAGGATCACACCGGGATTCCCGAGCCTCTGATCGGAACGTGGAGCAACCCGATTCTCGACTATGGCCGAGGCCTTGGCGGGACCATCATCGGCGGCTATGTCTATCGCGGCAGCCGCTACGCGGACCTGTACGGCAAATACATCTACACAGACTTCCTGTCCGGCCGCGTCTGGGCTCTTCGCTACGCCAGGAACGGCGGCAGCGTCAGTGTCCTGGAGAACACCCAGCTCATGCAGACGGTCTACCGCGGCAGGGAGGACGGCGCGACGTCTCTCGGCGTGGACCACGACGGCGAGCTGCACATCCTGACGCTCGGCGAGCCGGGACACATCTACCGCATCCAGGCATCGCCGAAGAACCCGGGCGCGATGCCGCTGCTGCTGTCGCAGACCGGCCTGTTCACCGACCTTTCCACGCTCACCCCGCGCCAGGGTCTGGTGCCCTACTCGGTACGAAGCGCGCTGTGGTCGGACGGAGCAGGCAAGCGGCGCTGGATGTCGGTGCCCACCGGCAGCACGATCACCTATTCGCCAGAGGCCGCGTGGGTCTTTCCGGCCGGCAGCGTGTTCGTCAAGCATTTCGAGTTTCCCATCAGCGAGCTCGACCCCGAGGAGATCAGGCCGCTGGAGACGCGCGTCCTCGTCATGCAGGCAAGCGGTCAGCTCTACGGCGTGACCTACAAATGGCGCGACGACGGCAGCGACGCGGATCTGGTGACCGAGGCGATCGAAGACGACATCGTCATTGCGGCCGGTGGCGGCTTCCGCACGCAGACGTACTGGTATCCGGGCCCCAACGACTGCCTGAGCTGTCACAACAACGGCGCAGGCCAGATCCTCGGAATCAAGGCACGCCAGCTCGTGGAGGTTCCCGCCGATCCGGTCCTGGACTCCGACCTCGACCAGCTTCGCTGGCTCAGCGAGGCGGGCTTTCTCGACATCGAGCTGGACGACGGCGATATCGCCGAAATCGAGCCGCTGCGCTCGCTCGACGACCAGGCCGCATCGCTCGAGACGCGCGTGCGCTCGTACCTGGATTCGAACTGCTCGCACTGTCACGGCTCTACCGACATCGACCGCTCGCTGTGGGACGGACGCTTCACGACGCCGCTACAGGATCAGGGCATCGTCATGGGCGAGCTGCTCGGCGACTACGAGTCGTACTCCGCGCGCGTCGTGCGGCCCGGACATCGCGGCCTTTCCATCCTCTTCCAGCGCGACTCCAGTACCGACCGCGCCGATCGCATGCCGCCGATCGGACGATCCCGGGCGGACCACGAGTTCCTCTCGGTGCTCTCCGAATGGATCGATAGCATGCCGCCTGCGCCTTTCGAGTGTCCGCCGACAGCGCAGGATCCCGATCGCTGCCGCAGCTCGCAGCGCGAGAAATCACGCCTGCGCATCGACGTGCACGGCACCGACGAAGTGATCCGGTGGGAGCATGCGCACGGGCCGGAGGTGACGCTCGCCGACCTGCCCGATCCGAGCGACGATTCCGGCACCGAGTATGCGCTGTGCATCTATGACTCCGATACTCTGGCCGGCGAGCTCAATCTGCGCAGCCAGTGCGAGAGTCCGTCGTGCTGGAGCGGCCGCACGCCCGGCATGCTGACCTACCGCGACGACGGAGCCGAGACCGGAGCGCAGTGGGCGCAGCTCAAGGCCGGCAGCGACGGCCGCTCGCGCTTCTCGATTCGAGGAACGCTGCCGTTCCCATCGTTGCTGCCACTGACCACGCCCGTGGCCGCCGAAATGATTTTCGCGCGCGACGGCATCGAGCAATCGTGCCTGCGCGCCGACCTGTCGATCGTACGGCGCAATACCGCGTGGCAGGCTCGGCTGGCGGCGCCATGAAGATCCACGGAAGGGGCGTCACTCCGGACGCGGCGGCGGCTGCGCTACGTGGGAAAGCTCCTCACGACACAAGCATCGCGATCTGTGACAAGGCGGCGGCGAGCGCGATCGCCAGTGCCATCCATACCGGCGGGCTCGGGTAGAGCCGCAGCATGGGCCGCGTCGGAAACGAGAACGTCTCTGCCGTCGCGGCAATCTTCAACGGATGCGCGCCGAGGAATCTCGCATCGCCGACCAGCGCGATGAGATCGCGGCGGCTGCGGTAGCGCATGCATCCGACGACGTGCCAGCCCGGATCGGCCGGTACCTTCCACGCATCGACGTAGCCCCCGATCTTGCGTCCGACCAGGGCCGGGTGTCCGCCGCGTCGAACCAGCGCAGGCATGAACGATCGCGTGTACTCCTGCAGCAGGCGCGCGCCGTCGGTGGCCGCGCCGGTCACGGGATGCGTCATCGCACCCGGAGTCAGGCGCACCAGATTGAGCATCAGGAACTCGCGTCCATCGTCTGCGGCCAGGAAGTCGCGCAGCACCTCCAGGTCGTTGTGCTCGCCCGATGGCGTGCCGCGAATGCGTTCCAGGAAGGAATCGATCTCTTCGGCGCGCAGCGGCGGCTTCCAGTTGACGTACCATGCCAGGAAGGCCGCATATGCCGCCGCGGCCACTGCCCAGATCCACACGCTCATGGCATCGCAATGACGCACCCGCCGAGCCGACGCCAGCAGCGACGGCGCCGTGATCGTGCATATCGTCCAGAGGAAGCCCGTCACGCGGGCGCAGCGGAACTATCTCGATCGCCGGTCGTCGTCAGAACTTGGGAGAGGCCGGCGCGCCGTCTTCGAGCTCGCCCGGCTCGGCGCTCAAACCCGGCTCGGGCATGATGCCCGCGGTCGCGTGAACGGGATCGTCCTCGCTGAGGGACTCGACCTGGCCCGCCTCATCGAGACCGTCGCCGGCGGCTACGCTGCTGCCGTCGACGACAGGCGCATCCTCCATCGCGGCAGCAGCGGCCGCCGCGTTGGCAGCCGAGGCGGTTGCCGCCGCAGCGGTCACCTTCGAGAGCGGAACTTGCGTGGTCGGAATTTCCTCGACGGTTTCGGCCGTGCTCGTGAACGTGCGGCCGTCGCCGAGAGCGGGGCGGGCGCCGAAGGTCAGCGCGGTATCGGGAACTTCGGTGCAGAACTTCTGCGCGCCGCCGGCCAGATGATCGTAGACGGCCGCATAGCTCTTGGTCATCTCGCCGACCAGCTCGGCGGTCTTGACGAAATGCGCCGAGACGCCGGACTTGTATTCCTCATGCTCGGCACGCGTCTGCTCGAGCTCCAGGCGCAGCCGTTTGGCCTCGCGCCGCGCGGGCAGAAGGAAGAACCCGAGCACGACGCCGAGCGCGATCCCGCCAATCAGCAGCAGCACCTCGGACAGCAGGATCGGGTTCATTCCATTCTCCTTGGCAACACGCGTCCGGGTAGGAGCGGCTGATCGAAAGTATAGCCAGGGCCGGCAACGGGAGCGACGTGCTGAGAATCGGTAGCAGCACGAACGACGGGCGCGCCGGGCGTCGAGCCGAGAACCCGAGAGCGCGGCCGCTCGCGTTCATTGCCGCGTGCGTATCGCGCGAACCAGGGTCACGCTCCCGATCACCGTCGCGCCGGCCAGCGCCCACGAGCTCGGGCTCTCGCCATGGACGAGGTAGGCCCAGATGGGATTGAGCACGGGCTCGAACAGGATCAGCAGCGACGCTTCGAATGCCGGGACCGTGCGCATGCCGCGCGCCAGCAGGCGGTAGGCCAGGCCGACCTGGAACGTCCCGAGATAAAGGACGACGGCGGCGTCGCGCCATCCGATGTCGGCGAAAGGCAGCGCCATCGGAAGGGCCAGCACGAACGCGATGAGGTTGCCCCACATCACTGCCGCCTTCTCGTCGACGCCCCCGCCATGCTCGCGCGCCGCGTGTCGGATGCCGATCACGGTCAGCGCCCACGTCGCGCCGCTGGCGATGGCGACGACGTCTCCGAGACGCGGCTGCGGCGCGGTTGCCTGTGCCGGATCGGTGCCGAAGAAGAACAGGCTCATGCCGGCCGCCACCGCCAGCATCATCCACAGATCGGCGCGCGTCACTTTTTCCTCGAGCAGCAGCGGCGCGAGCAGCGGCATGTAGAGCTGGCCCGTACACTGCAGGAAGATCGCATTGGCCGCGGTCGTCATCGTGTTGGCCAGCGCGAAGAGCACCATCGTCAGGCCCTGTGCGACGCCGATGGCGACGGCCATCGTTCCGCGGCTTCCGCCGTGTCGAGGCATGAACAGCGCCAGCATCACCAGCGCGACGAATGCTCGAAGGCACGCGATCTGCCAGCCGGTCAGCGTCGCAGCCTTGATCGCTGCCCCGCCGGTGGAGAACAGCGCAGCCGCGCCGAGGATGCACAGACGCCCCACTACCTCCGGCCTTTCCCGATACATCGTCATCTGCCGTGGCATCGAAGTGTCCGCAGCGGGCGAATGCCCCGCGACGGAGGGAATAGCACCGAGTAGGCGAACGGCGTCAAACGCAGATGGGCTCGAGATGTCTTGACGTCCCGCGACAGGTCACTGTAGCCCTTGAAGGACGAAGTTCGCGGAAACCCGAAGCATCTACAGCGGAGGTAGAACCCCCATGAAACATCTTCTTTCAGCAATCGTCTCGCTCTCCCTCGCACTGACTGCCGGTCCTGCACTGGCGGCAAAGTGCGCCGACGAGGATGTCGATGGCTCGCGCGTGGCAGCGGCGCGAACCCAGGTGCAATCACAATGCGTCTGCGACGAAGCCACTGATCACGGCGCATACGTCGAATGCGCCAGCGGTGTCGCCAAGGAACGCTCCGCGCTCGAATCGACCGACCCCAATTATCTGCCGAAGTCCTGCAAAGGCGCGGTGACCAAGTGTGCTGCGAAGTCCACTTGCGGCAAACCGGGCTTCGTCACCTGCTGCACTCCGAAATCGGACGGCTCGGTCAAGTGCAAGACCAAGAAGAGCGCCGAGAAGTGTACGGACAAGGGCGGCACGGTCGGCACGTGCTCGAGCTGCTGTGACTCGTGCGCGACCGGCGGACCGACGGGCCCGAGCTGTCCGGCTCCGGTGACCACGACGACGATCGGCATCCCGCCGACCGTGACCCTGCCGGACGTGGGAACACTGGAATAGCCCCAGCCCGCGCGGCTCTCATGTCCGGCGTGACGACGCACATGCCGGCAAATCGGAAAGGACGAGCGGCCCGCCGCCTGCACACTCATGCAGGCGGCAGGCCGCGCGGTTTTTTCGCGCGACATCGAGGCTCCGCTGGTTGATCGGGGCAGGTCGCGACGCTAGCGTCACCCATGCGCTCACCATCGGCCGCGCCGCGAGTCACGCACGGCAAACGCGAGGCTACCAAGACCAGAAATCGCGCGGTCATTCTGACCGCCGCTCGTGAGGTCTTCGCGACCCTCGGCTTCGACGCCGCGACCGTGCGCGACATCGTTCGCGGTACCGATCTGGCCGTCGGCACCTTCTACCAGTACTTCCGCGACAAGAACGACGTCTTCGCTGCGGTGGCTGAAGAGACGCTGCGCGATCTGCGCGCACGCCTGCGCGAGTACCGCACCGAGTCGACCGTTCCGTTCGAGGCGCGCATCTTCAACACGTACTTCGCCTTCTTCGAGATGGTCGTCCACGAGCGCCGGCTGTTCGAGGTGCTCGACCGCAACATCGCCCCACTCGTAAGCGACATCTCCTTTGCCAGCACGCGCACGGCGCTGGCCGAGATCCGCGAGGACCTGTGGCCGCTGCTGCAGGCCGAACACGTCAGCACCGCCGACCTGGACTACTTCGCCGCCGCTTCCATCGGTGTCGGCATGATGGTCGCGCGCCAGCTCCTCGAGCGCGCCGAGCCCGACGCGGCCGAGGCCGCCGGGTTCTGTACCACCATGATTCTGAAGGGGATTCGCGGACGCGTGCAGGACTCGGCAGCGGCGCCGAAGATCGAACGCAGCGCCTGACCGGCATCTGGAAGATCGCGCGCCGCCACGGCCCGCAGACACTGGCCGCAGGGGACTAGAACGTCTGCCCGTGGCGCACGAGAAGCGCGCCGCGAGGTCCGAGCTCGAACGTCGTGATCGACGCGGTC
>DASPNH010000196.1:0-39222 GCA_035626675.1 Binatia bacterium
CTTCCACCGCGTCATCGACGGCTTCATGCTCCAGTTCGGCTGTCCTCACAGCAAGGATCCGAACAGCTCGCGCTGCGGGACCGGCGGGCCGCCCCACGGGACCATCGCCGATGAGTTCCCACCCGACTTCAAGGCATCCAACGAGCCGGGCACGCTCTCGATGGCGAACACCGGGCGCCCCAACAGCGGCGGCTCGCAGTTCTTCATCAACACGGTGCACAACGCCTATCTGGACTGGTTCTCGCCGGGGCCGTCCAAGCATCCCGTCTTCGGCAAGGTGACCGAAGGCATGGATGTGGTGCGCAAGATCGAGAAGGTGCGCACCGGCCCGGGCGACAAGCCGGCCACGCCCGTCAAGATGATCAAGGTCAGCGTCCAGCGTTGAGACCTGCCCGGCGGCGGACGAGCCCGGCTCGGCGATGACGACCGCCGCTGCATGGAAAGCGCTTCAGGAGGCGGTGCGCGCCGGCTGTCCCGTCGGGCTTTGGACTCGCGGTCAGGCACTGGCGCGTGACGGCGCCGTTCACGGGCAGAGCCGTGCCAAGGACGACTGGTGCTTCCTCGTGCACGGCTCGGCGCGCGCGGCAGCGGCTACCGTCCACCTCTACCCCGCCGACGACGACTGGGACTGCGACTGCGAGGGACAGTTCCGCGCCTGTGAGCACGTCGCCGCATGCGTCGCGGCGGTGTCGGCAAGTGCGGATGCAGCCGACGCGCTGTTTCAGAAGAGCGCAGCATCGGCAGTCCTGCGATACCGCTTCGAGCGCAGCGGCGGCGGCGTCATCGTGCGGCGGCTGTTGTGCGCCGAGGGAGTAGAGCCCGTCATGGTGCGCGGACCGTTGCTCGAGGCGATCGCGCGCAGCGGCATTTCCATGGCAGCCACGCAGGGCGACCTGGACGTGGACCGGCGCCTGGCGCGAGAGCCCGACGCGCCGCTCGACTTCGGGCGTGCCGTCTTCGTGCTGAGAGCCCTGGTCACCGTCGAGGAGATCTGGCTCGATGACCGCAAGGTCTCGGTCTCGGCCGAGCCGCTTTTCCCTCACGCCCACGTCGACGATGCCGGCGGCGGCGATGTCGAGCTCGTCATCGAGCCCGATCCTGCCGTCACCGAGATCGTAGGCGACGGCGTGCTGCTGGCCGGCGATACGCTGCGCCCGCCCGGGGCCGCCACCGAGTTCGGCACGCGATGGCAGCGCCTTCCATTGCGTCGTCGTTTTCGCGCCGCCGAGATCGGCGACCTCGTCGGCAAGGTGCTGCCCGAGCTGGAGCGGCACGTCACCGTCGACATCCGGAGTGCGCGCCTGCCCGGCCGCACGCAGTCGGCGACCGCATGGCTGCGCTTCGAAGTGGACGTGGTCGGCGGCGACGTCGACGTGTTGCCGCTTCTGGTCTACGGCGACCCGCCCATCGCGCGCGTGGATTCGGGCCGTCTCGTCCATCTCGGCGGCGACGTGCCCGCGCGCGACGAGACGCGCGAGCGCGAGCTGGTGATGCGGCTGCGCGATCGCCTGAACCTCGTTCCCGGCCGCCGCACGACGTTTCGCGGCACCGACGCCGCGCGCTTCCTTGCCGACCTCGAACAGTTCGACGACGGCCGCGCGCGCACCACCCCGCTTTCCCTGACCGGTGCCAGGAGAGCGACGCTGGTTGCACGCGTCGAGGCCCGTGACGGCGACGTGCACGTCTACTTCGAGACGCGTGAGGAAGGCGGCAACGCGCGCAGCGTCGATGCCGACACGGTCGTTTCGGCGTGGCGCGAAGGGCTCGGCCTGGTTCCGCTGCAAGGCGGCGGCTTTGCCGCGCTGCCGCAGCAGTGGCTCGAGCAGCACGGCGATCTCGTCGCCGATCTGCTCGCTGCGCGGGCCGCCAACGAGGGACGCACGCCGCCGGCCGCGGTCGATCTGGTCAGCGAGCTGTGCGACTCGCTCGACGTCGTCGCACCGCCGCAGACACAGCGGCTGCGAAAGCTGCTCGAGCCGGAAACTGCCGAGGGCGACGCCATCCACGCAGCATTTCGCGGTCAGCTGCGCGGGTACCAGAGTGCCGGCTCGGCCTGGCTGCAGCGCCTGCGCAGCGCAGGGCTCGGCGGCGTGCTCGCCGATGACATGGGGCTGGGCAAGACCGTGCAGACGCTGGCGATCGTCGAGGGAAAGACGCTGGTGGTGTGCCCTCGAAGCGTGATCCACAACTGGACCGCCGAGATCGCGCGCTTCCGGCCGGACCTGGCCGTTACGCTCTACCACGGACCTAGCCGAGCGCTCTCGGCGCGCGCGCAAGACGTGACGCTGACGACCTACGCCACGCTGCGCAACGACATCGAGGCGCTGGCTGCGCACGAGTGGGACCTGGTGGTCCTGGACGAGTCGCAGAACATCAAGAACTCCGACTCGCAGGCCGCGCGGGCAGCTTTCGCGCTGCGCGCCAAGGCGCGGATCGCGCTGTCGGGCACTCCCATCGAGAACCGGCCGAGCGAGCTGTGGAGCCAGATGCACTTTGCCAATCGCGGCCTGCTCGGCGGTCGCAGCGCGTTCCTGGAACGTTACGAGAAGCCGATGCTGGCCGGTGATGCGCGCGCCGCCGAGCGCCTTCGCCGCAGGGTGCGACCCTTCCTGATGCGACGGCTCAAGAGCGAGGTCGCTCCGGAGCTGCCGCCGCGCACCGAAGCGGTGCTGTACTGCGAGCTCGAGGCCGGCGAGCGGGCAATCTACGATTCGGTGCGCGCGGCATCGCGTGCCGACATCGTGCGTCGGATGGCGGCCGGTGCCTCTCCGCTGGCCGCGCTCGAAGCATTGCTGCGCCTTCGGCAGGCGGCCTGTCACCCGGGCCTGCTGCCGGGACACCAGGCGGAAGGCTCCTCCAAGATCGAAGCGCTACGCGACGCGCTCGAGGATGCCGTGGCCGACGGCCACAAGGCCCTGGTCTTCTCGCAATGGACGAGCATGCTCGATCGCATCGAGCCTCACCTTCGAGACGCGTCCATCGACTTCGCCCGCCTGGACGGCAGCACGAGAGATCGCGGTGCGGTCGTCTCGCAGTTTCAGGCCAGTGACGGGCCGCCGGTGATGCTGCTGTCGCTGACGGCCGGCGGAACCGGGCTGAACCTCACCGCTGCCGATCACGTGTTCCTCACCGACCCCTGGTGGAACCCGGCCGTCGAGGACCAGGCCGCCGACCGCACCCATCGCATCGGCCAGGAACGTCCGGTGATGGTCTATCGGCTGGTCGCCAAGGACACCGTCGAGGAGCGGGTGCTGGATCTGCAGAGCCGCAAGCGTGCCATTGCCGGTGCTGTGCTGGAGTCGGGCGGCGCGGCGGCGGCGATCACACGCGACGACATTCTCGAGCTACTCGAGTAGAGCCCGCGCGTGGATCGGCGCCCGCCGAGCCGGTTGACGGTGAGATGCCAGCGATGAGCGGCGACGTCGTATGCGCTTGGCCGACCACAAACCATCCTCACTGCGCGTCGGGCGCGATGTCGAAGATGTACGCGCCCGATCCCCACTGCGCGTACAGGCCGACGAAGAGCAGGTCGCGGCGCGCGCTCCATTCGGTCGAGGTCCATTCGGTACCGCGGCGCGACAGCGCCCGCACCGTCCAGCGATAGCGGCCGCTGGGCAACGGTTTGGTGACGCGATGGCTGGTCTGGTCGAGGCGGTCGGCCTGATAGACGACGGCGCCGGCCATGTTGAAGATGGCCAGGTCGTAAAGGACCTCGTCGGCTTTCTCGTCCAGCGGCTCCCACGACAGCGTCGGCATGGTCTCGCTGAGCATCGCGCCATGCTCGGGCTGAATGGGAGTCAGCGAATTGCTCCACTGGAAGCAACCTGCCGTCAACGCGGCGATCACGACTGCGGCGGCTCGTTTCCTATCCAGGATGTTTCTCATGCTGTTGCCCTCGCTGCAGGAATCGCCGGCCGCTCGCGCGCGCCGGCAGTCAGCGCCAGCAGCAGATTGCGGCGCGGATAGGCGTGGCCGCGGTGCTGGCGGAATGCCTCGGCATGCTCGACGCCGATCTCGCGGCCACGATGCCGGCTCCAGCGCTCCATCGACTCCAGATACTCGTCGATGCCGTGCTGCGCCGACAGCCAGCGCCGCTGGCTCTCGTGACAGGCCAGCATCGCCTTCTTCGTCTCGAAGGTCGCGCTGACGTCGACGTAGAAGTCGGGGAGGACCGGATGGCCAAAGATGTCGACGCCTTCGAGCGTGTCGACGTAGTAGAGATGCGGCACGGCGCCGAGTAGCGGCGCCGGAGCCGGATCGCGCGTGTCGAAGTTTCGCACCGAGGCATTGAAGGCGGCGTCGCGAACCAGGCGGCTGGTCATCTCGTGATCGGACAGGTAGTCGGCCGGCGGTGCGGTAAGGACGAGGTCGGGACGCGCCTTGCGCACCGCCTCGGTAACGCGGCGGCGCGAGTCCTCGCTGACGTCGATGCGAAGGTCGCACAGCTCGAGGCAGACGTAATCCGCTCCCAGCAGGTCGGCCGATGCCCTGGCCTCACGGCGCCGGACGGCGGAGATCTCGGAAGCCGACAGCTCGGCCGAGCCTCCGTCGCCGGCCGTCATCGTGGCGATCGTGACGTGGCAACCGAGGCGGCGAAGGATGGCCAGAGTCCCGGCGCACTGGAACTCGACGTCATCAGGGTGCGCATGGATGGCCAGCACGCGCAGCTCGTGCGGAGACTTCTCGATTGCGATCGCCATGGCGGCTCACCTGCGACCGAGTTTGCACCACGCCGAGCCGGCGGTCACGTAAAAGCAGGAAGGCTCGCCTCGAAACCGTCCGGGTGCGTGCGCGTTCGGGCTTTTCTGCGCGATTTGCCCCTGCATTCGCAGAAGAAACGTTCTTGCCGTCGCGCGCTCGCGCTAACCTCGAAGGCGGAGGTCTCCTGCTCCATGCGAGTGGTCATCGAAGAGAGCTACGAAGCGATGAGCAAGGTCGCGGCATGCATGGTCGCGGACCTGGTGCGCGAGAAGCCGGATTGCGTGCTAGGCCTGGCCACGGGCTCGACGCCGCTCGGCCTCTATGACGAGCTCGTTCGCATGAGCCACCAGGGACTCGATTTCTCGCGCGTCACCACCTTCAACCTCGACGAATACTACGGCGTGCCGGCGCAGGACGAGCGCAGCTACCACCATTTCATGGAGATGCACCTGTTCGCGCGCCTTTCGAGCCGCCCGGCACGCACGCACATTCCCGACGGGCTCACCGAGGATCCCGGATCGTACTGCGAGCGATACGAGGAGCTGATCGGCGAGGCGGGAGGCATAGACCTTCAGGTGCTCGGCATCGGACGCGACGGCCACATAGGCTTCAACGAGCCGGGCTCTTCCCTGGGAAGCCGCACGCGCCTGAAGACGCTGGCGGCCGAGACCATCGACGACAATGCCCGCTTCTTCGGATCACGCGAGCAGGTGCCGGAGTTCGCGATCACGATGGGGGTCGGAACCATCTTCGAGGCACGTCACTGCATGCTGCTGGCAAGCGGCGTGCGCAAAGCGCACGTGGTCGCGCAGGCCATCGAAGGACCGGTGACGTCGTGGGTGACGGCCTCGGCCCTGCAGCTGCACCGAGACGCTGCCGTGGTGATCGACGAGGAAGCGGCCGGGCAGCTCGAGCGGCTCGCCTACTACAAGCACGTCGAGAGAAAGCGCGCCGAGCTCATTGCCCAGAACAAGCCCCGCATCGCCGCCGCCATTGCGGGATAGAGAAAAAGGGGTCGGGCGAGCCTAAGCCGGCTCGCCCAGACCATCTCATCGCGGCTCACGAGCTCGCCGCCGAACTTCCTGACCGGCGTCGTCGCCGAAAAGGTGCCTGACCCCTTTTTCTACCGGAGCCGCGCGATCTCCGCGTCGGACAAGCCTACGGAACGCAGCACTTCCTCGGTGTCCTGACCGAGCGCGGGAACCGGCCGGCGCCGCGGCGTTGCGTCGCAAGTGGCCGCCGCATCCGCAGATCGGAAACTCACAGGCGTGTTGATCGCACGCTGCGACGGCGTGTTGCCGTGTCCCTCGACCTCGACGATTCCGGCGTTGGCCAGCACCTGCTCGTCGCTGATCGCCTGCGCCGGAGTCTGCACCGGCACCCACCACACCTCCTCGCGATCGAAGCTGGCCGCCCACTGCTGGCGCGTGCGCTGCGCAAAAATCGCATCGAGCTCGGCGATGAGCGCGCGACGGTTGACGCGACGGTCCTTCGGCGTGGCAAAGCGCGGATCCGTGGCCATCTCGGGATGCTCGATGGCCTTGCACAGCACGGGGAAATGACGATCGCCTTCCAGGCCGATCAGCCAGAACCACGAACCGTCGCCGGCCTGGTAGCAGTTGACCATGGGATTGTCGCTCTCGTCGCGCGCCAGCGTCTTGCGCAGCTTCTGGTAGACGAGCTGGATGCCCAGGTCCCAGCCGATGCAGTACATGCCCGCCCGCAGCAGCGAGGTCTCGACGAGCTGGCCACGGCCGGTGCGGCCTCGCTCGATCAGCGCGGCCAGGATGCCCGCGACAGCCGAGATTCCGGTGACGTGGTCGCCGAAGCCGCCGCGCAGCGCCAGTGGCGGCTGGTCGGGCGTGCGGAACAGATCGGCGACTCCCGAGCGTGCCCAGAACGCGCCGACGTCGTACCCGGCGCGGTCGGCCTCCTTCCCTTCCAGGCCGTAGCCGGTAATGCTCGCGTAGATGAGGCGGGGGAAGCGTGTCAGCAGTGCGTGGTGCGACAGGCCGAGCCTGGCCAGCGCCGCCGGGCGCATGTTGGTCACGAAGACGTCGGCTGTCTCCAGGACGCGCATCGCCGCGTCGAGGCCGGCCGGAGATCGCAGATCCAGCACCACGCTCTTCTTGCCGCGATTGTCCAGGTCGAAGGGCGGGTTGTGGGGGACGTCGCTGCCGATGGCGACCTGGAAGAAGCCTCGCATCGGATCGCCCGCGGCCGGCTCGATCTTGATGACCTCGGCGCCCCAGTCCGCCATGATCCCTGCGGCGGCTGGGCCGGCGACCCAGACTCCCATCTCCACGACACGGATTCCCTCGAGCATGCGCGGCTCCTATTTGCAGTACGGGTGCGGAATCAGGCGACAGAATGCAGCGGGCTCGAAGATTCCTCCAAGCCTTTCCTCTACACTCGGGTCGGCAGCCATGGTACGTATCAACCCGTTCGGGGTCGCCTTTGCCGAGGCGCCTTCTGCATCACATCATCCGCATCCAAGGAGGAAGCGCTCGCTGTGAGGGCTGACCGAACACCCATTGTCATCCTCATCGCCGACGACGACGAAGAGGACCGCATGCTGACCCAGGAAGCGCTCGAAGAGCGGCGCCTGGCCAACGAATTGCGGTTCGTTCCCGACGGCGAAGAGCTGATGGATTATCTCAAACGCCGCGGCAAGTACGCCGAGCCGTGGACCTCGCCGCGGCCAGGCCTGATCCTGCTCGACCTGAACATGCCGAAGATGGACGGCCGTGAATGCCTGGCTGCCATCAAGGCCGACGAAGACCTGCGCGACATTCCGGTCTTCGTCCTGACCACCTCCCAGGCCGAGGAGGACGTCCATCAAACCTACGAGCTCGGCGGCAGCTCGTTCATTTCCAAGCCCGTCAGCTTCGAATCGTTCCTGGAGCTCGTCTCCACGGTGACGGGGTACGGGATCGAGATCGTCGGGGTGGACTGAGGTCCAGCTGGCGGTGCGACGGCTACGCGATTTCGCCAGCACCGCCTGATGGTTGTCGCCGGGGCTCCATTTGATATGGGCGCCCATATGAAGACGACGATCGAGATCTGCGATTCACTTCTCGAGGAAGCCAAGGCGCTGGCCAGCCGCGACAAGGTCACGCTGCGCTCCATCATCGAGGAAGCACTGCGAAAGCTGCTGCTCGAGAAGAATGCGAAGACCAAGCCTTACGTCTTTCGCGACGCGAGCTGGGATGGCGGGGGCCTGACGCCGGAGATGGAACGCAAGGGCGGTTGGGCACGCATACGCGATGCAGCGTACCCGGGCTTCTTCGATGATGAAGAGGACGACGGCGAGAACGAGAAATGATCGCCGTCGATACCAACCTGCTGGTGTACTCGCATCAGCGTCAGAGCCCGCACTACCTCGCTGCCTATCGATGCATCGCCGGCCTAGCGTCTGGCCAGCAGACCTGGGCGATCCCGTGGCCGTGCATCCATGAGTTCCTCGCCGTCGTCACCAGGCGCGGACCGACGGTCAGGCCCGCGCCGCTGACAGTCGCTCTGGAGCAGGTCAGCGTGTGGATGGAGTCGCCTACCCTCGTCGTCCTCGGCGAAACGCCGATGCATTGGCCGGTCTTGTCGGAGTTGCTGGTAACGGCCCGCGCGGCCGGCGGCCTGGTCCATGACGCACGCATCGCCGCACTATGCCGCGAACACGGTGTGACCGAGCTGTGGACGGCGGATCGTGACTTCGCGCGCTTTCCGGGGCTGCGGACGTTCAATCCGCTACATGACGACAGCGTGCACGAGCAGCGGCCGGGTTACGGCGCTGCGGTGCGAGCACGGACGGAGGGAAGGCGGCGCGCGGCGGCTCAGAAAAAAGCCATATCGCATCCAGCGTGACGCAACGCCCAAGGCGGAGTTGCCCCTTCACGTCAAACACCGTCGAACAGACCTCAGCGACCGACGGTGCGCTGACAGCAGACCGCGAAACAGCCCTCGATAGCGAGCTGACGGACGTCCCTCTCAGAGGTCCTCGCACGCGTTGGAACAGGTGTCCGTGTTGACCTCGTTACCGTCGTCGCACTCCTCGATGCCGCCGCCGGGGCCGGTGGTGCAGCCCGTCTCGTTGCACTCCAGACCGTCACCGCAGATGGCGTCGTTGCAGTCCTCGGTGCAGGGGCTGTTGTCGTCGACGTCGTCTCCGGTGTCGCACTCCTCGCCTTCCTCGACGTCGCCGTTGCCGCATTCGGGCTCGACGGTCGTCGACGTCGTCGTGTCGATGGTGATCCGCAAAGAGTTCACGACGTTGGCATTGCAGACGCCCGTGCCGCCGAGCACGCAGCTTTCGACGTCGATGAGCATGTCGGCGCCTTCGCCTTCGTAGGAGCACCGCGCCAGGGGCTCGTCGTCCTCGAGGTCGATGCCGCTTCGATCGATGACGGTGACGGTCAGGATGCCGCTGCCGGAGATCGATGCCGCGACGAGCGAGCGCTTCTGGCACTCGTTGCTGCAGGTGTCGCCGTCGACCTGGTTGCCGTCGTCGCACTCCTCGCCGGGATCGACGTGCGTGTCCGGCGCGCCGCCCTGGCACTGGACGATGCACTCGTGGCAGACGTCGTCGTCGTCGGTGTCGTTGCCGTCGTCACACTCCTCGGTTCCTTCGCGGACGCCGTTGAGGTCGCATGCGCCGCCCGCGCCGGTGCCGGGCATGGTCGTCGTCGTCGATGCGTCGGCGCCGTCCGCCAGCGCCACGGTGGGCGTGCCCTTGAAAGGAATGGAATCGGCGGGCGGGAACTCGAAGCTCGCCGCGACTCCTGCCGGGCCCTCGCAGCGGCCGTGCGGCCGCTGGAACTCGACGCCGTCGGGCGGATTGACCGTGAACGTGATCTCGCGAAGATCGCGATTGCCGACGCCGCTCAGGAAGAAGTCCGCGGTGCCCAGGTCCTCACCGCCGCCGCTCGGCCCGCAACCACCAAACGCGCTCACGAGAATGGCCAGCAGACAGGCCGACGTCTTGTCCAGTCGCACGGGAAACCTCCGTTGCTTCAGCTGCCGAAGAAGACGAGCGAGCGGTCCGCGAAGGAGACCACCGGCGTCCAGTAGAGACCGAAGACGATGGTGCCGAGCACCATCATTCCCACCAGAACCGCGTTGCTGGCGTCCATGGCGATCACCGGATCGCCGTCGATCGGATTCTCCAGATACATCGCCTTGACGATCCGGGCGTAATAGTAGAGCCCCACCACGCTGTTGGCCGCAGCCACCAGCGCCAGCATCCACATCTCCTTCTCGATCACCGCCGCGAACAGATACATCTTGCCGACGAAGCCGGCGAAGGGCGGCAGGCCGGCGAGCGAGAAGCAGAAAATCAGCATCGCCGCGGCAGGCAGCGCGCCGCCGCGCCAGGCCAGACCCCGGAATGCAGCCATGTCCTCGCGGCCCTTGGAGCCGTTCATGACCGTCATCAGAACGGCGAATGCGCCGAGGTTCATCAGGTAGTAGACGACAGTGTAGAAGAGCATCGCGCGCAGGCCGTTGTCGGTGAGTGCGACGAAGCCCATCAGCAGATAGCCGGCATGCGCGATCGAGGAATACGCGAGCAGGCGCTTGACGTTGTCCTGTCGCAGCGCGGTCAGGTTGCCGACCGTCATCGTCACCATCGCTGCGACGACCATGAGCGATGGCCAGTCGACGCCCGGGATCGGGACCCAGGATCCATCGCCGCCAGCATGGGAAAGGCCGGGGTAGAAGAAGCGGATCAGCAGCGCCAATCCCGCCGCCTTGGAGCCGACCGCGAGAAACGCCGTGATCGGAAGGGGCGCGCCTTCGTAGACGTCCGGGCTCCACTGGTGAAATGGAACCATCGCGATCTTGTAGCCGAAGCCGACGAGCGACAGCACCAGCGCGATGAAGATGATGGCGCCGTTGCCCGGCGTCTGCATGAGGGTACCGAGCGCGTGTCCGGTCTCGACGAAGTCCAGGGTACCGGTGAGGCCGTAGACGAGGGAGAGACCGTAGACCATCGCGCCCGAGGAGACGCCGCCGTAGATCAGATACTTGAGCGAAGCCTCCGAGCCGCGCGGCTTCTGCCGCAGGAAGCCGGCCAGGATGTAGGAGGTCAGGCTGACGAACTCGAGGGCAAGGTAGGCCATCAGCAGGTTGGTGCTGGAGGCCATGTAGAACATGCCCAGCGTGCTGGCCAGGAGGATCGAGTAGTACTCGCCGGGATGTTCGCCTTCGAGCTCGCGCGATCCCGTCGACATCCAGATCGCGCCGATGGCCGCCAGCCCCAGCACGATCTTGAAGAAGAGCGCGAAGCCGTCGAGCACGATCATCTTGTTGAACAGGTAGCCCTGATCGGCTCCGGCAGTGTAGCCGACGGCGAAGAGCGCGAGCGCCGTGATCAGCAGGGCGACCTCGCCCAGGCGCGCGCGGAGGCGCGTGGTGACCTCGAGCATCAGGATGGCGATGCTGCCGGCGCCGAGCACCAGCTCGGGCCAGTGGTAGCGCAGCGACTCGACGTTGCTCAGGTCCATTCCGGCGTCCTACTGAAGAGCCGCAACGGCCGGTGTAGCGTCGCGCACGATGCCGTTGAGGGCGACCAGCGTCGGGTTCATCAGGTCCAGGACGGCGTGCGGGTAGACGCCGAGAATCATCACGATGATCGCCAGCGGCACCAGCATGATCTTCTCGCGCATGTCGACGTCGGGAAGGTCCGCGTACTTCTCGTTGACCGGGCCGAGCCACACGCGCTGGAGCATCCACAGCATGTAGGCCGCCGTCAGCACCACCGCCGAGGCTGCGATCACCGTGATGGCCTGGTTGTACTGCCAGGCGCCGAGCAGGACCAGGACCTCGGAGATGAACGCCGAGAGTCCGGGGAGCCCGAGCGCGGCGAAGAACGCGATGGTCATGATGCCCGTGTACACCGGCATCACCGAGGCCAGGCCGCCGAAGCCGTCGATGCGGCGGTGGTGTGCGCGGTCGTAGATCACGCCGACGATCAGGAAGAGCATCGCGGTGACCGTGCCGTGGTTGAACATCTGGAGAACGGCGCCGTTGATGCCCTGCGGCGTCAGCGTGGCCATGCCCAGCATGACGTAGCCCATGTGCGAGATGCTCGAGTAGGCCACGAGCTTCTTCATGTCTTCCTGGGCCATCGCACACAGCGCGCCGTAGACGATGTTCCAGGTGCCGAGCGCGGCAAGGGCCCAGAACGCGTAGTCCTGGGTGGCCAGCGGAAAGATCGGGAAGCAGATGCGCAGGATTCCGTACGTTCCCATCTTCAGCAGCACGCCGGCCAGGATGACCGAGATGGCCGTGGGCGCCTCCACGTGCGCGTCCGGCAGCCATGTGTGGAACGGAAAGGCCGGGATCTTGATGGCGAAGCCGATGAAGAGCGCGATCCAGGCCCATGACTGGAAGGCGCGAGTGTAGGTCGGCGCCTTGTCCATCAGGACCATCAGGTCGAAGGTGTGCGGGTCGTTGGTGAAGTACAGGGCCAGCATGGCCACCAGCATCAGCACCGAGCCCACCAGCGTGTAGAGGAAGAACTTGATGGCGGCGTACTCGCGCCGCGGGCCGCCCCAGACGCCGATGAGGAAGTACATCGGCAGCAGCATGACTTCCCAGAAGATGAAGAAGAGGAAGAAGTCGAGGGCGGCGAAGACGCCCATCATGCCGGTTTCCAGCAGCAGGAAGAGCGCGAAGAATCCCTTGACGCCCTTGTCGATCTCCCATGCGGCCAGTACGCAGATCGGACACAGCAGCGCCGTCAGCAGCAGCATCGTCACCGAGAGCCCGTCCACTCCCATGATGTACTGGATGTTGAAGGACGGGATCCACTGGAAGCGCTCGACGAACTGCATCGTCACCAGGGAGCGGTCGAAGTTCTGGTAGAGCCAGACTCCCAGCAGGAAGCTCGGGATCGTGAAGGCCAGCGCCGTGATCTTGATCAGCTTGGCGTTGTCGCGCGGCAGCGCCAGCACGACGAACATGCCGAGCAGCGGGATGAAGGTCATCAGTGAGAGAAGATGGTCCATGTTCCGTTTCCTGCTTGCTCTGCTCGGCTACCAGGCGTTGGCCAGAAGCGTAAGAGTGACGCCGATCAGGATGACGTAGAGATAGGCGTTGATGCTGCCGGTCTGCACCAGCCGAAGCGCGCCGCCCGCGCGGTCGAAGGTGTTGGCGGTGAAGTTGACGAGGCCGTCGACGACGTACTTGTCGAAGGCGCCGTTGAAGGCCGAGGCTGCGTGCGTGATGGTCGCGGTCAGATTGACGATTCCGTCGACCACCTTGGCGTCGAACCAGGCAAGACCGCGCGACAGGCGTATGGCACCGCGCACGAACAGCGCGTTGTAGACCTCGTCGACGTAGTACTTGTTGTAGCTGAGCCTGTAGGGCAGCCCGCCGCCGATGCGCGCGAAGCTGTCGGGATTGAGGCGGTTGGCGCTGTACATCAGGTAGGCCAGCAAGATTCCGAGCGAGGCCAGGCCGATGGAGACGCCCATCAGGAGATACTCGGTGGTCAGATCGTGATGCTCGCCGCCGACCACGCCCTCGCCATGCGACACCTCGCCGTGGGCGGGATCGCCGTGCGTGCCGCCCTTGCCGTGCGAGTCGGGCGCCGCCTCGGCGTGCGTGCCCGCCTGGCCGTGCGCGCCGGACTTCGCGTGCGCGTCGCCGTGGGCGCCGGCCGCGGTCGCGTGCGCTCCACCCTTGCCGTGCGCGTCGATGTGGGAGGCCGCAAAAACCGGCTCCAGCCAATGCTCGAAAAGGTTGTTGCCGCCGAGCGCGTGCGGGATGCCGAGCCAGCCCACCGTGATCGCGCCGAAGGCCAGGATCACCAGCGGCATCGTCATCGGCGCCGACGACTCGTGCAGGTGCTCGACGGTGTGGTGATCGGCGCGGATCTCCCCGAAGAACGTCATGAAGACCTGGCGGAACATGTAGAAGGCCGTCATGAATGCCGCGCAGGCGCCGATGCCCCACAGGATCGGGTTACTCAGGAACGCCTTCCACAGGATCTCGTCCTTGGAGAAGAAGCCGGCAAGGGGCGGAAGGCCGGCGATGGCCAGCGTCGAGATGAAGAAGGTCCAGAACGTGATCGGCATGTAGCGTCGAAGTCCGCCCATGCGTCGCATGTCCTGCTCGTGGTGCATCGCGTGGATGACCGAGCCGGAGCCGAGGAAGAGACATGCCTTGAAGAATGCGTGCGTGACCAGGTGGAAGATGCCGGCGGCGTAGGCACCGACGCCCATGGCCAGGAACATGTAGCCGAGCTGGGAGACCGTCGAGTAGGCCAGCACCTTCTTGATGTCGAACTGGGTCAGACCGATGGACGCCGCCATGAGGGCCGTGGTAGCGCCGACGAATGCGATGATCTGGAGCGTGTCGGGCGCCATCGAGAACAGGAAGTTCATCCGCCCGATCATGTAGACGCCGGCCGTGACCATCGTGGCGGCGTGAATGAGCGCGGACACCGGAGTCGGGCCGGCCATGGCATCGGGCAGCCAGACGTAGAGCGGAATCTGGGCCGACTTGCCGGTGGCGCCGATGAAGAGCAGCAGCGTTGCCAGCGTGGCCACGGGAATTCCCCACAACGTGTGGCCGTCCAGGTGCTGGACGACGCCGGCCATCTCGCGGAAGACGAGCGTGCCGTGGCCCTCGGCCACCAGCGTCCAGAACACGATGAAAGTGCCGCAGATGAAGGCGAAGTCGCCGACACGGTTGACCAGGAATGCCTTGTTGGCGGCGGTCGTGTTGTTGTGGTCGGAGTGCCAGAAGCCGATCAGGCCCCACGAGCACAGTCCCACGCCCTCCCATCCGACGAACATCAGCAGCACGTTCTCGCCCAGCACGAGCGTGAGCATCGAGAACATGAACAGGTTGAGCAGGCCGAAGAACCGCCACAGCGCCGGCTCATGGTCCATGTAGCCGTAAGAGTAGATGTGGATGAGGCTGCCGATGCCGGTGATGACCAGGCACATCACGGCCGACAGCGGATCGAACTGGTAGGCAATGGCGACGTCGAGCGCGCCGATGTTCATCCACGTGAACAGATGGTCGGTGAGCAGCCGGCTCTCGGGCGCCATCCCCTTCAGCGTCAGGAAGTTCATGACGACGATGGCGAAGGCGGCAAGCGACATGCCCGAGCCCAGCACGGCCACGGCAAGGCGTCCGATCGAGCGCTGGATGCGCAAGCCGAAGATCAGGTTGATGGCCGCGCCGATGGCGGGCAGCAGGCAGATCCAGCGAAGCGAGCTGGAGACGGCGACGGTATCGACGGCGTGCTCGACCATGGTTCGTCCTCAGCCTTGCAGCGACGTCATGCGCGAGACGTCCACGCCGCGGATGCGGCGGTAGATGCCGAGCACGACGGCCAGGCCGATGGCCGACTCGGCCGCGGCCAGCATGATGATGAAGATGGCATAGACGTCGCCGTCGAAACTGCCCGCGCCGTAGCGCGAAACCGCCACGTAATTGATGGCGGCAGCGTTCAGGATGAGCTCGATGCCCATCAGCACGCCGATGGCATTGCGGCGGGTGAGCACGCAGAACAGGCCCAGGCAGAACAGCGCCAGGCTGACGAGGAGATAGTGCTGCAGTCCGACCGGAGCCATGTCTGTCCGAAATCCCCTCTGGTCTCGGCGAGGTCTCGTCGTGCGGCGCGCGTTCCTCCCGCCACGCACGACCAGGCCCCGTGCTTCAGTTCACCGGGCGGTCCGAGGCATCGAGCCGGAACGCTCGACGACAGGACCTGAGCCCGTTCTTCATTCGGCCGTTTCTTTCCGCGTCAGCACGACGGCTCCCACCAGCACCGCCAGTAGCACGATCGACGCCACCTCGAAGGGCAGCACGTACTTGCCGAGCAGGAGGTCGCCGACCGCATTGGTCGAGTACACCGGCGGCAGCGGCTCCTTGGCCGTCGCCCACGTCGCGCTGGTGACAGCGCGCGCCATCACGAGAAACACGGCAGCGGTAATGGCTGCGCCGGCAAGGCGTCCCACCGCGCGATTGGATACCGCAACGTCCTGGATGCCCTGGGTCAGCATGACCGCGAACAGGGTGAGCACCAGGACTCCACCGACGTAAATCAGCAGTTGCACTCCGGCCACGAAATCGGCCGACAGCGTCAGGAACATGCCGGCCACGCCCATCAGCGAGACCATGAGCGCGAGCGCCGAGTAGATGATGTGCTTGGACAGAGCCACGCCGAGCGCCCCGAACAGCGAGACCGCTGCCACGAGGTAGAAGATCGCGTCGGCAGGAGTCAGTGCAGGCGTCGTGGCTGCCGCGTCCATCAGGCGTCGACCTCTTCGGGAGTGACGACCTTGGAGCCGGGCGAATCGGCGGTGGCGAACTCGTTCACGTAGCGCATGCCGCGCTCCAGGATGGGAACGATGGCCGGATCGTCCTCGCCCGCCTTCTTGGGCTTGTACGCCGGAACCGGGACCTTGACGTAGCGGCGCACCATGGACTCGAGCGAGAAGTCGGCGCCCTCGAATTCGCGGGTATGATGGATGGATCCGGTCGGGCACGGCTCCGAGCACAGGCCGCAGTACATGCACTTGGCCAGGTCGATGTCGAAGCGCTCCAGGATCATCTGCTTGGTCTCTTTGTCCTTGCGCGCCTCGATGTAGATGCAGTCGATGGGACAGGCGCGCTCGCAGGCCAGGCAGCCGGTGCAGATCTCGAGGTCGACCTCGAGGAAGCCCCGGTAGCGGTACGGAAGCGTGTCCTGGATGCGCACCGGCATGCGATCCGGGTACTGGATCGTGTAGGGCGTGCGGAAGAAGTGCGAGAACGTCACCGCCATGCCCTCGAAGATCGTGGTCATGGTGGACATGATGTTGCCGACGTAACCCATCTTATGCCCTGGCCGCTCCCAGTCCCATGCGACCGTAGTTGGCGCGGCGCAGGTGATAGCGCACGCGCAGGCCGAACTTGAGGAGAACGAACAGCGCCAGGGCCAGCATCACCCAGCGCACGACGTCGCTGCCTTCGGGCACCAGCACCATCATCACGGCGGTGCCGAGAAGGTTCACCAGGCCGATCGGTACCATGTACTTCCAGCACAGCGACATGAGCTGATCGATGCGCACGCGCGGAAGAGTGGCGCGGATCCACATCGCCACGAACACCCAAAGATAGGCCTTGAGGAAGAACGTGCCGAACTGCGCCGCGGTAAGGACCAAGGTGTTGCCGGTGAAGGCGGGAACCTGCCAGCCGCCCATGAAGAGCGTGGTCACGAGGGCGCCGATGACGTAGAGGTTGCCCCACTCGGCAAGGAAGAACAGGAGCGAGCGCATGCCGCTGTATTCGGTGGCGAACCCGGCGACCAGCTCGGACTCGGCCTCGGGCAGATCGAAGGGCGTGCGGTTTCCTTCGGCCAGCGCGCCGACGAAGAACATCAGGAAGGCCGCGAACAGGAACGGGCTGTGGAACATGTGCCACTGCTGCGGTGCCCATCCCTGCGACGCGATGATTCCCTGCATCGACAGCGTTCCCGACAGCAGCACGACGGGAAAGATCGAGAGACCGACCGGAATCTCGTAGCAGATGATCTGCGTGGCCGAGCGGATGCCGCCGAGCATCGACCACTTGTTGTTCGACGACCAGCCGGCCATCAGGATGCCGACGACTACCAGCGAGGTGACAGCGGTGACGTACAGGATGCCGATGTTCAGATCGGCGATGATCAGTGATCCGGCAAACGGCAGCGCCACGAACGCGCCGACGAAACCGGCCACGACGACGTAGGGCGCGAGTCGGAACAGCGGCTGGTCGACCGCATCCGGGATCACGTCTTCCTTGAGCAGGTTCTTGAGGCCGTCGGCCAGCCACTGCAGAAATCCGCCAGGGCCGACGCGATTCGGCCCGATGCGCGACTGAATGCGCGCCCACACGCGGCGCTCGACCCAGCTCGTCACCCCCGCAACCGGCAGGATGAACCCGAAGACGACGATGGCGCCGAACGCGATCATGCCGACCGCGTAGACCAGCCAGTGCGGCACACCTTCCATCCCCGCAGCGATGCTGTCCAGGAAAGCCTGCATTACCGGTCCACCTCGGGTGCGACGATGTCGAAGCTGGCGATGACCGCGATCAGGTCGGCGATCATCAGCCCTCGCGCAAGGGCATCGACGATCGACATCGCCGAGAACGAGCCGGTGCGGATGTGCACGCGGTACGGATACTCGCTGCCGTCGGACACGACGTACCAGCTCTGATCGCCGCGCGCCGTCTCCACGCGCGAGTGGAACTCGCCCGCAGCGGGCTTGAAGTTGCGCGGGACCTTGGCGATCACCGGCCCCTCGGGAAGTCCTTCGACGGCCTGGCGCAGGATGCGCGCGCTCTGGCGCATCTCTTCGATGCGCACCGCGTAACGGTCCCAGCAGTCGCCGACGGTGCCGTGGAAGCCCTGTCCCACCGGCACGTCGAACTCGAAGTCCGAATAGACGCTGTAGGGCCGGTTCTTGCGCAGGTCGTACGGCACGCCGCTGGCACGCAGGTTCGGACCAACCAGGTTGTAGGCGATGGCCATCTCGCGCGTCACCACTGCGACGTTGGCCAGGCGCTCGACGTAGATCTTGTTGTGCGAGAGCAGGTCGTCGAACTCGTCGACGATCGGCTCGAAGTGATCGAGAAAGCGCCGCACCTTGGTCGCGTAACCGGGCGGAAGGTCCCAGGCCACGCCGCCGATGCGCATGTAGTTGAAGGTCAGGCGTGAGCCGCACAGCTCTTCGAGAAGGTCGTTGATGAGCTCGCGCTCGCGGATCGCGTGCGTGAACGGCGTGATGGCGCCGATGTCCATGCCCATTGCGCCCACGGCCAGCAGGTGCGAGCAGATGCGGCCGAGCTCGCAAGCGATGATGCGGCAGTACTCGCCGCGGCGCGGAACCACGATGCCGCCGAGCGCCTCGCCCGCCATCGCCCAGGCCTGGTTGGTCGTCATCGCCGCGACGTAGTCGACGCGGTCGGTGTAGGGCATGAAGCCGTGCCAGCCCACTTTCTCGGCGATCTTCTCGAGGCTGCGATGCAGGTAGCCGATGTCGGGAACCGCCGCGCGCATCACTTCGCCGTCGGCCTTGACGATGAAGCGCAGCACGCCGTGCGTGCTCGGGTGCTGAGGACCCATGTTCAGGGTCATCTCTTCGGTGCCGAATGCCTCGCCGCCCTCGGCAAATTCTACTTCGACCGACATCGCTCCCGCTCCTTCAGTTGCGCCCCGGAATGTTCAGGACGCTCTCGCGGATGGTGGAGATGCCGTGGTAGTCGGGCGCCTCGACGTAGTCCTTGCGCAGCGGATGGCCGACCCAGTCGTCGGGAAGCAGGATGCGGCGAAGATCGCTGTGGCCGGTGAAGACGACGCCGAGCAGATCGTAGGCCTCGCGCTCGTGCCAGTTTGCCGCCGGCCAGACCCGTTCGACCGTGGCCACGCGCGGATTGGCGCGGTCGGCATCGACCTTGAGCACCAGCGAGTGGTCGTGCGTGTACGAGTAGAGGTCGTAGACCATCTGGATCTTGCCGCGCAGCGGATAATCGCAACCCGAAAGATTGCTGAGCGAGTCGAACAGCAGCGCCGGCTCGGTGGCAAGGTGATAGCAGACCTCGTCGATGCGGTCGGGCGCGACCTCGATGAACTCGAACAGGCGAGCGCTGGAGACCGGACCGACCGCGGCGCCGAACCGGTCATGCAGGAGCTTGTGTATCGCTTGAATGTCCATGTTCGGCGCTCGCGTGACTCTTCCGGCTCGCGGCTCAGGCCGCGTCGGCGGGGCGCTCGGCCTTCACCAGCCAGCGCTCCTGCATCATCTTCTGCTGGAGCAGCAGCAGGCCCTCGGTCAGAGCCTCGGGCCTCGGCGGGCAGCCCGGCACGTAGACGTCGACGGGAATGATCTTGTCCACGCCGTCGCACACCGAGTAGGCGAGCTGGAACAGGCCGCCGCAATTGGCGCAGCTTCCCATCGACAGCACGTACTTGGGGTCGGGCATCTGCTCGTAAAGGACCTTGGTGCGAAGGGCCATCTTGAGCGTCAGCGTGCCGGCCACGATCATGAGGTCGGACACACGCGGCGTTGCACGCGGCGCCATTCCGAAGCGATCCAGGTCGGAGCGAGGCCCGCCCGTCTGCATCATCTCGATGGCGCAGCAGGCCAGGCCGAACAGCATGTACCAAAGCGAGGATTTGCGCGTCCAGTTCAGGAGCTGGTCCACCTTGGTGGTCAGCACCATCTCCGGCACGCTGTTAATCAGCGACATAAACTCTTCCTCCTGGCGCGGTCCGCGGCGGCGCAACGGGTGCGGGCCCGTTGGCAACCCTCTTCACCCACTGCAGATCGCCTTTGCGCCAAACGTAAACGAGACCACAAACCAGGATGGCAATGAAGAGAGCAATTTCGGTCAGAGCGAAGAGGCCGCGTCCGTCGGCGACCCACTGCTTGAAGACCGCGACGACGGGGTAGACGAAGGCGACTTCGACGTCGAAGATCACGAACACGAGTGCCACGACGTAAAAGCGGATGTTGAAGTTGATCCAGGAGTTGCCTTCGACGACTTCGCCGCACTCATAGGTGGTCATCTTGGCGCGCTCGGGGTTGGCCGGACGCAGAAGCGCGCCGAGGCCCATCATGAGCGCACACAAGAAGGCTCCCAATCCCAGGAAGATGGGGATGTTGACGTAATCGAACTGCATCGAAAACCCTTGGATTACGAGTACTTTCGGGTAACACCCGGACTACGGCAAGTCAATTCGGCCGCACGTGTGCGCAAGCCGCAAAGCGCGCTCGGCGACGCGCCTAGCGCGGCTGCGCAGCGCGAGTGTGCAGCGGCAGCGGCAGAACATTGAGCTGTCCGGTCAGGTGGTTGCGGTCCACGTAGACGTCGGTTTCGAACACCTCTTTCACGTTGGCGTAGGTGATGACGTCGCTCGGCGATCCCTGAGCGAAGATCCGGCCTTCGTGCATCATCGCCACCGTGTCGAAATAGAGCGCGGCCAGATTCAGGTCGTGGAGAACCGAGACCACCGTCAGGGCGCCGTCGCGGCAGCGCCGCCAGAGCAGGTCGTAGAGCTGCACCTGGTGCTTGATGTCCAGGAACGCGCCGGGCTCGTCGAGCAACAGCAGCTGCGCTTGCTGCGCGAGGGCCCGGGCCACGGCCACGCGCTGCTTCTCGCCGCTGGAGAGGCTGTCGAAATCACGCTGCGCCAGGTGAGAAACGTCCATCGCATCCATTTCCGCATGGGCGATGCGCAGATCGTCGGGCGATTCGAGGCGGAAGTTGTCGACGTGCGGCGCGCGGCCCATTAGCACCACTTCTTCGGCGGAGTAGGGAAATCCGGCCAGCGTGTGCGCCGTGACGACCGCGATGCGGCGCGCGAGCTCGCGACCTGGCGACCTGGCCGGGTCCAGGCCCCCGCAGATCCGTACTGTGCCATTCGCTGGAACCAGAGCCCCGCTGGCCAGACGCAGCAGGGTCGTCTTGCCGGAACCGTTGGGGCCGACGATGGCCAGCGTCCCGCCGGCCGCGACACGGATGTCGATGTCGTCCAGACGGCGGCCACCCGACGGATAGGCAAACCCGACGCCGGCCATTTCCAGAACGGCCGCCGTCATCGAAGTGGTTGCTCTGCCGGAACGTTTGAGGCGCGCGTCGCCGATGGTCGTTCAGGTGGCGGGGAAGAGTACGTCCGGTGTCCGAGAACCAATCCGGCGGATTTCCGAGCATGTTCCGGGGTGTGCGCAAGCATCGGGACCCGCGCCGAGACCGCCTGCGCCTGGCCGGCGCGCGCACGCATTGGGACCCGAGGCCCGGCCGCCGGTGCCTCGCCGGCGTGCGCACGCATTGGGACCCGAGGCCCGGCCGCTGGTGCCTGGCCGGCGCGCGCACGCATTGGGACCCGAGGCCCGGCCGCTGGTGCCTGGCCCGCGTGCGAACGCATTGGGACTGGAAGCGCGGCGGCAGGCATCAGCTTGGCGCGGCGGATCGGAAATCGGCGTCCATGGTGCCTGCGCGCGCTGCAGCCCTCCCACAGAACCGCAGCGTCGAGCGCCCGGTTCCCACCACAGCGCCGCGCGACATGGACCGTCACAACCCCTCCTCCCGCCACGGCCGGCGCCGCAGCAGGTAGACGAAGAACGGCGCTCCGGTCAGCGCGGTAATGGCACCCACGGGGAGCTCGGCCGGCGCGCTGACCCACCTCGCCAGCGCATCGCACGACACCAGGAATGCCGCTCCGCCGAAGAACGACGCGGGAAGGAGCAGCCGGTTGTCGCTGCCGAGCAGCCGGCGAAGGACGTGCGGCACCACCAGGCCCGCGAACGTGATGATGCCGCACAGCGAAACGACGGCGCCCACCAGCATCGAGGATGCGACGAATACGCGTCGCCTCACGGCGTCGGCGTCCACGCCGAGATTCCTTGCGGTGTCGTCGCCGAGCGACAGCAGGTTGAGCGCATGCGCATCGCGCAGCAGACCCGCCGCCGCAACCGTCACGACGACGGCGACCAGCGCGATGACCGGATACGGCTCGATGGCCACGCCGCCCATCATCCAGAAGACGATCGAGTGCGACCGGTTCAGGTCCACCAGCGCATGCAGGAGCAGGATCAGCGCCGCTGCGAACGTGTTGAACGTGACGCCGATCAGCACCTGCGCGTACGGATCGAGGCGGCCGCGAACGTGCGCAAGCCGGTAGACGAGCAGCATCGAGGCGGCCGCGCCCGCAAACGACAGGATGGGGACGAGGTTCTGCGTCAGCGTAGCAACCGGCAGCAATGCCAGCGAGGCGACGGCGGCGAGTGCAGCTCCTCCCGACACGCCGATGATCTCGGGGCTGGCCAGGGGATTTCGAAGCGCAGGCTGGAGCGCGGCGCCCGAAACCGCCAGCGCAGCGCCGACGAGGGCGGCCAGCGCGACGCGCGGCAGCCGCAGATCGACGAGGATCGTTCGCGCGTTTCCGGGCCCGGCCAACGCCGCGCTGAAATCGACCGTTACACTGCCGATGGACACTCCGATCACCGCGGCGATCACCGCCGCCATAGCGGTTGCCGCAACGCCGGCGATCCATGCGCTGCGGGTCAGGCGCCGGCTCATCGCGAGCCGCCGTCAGGCTCGGCGAGCTCGGGATGAATCCAGCTGGCAAGAAGCGCTGCCGATCTGCCAAGGCGCGGCCCGGGACGAAGCAGCATCGATGCGTCGGCGGCGCTGCCACCGACGCGCGCACCGGGATGGATGCGTCCGTTCTTCACGGCAGGGATGGTGCCGTACTTCGACCACGCCGCGTTGGCCACCTCGGCGGTCGACCCATCGTCCGGTCCGCCCATGGCCAGCGTCAGGTCGATGAGGATCTGCGGGCCGGCCTCGATGAGAAACTCGTAGCCGACACGCGGCCAGCGTCCGGTCAGGCCTGCCGCCACGTTGCGGCCGCCCGCGATCTCGAGCAGCTCGCCGAGGTAGCTCTCGGTGCCGGCCAGGACCAGAGGCTCGCGACCGACCACGATGGCCACGGGCGGCCGCTCGAGATTCCTGGTGCGGGCCGCAAGCTGCGAGATCTCGTGCTGCAGGGCCTCGATCAGCCGTGCGCCAGCCTCGTTGGCGCCGGCGGCGCTGGCCACACCGGCGATGGCGGCTTGGGCCTCGGCGATGCCGCCTTCGCTGCGCACCACCGCGATGCGGATACCGGCCCGTTCGAGTGCGCGAACGGCCGGCTGGTTGCCAGGCGTTGGCGAGGTAAGGACGAGGTCCGGCGTCAGGGACAGGATCGCCTCGGCGACCGGCTCGACGAAGCTTCCGACCTTGGGAAGGCGGCGGGCCTGCTCCGGATAGTCGCAAGCAATCGAGACGCCGACGACGCGGGGACCCAGATCGAGGGCGAACAAAGTCTCCGTGACCGCCGGTACGAGGGAGACGATGCGCGCGGCCGGCGCTTCGCCCCGCGCCGATCCCTCGATCCCGGCCTCCCCCGTAAGCGGCAGCAAAAGCAGAAAGAGCGCCGCCACGGCGCGATATCGGCCATGGCGCGGCGCAGAAAAACTGCCTCGGGATCTCGAATGATTCGTGGCCATGGGCGTCAATGTTTCCGAAGCCGACGGAACGGGAGTTTCCCCTCCTTTTTCTTCCGCCCGTTGGCGACTCCTGGATGGTGCTCCCCCCACACCTTCCAGGGAGCCGGAACAAAGGTCACGGGCCCGGCCCCTCCACTGGCCCATAGACCTCCGGTCCTAGAGATACCGGGCAGCCGTTCCCCCCCGCGGCTGCCCGGTTTTCTTATGCGCTTCCCGAGATCCGGTACAGGCCGCATGCGCGTTTCGTCGCGCAAACGGCATCGTCACCACCGCCGTCATCCGCACTGCGGCCATCAGCGCAGCCAGCGCCGCAGCGGGTGCAAGCCGCGCCTGCCGCCCCACTCGTGCCGCGAGCCACGCGTCGACGAGCATCGCCCCGGCCAGCGCGAGCGTCACCGTCGCCGCCGCGGCGGTGCCCGCCGACCACAAGATGACCGCCGACGACGCCGCCAGGCCCAGCGCGGCCGCGGGATAGACGAACATCTGCGCGGCTCGCCACAGAAAGATCGCACGCGCGGGCGCCGCGAACTCTCGCAGATGCGGGAAGAACCGCGCCACCTCGCGCAGGCAGGCTCGCGCCCGGCCGACCTCGTACTCGAAAATCTCGGCCAGTCCTTGCGGCGAGCCAAGCGTGTGAATGATCGCAGCTTCGGCGAAGCCGACGCGTTTGCCGCATGCCGCGGCAGCCATGGCCACGTGCACGTCGTCGGCGATCACGCCCTCTGCAAAGCCGCGCGGAAGAACGTCGCGGCGGAACAGGTAGCACGCAGCCGTGACCACCGCCGCGCTGCCGATGCGCGCCTCGGCCGAACGCGCGGCATTGCTCGAGCGCGTGTGAAGGCGCCCAAGGACGGGCGCGCCGTGCGGATCCACCGGCGCGCCGACGGCGGCCACGTCGCCCGCATCCTCGGCAACGGCCAGCATCTGCAGCACGGCGTGCGGCGCCATTCGCGCGTCCGCGCCGGTGACCAGCACCCATTCGCCTTCGCTGCAGGCCAGCCCCGCATCGAGCTGCGCGATCCTGCCGCCCGTGATCTCGCGTACCAGACGGAAGCGGGAATCTAGGTGGCTGAAGGCTTCGGCGATCGCGGCGGTTTCATCGTGCGAGCCGCCATCGATGATCCAGAACTCGAGGCCGCCGCGCGGCTCGGCCAGGGCGGCAAGGTTCTCGAGCCTGGCCTGGATCCAGTCGGCATCGTCACGCACCGCAAGCAGCACGCTGACTCGCGATCGCGTGGGCAGATCAGGGACGACCGAAGACTTCCGAAGCGGGCGTGCGGTTCGCAGCCAGAGCAGATAGCCCGGAACGAGCGCGAACATGGTTGCGGCGGAGAGCAGCAGAAGTGCTTCGGCGGTCACTCGCGCGCGAGCCTACCACCTTTTTGGCGGCTGCGAGAGGGTGCGCGGTAACGGCTACCTGCGCTCCTGAAGCTTGGAAAGAAGGCGCAGGATCTCGAGGTAGAGCCACACCAGCGTCACGAGCAGCCCGAAAGCGGCGTACCACTCCATGTACTTGGGCGCTCCGTGCTCGGCGCCCTGCTCGATGAAGTCGAAGTCGAGCACGAGATTGAGAGCGGCAATTCCCACCACGAACAGGCTGAAGCCGATGCCGACCATGCCGCTGCCGTGGATCATCGGGATCGAGGTGCCGAAAAAGCTCATCACGAAGCCGATCAGGTAGACGAGCGCGATTCCTCCGGTCGCCGCGACCACGCCGAGCTTGAAGTTCTCGGTGGCGCGCACCAGACCGGATCGGTACGCCATCAGCAGCGCACCGAGTGTGCCGAACGTCAGAAAGACGGCCTGGCTGACGATGCCGGGATAACGTGCCTCGAAAGCCACCGAGATGCCGCCGAGCGCAAGGCCTTCGAGCAGCGCGTAGCCGGGCGCGGTGACCGGCGCCCATTCCTTCTTGAACACCGTAACGAGCGCGGTGATCAGGCCCCCGACCACGCCGACCATCGTCAGCGTGTGGACCATCGGATCTCCACGCAGGCCGAGGTTCCAGGTATAGGCGGCGGTGGCCAGCAGCAGCAGCAGGCTCAGCGCCGTCTTGTTGACGGTGCCGCCGACGGTCATGGCGTCGCCCGAAGCGACGCGAGGGAGACGGAACGTTTCCTCGCCCAGGGCAGGATTCCCCGAGCGCATGGCAAGATGTTGGCTCATGCCCAGCATCGTAAAGGGGACAGTCCCCTTAAGCGAAAAGGATGAGCGGACGCGCTGCTACGGACCCTGCTGGAAGCAGCCGCAGGCCTCGGGCGGGAACGGGTTGCTGAAGCAGGCGGTATTCTCCGGGCAGGCAAGACCGCCGCACATCTGGAAGCCGCCGCACGGCGCGAAGCCCTCCACGCAGGCGCAGCCGGCCTGGCTGGTGTCGGGGAACGGGTTGGCGAAGACGATGCTGCACACCTTTCCCTCGGGGCAGTCTCCGCCGCAGGTCGGATAGATGCCGCACTGCTCGAGAGGGAGCGTGATGCTGGTCGTCGTCACCGTCGTCGTCGGTCCAGCCTGCGTCGTGGTCGTCGCCAGCGTCGTGGTAGCCCCGCCGAGCGTGGTCGTGGTGCCGCCGAGCGTCGTCGTGGTCACTGGCAGCGTCGTCGTCGTTGCCGGCGCGGAGAGCTCGTCCAGACACACGGCGGAGGTCGGACGCTTGATCGACCATAGCGTGTCACCATCGGCCGTCTCGATGCCGCCCGCCTCGCCGCCGAAGCTCGTGCAGTAGGAGTTGCCGCCGACGATGGTCAGTACGGCGGCGGCCTCCTCGCCGGGATCGGGCGGAACGATCTCGACGGTGCCGTTGCGTCCGGAGATCGTCGCCTTCATGCGCACGACGCCGCGCGGCGTCTTCTCGATCTGCGCCTTGCGCACGGCGCCGCCGGGCACGCGGTTGTCGTAACGGAAGCGCTGCGGTCCGCGGATGCTCCAGCCCGAGGCCGGCAGCTCGAACGTCTGGTCGGCGCTCTCGCCTCCGCGCGTCACCACGCGCAGCCTGGCGCCGTTGACGGTCGGATCGCCGACGATCGCGACGTCGCTGTCGCGCTCGCGCGCCTGGACGAGCACGTTTTGCCCCACGCTGAAGCCGGGATCCTTCACCGCCAGCCTGGCTCCGAGCACGACCTGGCCGGGGAACTCGAGCCCGCCCGGATAAACGCCAGGCGCGGGCGCGGCCACGCAGCTTCCGTCCGGCGTCTCGAGCACGGGCAGCCGCACGTCCACGTCGGTTGCCGTGATCGTGAACGTACCGTTGGACTTGCGCGCATACGGCGAGCTCTCGCCGAGCAGCTCGACCTTGGCCACGTGCCCGGGCGCGAAGTGCCAGCCGATCGCGTCGAGCTGGAACACCTGCAGCTCTTCGCTGCCCGCGTCGGGGCGATAGAACGCATGCGAGACGAGTGTCTGCGAGCCGCTTACCGTGTCGACGTCCCACAAACGCCCGATGATGGTCGGGAAGGTCCCGTCCACGGCATAGCGGGCGATGATCGTCGGCATGCCCATCACCGTGTAGCCGTCGCATCCGGCGGCAGGGAAGCGATACGTTGCAGCACCGGGATCGTCGGCGCTGGAAGAGACCGTGCGGCACGAGTTGGCGCCGCCGAGCGTCGGCTCCTCGGCGCTGGCGTTGCCTGCGATTCCACCTTCGGAATCGAAGGTGTCGGGCCCCGCATCCAGCAGACGCACCTCGCCTGGATGGATCGCATCCCAGCTGGCGGCGGTGAACGGCCCTTCCTCCAGCGCGCCATTGCAGCCCTGCGTGTACGTCTCCACGACAGGTCCGGGCGTGCCGATACCCTTGAGATGCCGGCGCAGGAAATCGACGATCGGCAGGAACACGCGGTCGGAGCCGTCCCCGAGCACGCCGCGCATGTGCGAGAAGTCGTCGCTGAAACGCAGCGAGACTTCGGCGCCGGGGTATCTGTTCTTCGTCTTCAGATAGAAGCGCAGCGCCTGGCTTACCGGCATGATGTCGTCGGTGAAGGAGTTGAAGATGTGCAGCGGCGCCGGCGCGATCGAATCGTCGATGTAGTAGGCGGAGTGGTAGCGCGTAAGCTGCTCGCGTGCATGCACCAGCAGCGGGCTGGTGTCGTACGGCTCGCCCGCCACCAGCGCGTTGTACCAGGAAGTGATGTCGGCATCGGGGTCGGCACCGGGCGGCGCGACATAGCCGTTGCCGACCGCGACCTGGTAGAGGAAGTCGACGAACGAGTCCTTCATGATGCCGTAGCTGTCGCCGTAGGCGTTCAGCACCGAATAGTCGAGGAACTTGCCGGTAGGTACGAATGCGTAGGCAAGATCGGACCAGCCGATCACCGGCGCCGAAGCCGCGATCGTCATGTCGACGCCGGCCGGGCTCCTCCACGGCACCAGCGAGCCGTCGGGCATCATGACGCGATTGCGAAGCTGGGCCAGCATCATCGACTGCCCGCCTCCGTAGGAAATGCCGGTGACGCCGATCTTGTCGGGAACGACCAGGCCTTCGTCGACGAGTATGCCGGCCAGATACTGTGTGTCGCGGCCTTCGTAACGCGCGTCGGCCAGATGGATCCAGCCGCGCTCTTCGCAGACGTTCGGATTGCTCAGCGACGGATCGGGCGCGCGAGCCGGCTCGCTTCCGCACGACTCGTGCAGCCCGCGTGCGGTGTAGATCAGCACGATGAAGCCTTCCTCGGCCAGCGCCTGGATGGCGGGGTTGGGGGTTTTGCCTGCGCCAAAGCCGTGGAGATCGACGACCAATGGAAACGGCCCGTCCATGGTTGCCGGCGGGATGGTCACCGTCACGCCGAGGGCAACGCCATCCCAGGTCTCCACACGCTGCGTCACCCCGCTCTCGCAGACCTGAACGGCACCGGACGGCGCGCACGGAACGCGCCCGCCGAAGACGCTGGTGACCAGGGCGGCATGGGCGGGCGATGCGATCAGCGCGGCAAGCGAAGCAGCGACAAAGTTCCGGCAAGCAGGGTGAGCCATGGGTGGTCCCTCCGATCGATCGGCGAAAAGCTACGAGCGCCGGCCCGGCGCGTCTTGTAGCGTCCGCTTGGAAACTTCGCGCGCTTGGCCAGAGTCGCGCCGCCGCGTTACCCTTGGCCAATGCCATCCTCGCACTGGCGCGGCCAATCGATGCGCGCCTACCTCTTCGACCGCTGCCTGCTGGTACAGGCGCAGACGCTGGTCGTGGATCGCCGCACCAAGCCGTACCGGCGCCTGGCCGCCACCATCATCGTCGCCAACCGCGGACACGTGGTACTGGAGGCGGGCGACGAGCCGCCCGGCCAATACGAAGGCGTGCTCGTGGCGCCCAACATGGCGCGCCGCTTCATCGAAGCCGTCGACTGCGACCTGACGATCATCGACGCCGGCATCACCAGCGCCGCCTACCGCACTCTGGCACCCAAGCTGGCACGCAGCCAGATCCAGCCGCTCCAAGGGGAGACCTTGGAACGCGTTCGCCAGGCGTGCCAGCATTCCTTTGCCGCCCAGGAAATGAGCTGCCCGAAGGCCAGGGGCCTGTTCGGCGAGATCGTCGAGGCCGTGGCCGCCGGCGCCCCACCGTCGCGTGAGATCGACCCGCGAGTCCAGCGCGTCCTCGAGCTGATCGAGGAGCGCCGCCTGGACGAGGCGCCCGTTTCGCAGCTGGCGGCCGAGGTCGGGCTGTCCGAATCACGCCTGCGCGCCCTGTTCGCCAAGGAGCTCGGCTGCAACCTGCCGCAAGTCCGACGCTGGATGACGGTGTGGAAGGCCGTGATGCTGTGGCACGAAGGTCTGAGCTTCACCGACGTCGCGCATGCCGTCGGCTTCTACGACCTGGCCCATCTCGACCATGTCCTGGGCGAAGCTTTCGGCATCAGTCCCACGGACATGGTCGATCGCAGCAAGCTCTCGTATCAGCGCTGCTGAAGCGCCTGCTCGACCTGGACCGGGACCGCCTCGGCCTTCGTCTCTACGGCGACGAGGTCGGACCGATGCTCCGAGGTCACCGCACCGTCGTCTGGTACGACATGCCCTTGGGCACCGGCACCGGCTGCACCACGGTGACCCCATGGTCGCCGGCGGTGCGCGCCGAGCTGTCGACCGCCACGAAGGCCGTGTACGCCGACATCAGCGAGTGCTCGAGGGCCACCTGCGTGATCTCGGAAGCCGCCGATGCCTGGCCGTGGAGGCGGCCGTCGTCTTCGAGCTCGGTGATGCGCGTGCGCGCCCAGATCGCCGCGATGCCGGGGCGCGCCCTATCCTCGCCGCCCGCCGTCACCTGCAGCTCTTCCATCTTGCCGGCCACGCGGCCGCGTACGCGGATGGTCGCATCGCCGCCATCGTCCGCGATGCGTCCGGTGACGACCACGGGCCGCCCCACGAACAGGTCGGGCACGCGGCTCGGGTAGACGTCGCGCACGTCGAGCCCGCCCCAATCGATCTCGATGTCGGTCAGCGCCGCGTGCGAGACGCGCTCGTAGAAGTTGTCGATGGCCTCGGCATGGCTCTCGTCGATGCCGACGAAAGCCGCCGCGCCGCGGCCCAGCACGGCCATGCGCTCGAGCAGGTAGCGATTGACCGAGGAGCCGACGCCGAGGCTGAAGATGCGCGCGTCGCCGACGTGCCGCTGCACCACCGCCAGCACGTCCGAGTCCTGTCCGATGAAGCCGTCGGTCATGAACGAAACCACGCGCATGCGCTGCGAGTCGTGATCGAACGCGAGCGCCGCGCGCATCCCCTCGATCATGTTGGTGCCGCCCTCGCTATCGAGGGCATGCAGGTACTCGATTCCGCGCCTGACGTTCGACGTCGTCGCGCGCAGCGGCTGCGGGCCCAGCGCGGAGGCCGAGTCCGAGAACGAGATGATCTGGAACGTATCGTCGCTGCGCAGCTTGCGAAGGGCGCGCTCGGCGGCGGACTTGGCGATCTCCAGCGGCTTGCCTGCCATGCTGCCCGAGCAGTCGAGCACGAAGATCAGCTCCATCGGCTGGCGCCGCGACTGGGCGAGTGAGGCCGGCGGCTCCAGCATCAGCGTGAAGTATCCGCCGCGATCGTCACGGTGGGTGAGGAACGCGGTCTTGGCCGTCTCGCCTGCCAGCTTGTAGCGCAGCACGAAATCCTCGTTGGGGATGCGGTCGCGCCGGTCGAGCGCGACCTTGACCAGACGATCGGACGAGCGCGTGGCCTCGACGGTATGGCTGGGGCTGTGGATCGACTCGATCTTCATCCCGCCCTCGATTTCGACGGCAACCGACACGTCGTGTCCGCTGCGCTCCTTTTCGGGATCCATGTACGGAATCTCGACGGCCTGCCCCGAAGCTCCGTGCTGCCCCACCGCCACCGCACCGATGCCGTCGCCGGCGCCCGGCATGTTGTAGCGAGGCCCGACCACCATCGGGAAGACGAACTCGTACTCGCCGTCGACCAGGTCGACGGTGTGGAAGTACTGCAGATCGATGTCGATGGTTTTGCCCGGCTCGATGTTGGCCACCGACTGCGTGAAGACATTCGGTCGCTCCTGCGTCAGCAGCGACGCCGTGTAGCCGCTGCTCCTGGCCACCTGGTAGATCTTCTCGGCTTCCTGCCGCTCGCGGATGATGCCGCGGATCCGGCGCTCGCCGACCGTCATCACGAAATCCTGCACGGCAGCATCTTCGGGCAGCGGAAAGACGTAGATCGCCTCGATCTTCTCGCTGTACGGGTTCTCGTAGCGCTGCTTGACCGAGACGGTGGCGACGTAGCCGGCGATGCGCGCGTCGACGTCGGTATGCTGAAGCGGCAGCGGGATCTCGACGGCGAGGTTCGGGCGCTTCGCCTTCAGGACCGGATAGTCGCGTCGCGAGTGCTTGGACGGCCGCTTGTCGTCGCGTGCGATGATCCACAGCTCCTCGCCGGGACGCGGGGCGCCCAGATCTGCGACTGCCGTATCCGCATCGCCGCGGCGGCCACGTACCGAACCGGCCGCCATCTTCGACTTCGACTCCAGAGCCGCGCCGGCACCGCCGTGAGGCTGCACGCTCAGTGGCGCCGCGCGTCCGGCATCTGCCTCCTCTGCATACTCCGTGACCGTTTCGGCCTGGCCGTAGGCGACACCGTCGTCGGACGATGCAGCAGGCGGCGGAGCGGGAGCGGGAGCGACCGGCCTGGCCAGCGCCTGCGGTACCGGCTCGGCAGCGCGCCTCGGAGCGTGCACGGCGCCGGACTGCGCAGGGGGCGGCGTGCGATCCGACTGCGCCGGCCGCTGCTGTGCCTCGCGGCGCGAGTCGGCGCGCTCCTGCACCGCGCTGCTGCATGCGCCCACGATCATCGCCGCGGTCATCACCGAGACCCACAGGCGTGTGCTGTTCGTATTCCTCTTCATCGCTGCGTCTCCCTGGAAACCACGCTGACCGTGGCCCTCGTGCGGCGGCCGCCGGCATCGCCGGCGGCCATGAGCTTCACTTCGTATCGCGCCTCGCTGCTCTCGTGCATGTGGAGCGTCGCCACGCGCGTGCGGCCGCCGGGCAGGTCATGCCCCGTGCTGAATGCGGCCAGGATGATGCGGCCTCCCGAGAGCGCCGCGGGATCGTAGTAGGCCGGCTCTGCAAAGGCGGCGTGCTCCCCGCCTTCGACGCCGACGATGGTGGCGCCGGCTGCGCGAACCTCGACCTGATAGGCGGCGAGCGCGACCTCGCCGGCATCCACGTAGATGTCGACGGGACGGAACTCGGCGCGCGCGCTGGACGCGAGCAGCGCCATCAGTGCCGCAGCCGCGCCTATCGCGTGACGCGCGCTCATCCCTGCACCAGCGAGACGGCGCGGCGCGCGACCTCGTCCACGTCACGGCGGTCGGCAGTTCCGTCGCCGTTGATGTCGCCGGACGGTGCCGGCGCCGGCAGCGCGCGCGCCAGGGCGAAAGCGTCGAGGATGTCGAAAGAGCCGTCGCCGTTGACGTCTGTGGCTGCGCGCTCGTCGTCCATCGCTTCGTGTCGCTGCGCACGGGCCATGGCCTGCGCTGGTTGCGCGTGGCGCTCGGGCGAGGGCGGCGGCGGCGCGCTTGCGAGCCGATCGGCTGCGCGCGTGTCGACGTTGGCCGGCACGGCGCCCTTCTGGACGGTGCGCAACGTGACGCCGGCCGCCACCAATATCGCTGCCGCCGCGACCAGCGCCGTGCGGCGCGGCCATGACGGCGGCCGACGCCGAGCGGCGAGCGCACGCTTGCGCGCATGCCACAGGATGCGCGCATCGACCTCGGCCGGAACCACCAACGCCTCGTCGTGCATCGCGGCTGCAGCGCTGGCCAGCCTGGTGAGCTCCGCAAGCTCGGCCTGGCAGTCTGCGCACGTCTGCACGTGGCGTGCGTCCTGCGCCGAACCCTCGCCCGTGCGCACTGCCTCGAGGTCGAGAAGCTCCGGATGCCGGTCCATGCCCCTGAAGCGCAGCGCCGCATGAAAAGGTTCAACGAAAAGCGCGGGATCGAGATGTTTTTGGAAATGCTGGCTCAGCCGAGGCGGCGGCGCAGTTCCAGGAGCGCGTGATGCAGCCGCGACTTGACGGTTCCCAGCGGAGCCTCGGTGGCCGAGGCGATCTGCTCGAGGCTCAGGTCCTCGACGAAGCGCAGCACGATCACTTCCCGCTGCACGGCCGGCAGCGCCTCGAGCGCCCGGACCAGTTCCGCGTCGGCGCGACCGGCGGCCGAGGGAACGATCGCCAGCGACTCCTCGACCGTCGCGATGTCCACGCTCGGCCGGCGACGGCGAATGCGGTCGAGGCAGCGATGCTTGACCACGGGGTACAGGAAGGTCCTCAGCGACGAGGTCAGCTCGAAGCCGGGAAAGCGTTCGAACAGGTACGCGAACGTCTCCTGCAAGACCTCGAGCGCTTCCTCGCGATCGCGCAGGAACCGGAACGCGAGGGCGCCCACGTAGTCACGATGCCTGCGATAGAGCTCCTCGAACGCCGCCTCCTCGCCCGCGTTGGCACGCGCGACGAGTTGCTGGTCGTCGGTCTCGGCGGCGCGCGCCACGCGGCCACTTGGCGCGCGCCGCGTAGCGAACGCAACAGGCGCGGCGCGCGGCCGCAGTCATTGCGGCTGGCATCGTCGGCCCGAAACCTGTCCTTCGAAGACAGTCGCCGGCGAACGCGGTACGTCTCCTCGTGACAGAAAAATGGGGACAGCCGCGCCTGCGACTGTCCCCTTCAGCATGAGGGGATTGCCCCCTTGAAAGCCTAGCGCCCGCGATCGCTGCCGCGACCCGAGCCTCCGCTGCTGCCACCGCCACGCGGCGACGACATTCCACCTCCGGTGCCGCGCGAGGGCGAGTAGCCGCCGCCGCGATCGTACGAGCGCATTTCGCCGCCACGCGGAGGCGCAGGCTGCGAGCGCGGTGCGGGCTGCGAACGCGGCGGCGCCGTCATGCGTTCCACTTCGCGCGTAGTCTCGCGGACGTTCGGACGCGGCCGGTCCATCTCGCGAGCGCCCGGCGGCGGTCCTTCGGGCCTGCGAGTCGGAGCGAACTCGCGCTGCTGCATATGCCGCTGCGGCGGCGTGCGGCCGCTCGGTGCGAACTCGGGGCGCTGCGTGCGGGGCTGCGGCACGGTACGCTCCATCTGCTGGCGCTGCGGCGTGCGGGTATCGATGCGCTCGCGAGTGTCCGTGTCTCGTCCGCCGGTATCGATGCGTTCGTCACGGCGCTCGAAGCCGCCCCGGCCTCGGTCGTTTGAGCGGTCGAATCCGCCACGACCGCGCTCCTCGCGTTCGGGAGTAATGCGCGGATCGCGCACGCCTGCCGGACCCGGGCGCGTGCCCGGTGCTGCGCCGCGCTCGCTCGGACCGCGATTTTCGCGACCACGAACGTCGGTGCCGCCAGGGCCGCGCTCGTCACGGCCTGCGCCGTCACGATCGTCACGCGCGCCCGCGCCGCGATCGTCACGGCCTGTCCCGTCACGATCGTCACGCGCGCCCGGTGCGCGATCGTCACGGCCTACGCCGTCGCGATCGTCGCGTCCGCCCGGTGCGCGATCGTCGCGCCCTTCGGGACTGCGGCCGTCACGATCGCTCGGCCCGCGGCCGACGCCGCCGCGTTCGTCGCGTACGGCCTCGCCGTCGCGACCACCGCCACGGCCGTCCCGATCGGCATCGCGACCATCGCGGCCCTGCCCGCGGTCGTCACGCAGCGTGTCCCATGCCCGCCGTGACTGTTCGCGCTCCTCGCGCGACTGCTGCCTGGCGACGCCGATCCGGTCGGGCGTTGCGCCGCGCTTCTCGCGAACGCGTGGCTGGAAGACCTGGATGCGGTCGCGCTGTCCTTCGCGTCCGGCTCCTGGGCGATCGGCGCGCTCGATGCGCGCAGGACGGATCTGCCGTCCCGTCGCACGTTCGACCACGCGGCGATCCAGCGCGCGTCCGATGCTCTCGGGGCGCCGGCGATCGACCTGCAGCTCGCGAGCCACGCCGCGAATCCGATCTCGCTCGCGCGGATCGCGGATCTGACGCCGGCCCACTCGCGGTGAAGTGAAGTCGCGGTCACGCGTGAAGACCCATTCGTCCCAGTCGCGGCCGCGGTGGCGGCGGCCCCAGTCATGGTCATGCCGCCATCGGTGGCGCCAGTGATGATGGTGATGGTGATCGAAGTAGTCGGGCCACAGCGGCGACCAGCCGATATATCCGCCGCCCACTCGCCAGTTCACCCATGCCGGAGCCCATGTGTAACCGGGCACCCATGACCAGCCGTAATACGGATCGAAGTACCAGCGGCCGTAGTGATAGGTGGCCCAACCGAAAGGCTCATACGACGACCAGTACCAGCCGTACTCGTCGGCCCAGACCCATTCGCCTTCGGTATAGGGTCTCCAGCCGGCGGAGATGCCGGTTGGCGACCAGACCCAGCCGAACTCGGCGTGCTGGACCCAGCGGCCATGCGGCGCCAGCGATCGGTAGAAATACTCCTGATCGACCTCGCCCGCCGCCGCTGGCGGAGGGGCCTGCGCCTGCGACGAATAGCCGTCATCGTAACGCTGCTGCTCGTAGCCGGAGTCGTAGCTCTCCTGGATGCGTTCCTCGTGCAGCGGGCGTTCGTACTGCGTGTCCGCATACGTGCCATCGTCGTAGCCTTCGTCGTAGTTGACTTCGACGTGCTCGACGCGCCGGGATGCGCAGGAGGCGGTCAGCGAGGCTGCAAGGATCGCCAGGAGGACGGTGGCGGGGGTGCGAGTCTTGATCATGCCACCGTTATACCAACGGCACGCAAGGCTAGGTAGGCGCCCAGTCCCTCGTACGGGCCAGTGAAGTGGATGGAAGAGCGCTGCGCAGCTGCGCGCCCTCCCTCACTTGTCGTCTCCGCTCAGGTTCCAGAGCAGGGCCCAGCCAAAGCGGTTCCACGCCAGGGCGATGACGATTGCCAGAGCGCCCCAAACCAGTACGAACAGCGCGGCTCGCCTGGCGCCGGGCCCTGCCTTTCGGCCGCCGCGGCGTGGTGCGACCAGGAGCAGGGCCAACACCACGACGGGCAGCAGAAGTGGGAGGACGTCCGCCATGGCGGAGCCATGATTCGCCTAGAACCGGCTGACGTCCAGCCTGCCACCGGTCACGCATCTTCCCGTCATCGATGCAGTCGGGACCGCGTTCGACAGGATCGCGCTCTTGATCTGCGCGGCCGTAGCGCCCGGATGCGTTGCCGCGTACAGCGCCGCCGCTCCGGTCACGTGCGGAGTTGCCATCGACGTGCCGTGGTACGAGGCATAGCCGGGCGATGTTCCACCCGTCAGCTTGAGCACCGGCACCGTCGACACGATCGAGCTGCCGGGCGCCGCGATGTCCACGCTGGTCGCGCCGTAGTTCGAGAAGCTCGACCGTGCGCCGCTCGACGTGATCGCCGCGACGCTGATCACGTTGGAGTTCGAGTAGCCGGCCGGATAGCTCGGGTACAGATCGTTGTTGTCGCCGATCCCGTCGAGGCCGCCGTTGCCGGCTGCCGCCACGAACAGGATATTGGCGGCACGCGCACGCTCGATCGCGTCGTAGAGCGCCTGCGAGTATCCGCCGCCGCCCCACGAATTGTTGGTCGCCACCAGGTTGATGCCGGCGCGCTTCTTCAGGTCGGTGAAGTAGTCGATGGCGCGCACCGCGGCCGCAAGGCTGCCGCCGTCGGGTCCCAGGAACTTCGCCGACAGCAGATTGACCTTCCAGCAGACGCCAGCCACGCCCTGCGCGTTCGATCCCTCGCCGCCGATGGTGCCGGCAACGTGCGTGCCGTGGTCGTCGGAGGCGCCGTCGAAGACGCTGTTGTTGTTGCCGACGAAGTCCCAGCCGCGAACGTCGTCGCGGTAGCCGTTGCCGTCGTCGTCCTTGCCGTTGCCCGCGACTTCGCCCGGATTGCGCGCGTAGTTGTCGTTCAGGTCGGGATGGCTGTGCATGACGCCAGTGTCGATGATGCCGACCCAGACGCTGCCGCAGCTCGTCTTGTTGGCGGCCCAGGCCTCGCCGGCCTGCGTCCCATAGATGTTGCGGGGCGAGGTCGCGTCGCCGTACAAGCCCCACAGGTAGCCGCTGGTGTAGTACGGGTCGTTGGACGCGGCCTGATGCGTGTAAACGTAGTTCGGCTCGGCAAAGGCGACGTCCGGATCCTCCTCGATGTCGCGCACCGCGTTGGCGATGCTGCGGCCCGGAGGAATGCGGACGAGCTCGAGCTCGCCGCCGCCGTCCTTGTCGGCGCGCCAGTTCTCGTCGAGCAAAAGCTCCTTGCGCTGACCGCCGACGCGGCCGCGGGCGGCGGCCTTGCCGCGATTGCTCGCGCCGGAGCGGTACTGGACCAGGATCTCGTCGCGCACGTGCGCGTGGCGGCCGAGCTCGGCCTGGACTTCTTCGGCACGACCGGCCGATGCGGAGTCGGTGAAGGTGAAAGCAAGCGCGCTCGCGGCGAGCGCAGTGGTCAAGAAAAAGCGATGGCGTGACATCGAGTCCGTCATTCTCCAGGACCCGTGCAGGGTCCGAGCATCATTGGGCGAGTCCTCGGTCCGCCCCCCACGACCGTGTGCGACGACCTTCGAATCAGGCGCGCCGGCGATGCCAGAATCTAAGAACGCAATGCTCGGCGTCGAGGCTTCCGCGTCCCGAAACCAGCTTGTTCTGCGGGCGAAATCGACGATTTTCGCGATGTCGCCGCCGCACGCGCGCGTGCTCTGCCAATGGTCGCCGCGTGGCCTCGTCGCCGCCGAAGAACGCATGGGACGTCGCGCGAGGCCGCCATGTTCAAGCGTTGGGAAATCGTCTCGAAAAGGAACACAACGTCTCGCGATGAACCAGCTCGAAGCCAGCTTCTCGCAGGGCAAGCTCTTTCGGTTCGCGCCGCGCGCGGTCGTCGACATCGATGCACCGGTCGAGCGCGTGTGGAGCATCCTCACCGACTTCGCGCGCTACCAGGAGTGGAATCGCTTCACGCCGAGCGTGGCATGCGCAGGCAAGGTCGGGGACCCGGTGCTGATGCAGGTCTGTTTCCCGGGTCGCAGGCCGATGCGCCAGCGCGAGACGCTCAACGTGTTCGAGCCACCGCAGCGTCTGGCGTGGGGCATGCGGATGGGCATCAACGCCTTCCTGGTCGCCAACCGCTACCAGATCCTCGAGCCCCTCGATGGGCATCGCACGCGCTATACGACGGTGGACTACCTGAGCGGGGCACTGGCGCCGCTGGTCGAGGCGCTCTATGGGCGCGACATGGAAGCAGGCTTTGCGCTGGCAGCGGCGGGGCTCAAGCAGGCGGCCGAGCGATAGGCGCCGCGCATGTGCGCAGGCGAATAAACCGTCGGCGGAGCCGGTCACGCTCCAGAGGCCATCGCCTCGCAGGAGCATGCGTCATGGCGCCATCGAGCAAAGACACTTCGGAACGTAGCTACGACTCGGCGGGCAAGGCACGTCAGGGCCATTACGATGCGGGCAAGACACGCGGGGTGGACGCCACCGGGGACGCCAGGAATCCTCCCGGCGGCGGCTCGGCCAAGACGGCAAAGCACCAGAAGCCGCCGTCCCAGACCACACCGACCCGCCGCCCGCACTGACGCGACGGCAGAGGCTGCTTCGAGAGGCACTGTCCCCCTAAAGACGGGGCTCGAAGGCTAGCGGGAGGCTGGCGAGCACGCGGAAGAGCGAAGGGCCCCACTCCACGTCCTCGCGCATCATCTCCAGTCCACGCAGACGGCGCACCAGTGTTCCGATCGCGATCTGCGTTTCCATGCGCGCCAGGTGCACCCCGAGGCAGAAATGAGCGCCGCCGCCGAAGGCGAGATGGTCGTTGTCGGTGCGGCGGATGTCGAAGCGATCGGGGTTCTCGAAGTGCGCCGGATCGTGGTTGGCCGCTGCCACCATGCACATCACCGGCCGGTCCTTCGGAATCACCTTGTCGCCGAAGCTGGTGTCTTCGCGCGTGATACGGATGGTCAGGAGGATGGGCCCGTCATAGCGCAGGCATTCCTCCACGGCGCCGCCGATCAGATTAGGGCTCTCCTGCAAGAGCTCGAGCTGATCTCGGTTGGTGACCAGGGCGCGCACGCCGTT